>NZ_KB900626.1:3670666-3970666 GCF_000379125.1 Methylosinus sp. LW4 | reverse complement strand
TCGACGAAGAGCGCCGCGTATTCGAAATATATGCTTCGGATATCCTCGATAACAATGGAATTAATTCTACAGATACTGCTATATGTATTGAATTGATTGACAATTTTGCCTTGCATGAGCTCGAGCGCAGCGTTTAGGCTGCGCATAATTCAGCCCGATGGACGTCGATCGACATCGGCCGGCGCGAGCACGCCAATTCGTTCTTTTTTGAGGAGACTAGCAATGACTTTCCTTCGCGCCGACCTCCGCTCCGCTCACGCAGCCTCTCCATCATTCCCCCCGCTGGCCAAACGCCTCGGCGCGAGCGCGCTGGCGCTGGCGGCGGCGATTCTGTCGCCATCGGCGCGAGCGCTGGACCGCGGCGAGCAGAAACCGCGTGAGGCGGCGGTCGAGGATGTGATCGTGACCGGCACACGCGATTATGGCGTCAAGGCGCGCGAGAGCACGGCGCCGATCACGGTTGTGAGCGGCGAGCGGCTGAAGGCGACGGGACGCACGAATCTCGTCGATGCGCTGCAGCGGCTCGATCCTTCCTATTCGATCTATGGCGTCGGCGGCGACGTCAACAATCTGGTGCGCTCGCCGCGGCTGCGCGGCCTGACCGCCAGCCATGTGCTCGTGCTCGTCAACGGCAAGCGGCGGCACGGCACCGCCAATCTGTCCTCGACCGGCTTCACCAAGGGCGCGGCCGGCGCCGATCTCGATCTCATACCCGTTGCGCTCGTCGATCACGTCGAGATTCTCGAGGACGGCGCCGCCGCCCAATATGGATCCGACGCCATCGCCGGCGTGATCAACGTCATATTGAAAGCTGATTCCGAGGGCGGCGGACTCTCCGCGCTCGTCGGCTCCTATGGGCAGAGCTACAATCCCAACACGCATGGCAATGGGCTGACGCGCAATCTGCAGGCGGACAAGAGCTTCGCGCTCGGCGACCAGGGATTTCTGACGCTCGGCGCCGATCTCACCTCGCATCTGCACAGCAATCAGACGGGACCGGACCGCACGCAGGACGGAACCGGCCTACGCGTCGGCCCCGGCACGCCCTATCCTTGGGTCGATCCCAATGTGTCAGCCATCATCGGCGATGCGGCCTATATCACCGGCTCGGCCGGCCTCAACGCCGGATATGAGCTCGACAATGGCGTGCAGCTCTATCTCTTCGGCACGGGCGCGGGACGGCGCGGCGAATCCTTCCAAAACTATCGCGCGCCCAATCTCAACGGTACGGCGGGGAACAAGATCATCGACCCGTCCGGCTTCGTTCCGGCCGAGACCATTCACGAGGAAGACTGGTCGCTGAGCGGCGGCGCCAAGGGTAAGGTATTGGACGATGTGCGATGGGATCTCAGCCTGACCTATGGCTCCGACAAGATCGACGTCGGGCTGAACCAATCCGCCAATGTCGCGCTGTTCAACGACACGCTCAAAGCCTTCGGCGCCGGCTGGACGCCGCGGCAATTCTACATCGGCCAATATTTCCGCACGCTGCGCACCATCAATCTCGATCTCGGCAAGGAATTCGCGCCGAGCTTCCTGCCCGCGCCGGTGAACATCTCGATAGGCGCGGAGAATCGCCATGAGACCTATGCGGTCCGCCAGGGCGACTTCTTCTCCTATTATTCCTCCGGCCCGGCGGCCTGGGTCGGCATACGGCCGACCGACGCCAGCGACCACAGCCGCGAGTCCTTCGCCGGCTATGCCGACATCAGCAGCAAGCCGCTGCCTGATTGGAAGATCGACATCGCCGGCCGCTACGAGACGTTCAACGACTTCGGCGACACGATCAACGGCAAGCTGTCGACGCGCTACGACATTTCTCCCGCCATCGCGCTCCGCGGCACCGTCAGCACCGGCTTTCGCGCGCCCACTCTCGCAGAGCAGTTCTTCTCACAGACGACCGTCTCGCCGACCACCGCCAATATCGTCCTGCCGCCCAATTCTTCCGCGGCGAGCGTCGCCGGCGCGCAGCCGCTCAAGCCGGAAAAATCGACCAATATCAGCCTCGGCGTGGTGACGGAGCCGCTGCGCGATCTGCATGTCTCGGTCGACGCCTATCAGATCGACCTGCGTGATCGCATCGTCGCGACGGGCAGTCTCACCGGCCCCTCCGCGCTCGCCGCCATCGCCGCGAGCGGTAACTCGCTGCAGGCGGGCGCGACCGGCACGGTCAGCTTCTTCGTCAACGGCGCCTTCACGCGCACGCGCGGCGTCGATGTGAAGGCCGATTACGCCTATGATCTCGGCCCCTATGGCGCGCTGCGCTTCGACGCGGCGGCGAGCTTCCTCGAGACGACGATCCTCTCCGTCGCGCAATCGCCGGCGGCCTTCAACGGCGCGCCGCTGCTCAACGCCGCGGCGCGATCGAACATTACCGATCTCACGCCGCGAACCAAGGTCGTGTTCGGCGGGTCCTACAGCTATGACGCCTGGACCTTCGCGCTGCATTTCACGCAATATGGCAATGTCAGCTCGGTCGTCGCCTCGCCGCTCACCGGCAGCGCGCCCTTCTACACCAATGTCATCACGCCGAAATTCATCACCGATGGCGAGATCGCCTATGATTTCGGCTCGGGCCTGCGCGCGGCGATCGGCGGCAACAATCTCTTCGGCGTGCGGCCCGATCAGACTCTACCCTGGACGCGCAGCCTCGGCGCCGGCATCTTCCCGACCTTCTCGCCCTTCGGCGTCAATGGCGGCTATTATTACGCCCGCGTCTCGCTGAAGTTCTGACGCTCAGCTCGCGAGCCGCGTCGCATCCTCTCGCGCCGCGGCTTCTTCTTTCTCCTTCTCGACCCGGCGCGGCAGACGCGCCAGCATGCCGAGCAGAGCACGATCGCCGAGCACGACGAGGCGCTCGCTGCGATCGAGCCATTCGACCGCATCCTCGAGCGATTCGGCGTCGGCGAGCTTGGCCTCCGCCAAAGCGCGATCGGCCGAGATGGAGCCGCGCTTGCGCGGCGGGCGCGCCGGCAGCCATGCCTCGTGCAGCGCGCGCAGCTCGGGATCGCCATGAATAGCGACGAGGCAATTCTCCTCGTCCTGGCCGACACGCGCCAGCAGGCGGTGCAACGCCCGTCCCTTGCGCGCGATCTTAGGCGTCGTCGTCTCCTCCGGCGTCACCAGCACGCCGGCGCGGCGGAACACGAGACCGAGCCAGCGCTGGCCGGTGATGTAGGAAATGCCGATCGCCAATATGAGGCCGGCGATGGTCGGCGACATCCAGGCGACGAGCGAGGGCGAGATCATCAGGCCGGCGACGAGGGTGAGCACGCCGAGCGCCATATGCGCGCGATGACGGCGCACGATCGCCTTGAAGGGAACCGAGCCGTCGTCGCGCCGCTGCGGGTCCCAGCCCGTGTCGGCGCCGAAGAGAATGTGAAAGACATGGCCGGTCTGGATCAGCATCATGATCGGCGCGAGCAGCGCCGACATCAGCACCTCGAACAGAGTCGAGATCAGCAGCATGATAATGCCGCCGGAGCCGCGCCGCGTCTCGCGATCGATCATCGCGAGAATGAGGCCGAAGAATTTCGGCGCCAGCAATATCGCCATTGTGAGCGCGAACAGCGCCAGCGAGCGCTCCGCATCGAAGCGCGGCCACACCGGGAAGAGCGTGAATTTGGCGGTGAAATATTCGGGCCGGAAATAGCTCGCCTGAAAGACGAGCGCGATGCCGACCAGGAGCTGGCAGAGCCACAGCGGCGAGGTGAGATAGCCGAAGATTCCGGTGAGGAAATGCTGCCGCGTCGCCCAATGGAATCCGCGCGCGCCCAAAATGCGCGAATGCTGCAGATTGCCCTGGCACCAGCGACGATCGCGGATGGAGAGATCGATCAGCGAGGGCGGGCTCTCCTCGAAGGAGCCGCCGAGCGTCGGCATCATATAGACAGAGTAGCCGGCCCGGCGAATGAGCGCCGCCTCGACGAAATCATGGCTGAGAATATGCCCGCCGAAGGGCGGACGGCCCTTGAGATCGGGCAGGCCGCAATGATGCGCGAAAGCCTCTGTGCGGATGATGGCGTTATGGCCCCAATAATTGCCGTCGCGCCCCATCCATTGCGAGAGGCCGGCGGCGATGACGGGACCATAGATGCGCGCCGCGAATTGCTGCACGCGCGCGAACAGCGTGTTGCGATTGATGATGAGCGGCAGCGTCTGGATGATGCCGGCGTCCGGGTCGGCCTCCATCGCGGCGGCGAGGCGCACGATGGCGTCGCCGGCCATCAGGCTGTCGGCGTCGAGCACCACCATATGCTCATAGGCGCCGCCCCAGCGGGTGACGAAATCGGCGATATTGCCGGCCTTGCGGCTGACGTTCTTCTCCCGCCGGCGATAATAGATGCGCGCCTGCGGCCCCAGCCTGCGGCGCATGGCGGCGAAGGCGCGCTCCTCGGCGATCCAAATATCGGGGTTCGTGGTGTCGGAGAGGAAGAACCAGTCGAAATGCGCGCCGAGGCCCGTCGCCTCCACATCCTGCAATATGGCCTGCAGCGCGCCGAAGACGCGGCTCGGCGCCTCATTGTAGATGGGCATGACGACGGCGGTGCGCGCCGCGAGCGTCTGCGGCGGCGGCGGCGGCCGGCGCGCGAAGAGCAGCGCGACGAAGCCGACGACGGCGCTGGCGAAAGAGAGCGCGATCCAGGAGAAGTTCAGCACGAAGAGCGCGAGCAGCGCCCATTTCAACGTGGTGACGCCGCCGACGTCGATGACGCGGTACATCTCGTAGCCGCCATAGGCGGTGAGCGCGAGGCCGCCGCCGAAGGTGACGAAGCGCGAGATCCAGGGCGTGCGCCAGAGCTTCGGCGCCGAGCGTGGGCGACGCTCCTTCGCCTTGAAGCGCCAGAAGGATTGCGTCGGCATCTCGAGCCGGCGCTCCGCCGGCATGGGCGGCGCGGCGGCGGGATCGACGGGCGGCGGCGGGGCGGCGACGTCCGGCGGAACGGGTTCGACGAGAGAGAGAGCTACACCGTCCATCTATAGAGCCAGGTTTCGCTGATCGGCTCGTCGCCCGAATGGAGGACGAGGCGCAGCTCGCAAAAGGTCTCGCCGGCGGGATCGACGTCGAAGACGACGCGGCATGTCTTCGCCTTCGGATTCGGATAGATGCGAATGTTCGTCGCCGATCCGGGCGATGTCGTCAAGACGGGCCGCAGATTGGCGACACGTTGCGGATCGCCCAGATTGTCGCCCGCAAACTGGACGATAAAGCGGCGCAGTTTCGGCGAAGGCGCGCGGCCGCCGAAAGCCGAGACGGCGACCGCGAAAGGCGGACGCGCCGGCGGGCTCCAGCACCAGAACTGCCGATAGGCGAAAGTCGCCTCCTTGCCCGCGGCGAGCGGCTGCTTGGGCCGCCAATAGGCCACGATATTGGCGTTCACCTCCGATTCGGAGGGGATTTCGACCAGCTGCACCGAGCCCTCGCCCCAATCGCCGATCGGCTCCACCCAGAGCGAAGGACGCAGCTCCCAATGCTGTATATCGTCCTGATAGGTCTCTATGTCACGGTCGCGCGTCAAAAATCCGAAGCCCTTCGGATTGGAGTCGACAAAGGCCGAGATTTGCAGCGTGTCGCGGTTGGAGACCGGGCGCCACAGCCATTCGTCCTTGCCGGTGAGCATTTGCAGCCCATTGGTCTCGGCGACGAAGGGACGCGGATCATCCGAGCGGCGATGGTCGAGCGGCGTGAACAGAGAGGCCGCCGCCGCGCCGCCGAGCCCCAGATGATCGATGGCGACGCGCGGGAACAGCGTGAATTCCGCGTCGATGATCGTCGCCTCGCCCGGCCGCAGCGTGAACAGATAGGCCCCCGTGACGCTCTGCGAGTCGAGCAGAGCGTGAATAACGAGGGCGTTGCCGGCGAGCGTCGGCTTCTCGATCCAGAAGCTGCGGAAGACCGGGAACTCCTCGCCGCGCGGATCGGCGGTGCGGATGGAGAGGCCGCGGGCGGTTACGCCCAAAGTCTGGCCGCGGGCGAGCGCCCGATAGAAGCTCGCGCCCTGGAACAGCGCCAGCTCCGTGTCCGGCGCGCCGGCGCCCTGGGGCGCGAGAATGCGGAAGCCGGAAAAGCCGATATCCGGCAGCTTGTCGCCGACCTTCAGACCGCCATAGTCGAATTTCGCCTGGTCATAGGCGACCCGCTTGGCGATCCGGTCCTCGACGACATAGAGCTCGACCGGCGCGCCGAAGATGAATCCCCTATGCAGCGGCTCGACCGAGAAGCCGCGATTCTCGCCGCTCCATATGGCCGCGCCCGGCTTGGTTTTTATGCCGACATATTGCTCGTAGCTCAGATTGGCGAAAGGCTCGCGCAGCTCCGCCGCGGGGGCGGCGAAAGGGCGCTTGGCGAGCGCGCGGGCGAGCTCGATCACCACTTCCCGGCCGAAAATGGCGGGCGCCGGCGGCGGGGGGGCCGGCGGAGCCGATTGGGCGAAAGCGCGGCCGCCGGAGATTCCGCCGGCGAGCGCGGTCAAGGAGGCTTTCAACAGGTCTCTGCGTACGAACATGCGGGACCGGGACCCGTGACTGACGAAGGGGCGGGAAAAAACGGCGGACTTGTCTATCGGATATACCTGAAAGCCCGGACTTCGGAACACGAAACTTTCGTTTTTGGTTGCGCGGCGGAAACCTCGCGCCGAGCCTGCGCTTGCTCCCCCGCCCGCGAATCTGCCAAGACGCATATGATCAGGACGAATATGAACGCGAGGAAAACAGCCGGGCGCGCGCCCCGCCGTCCCCTCCCCGCCATGAGCCAGAGGCCGCGCAGCAAGATGGAAGCTCGACCGACCGACCGCCGCTCCCTCGCCGTAATTCTCGCCGCCGGCGAGGGCACGCGCATGAAATCGCGCCGGCCCAAGGTTCTCCATGAGGTCGCCGGGCGGTCCATGCTCGGCCATGTTCTGGCCGCCGCGGCCGCGCTGGACGAGATCGCCGTCGTCATCGGCGCCGGCAAGGAGGATGTCGCCGCCGAGGCCCGCCGCCAGCGGCCGGACGCGCAAATCTTCGTTCAGGAGAAGCAGCTCGGCACCGCCCATGCCGTTCTGGCGGCGCGCGAGGCCTTCGCCGGGGCGGACGATATCGTCGTGCTCTTCGCCGATACGCCGCTGGTGCGCGCCGAGACGATCGCCGCTTTGCGCGCGGCGCTGGCCGAGGGCGCCGCCGTCGCCGTGCTCGCCTTCGAGGCCGCCGATCCGCACGGCTATGGCCGCATACTCTGCGACTCCGAAGGGCGCCCCGGCGCCATTCGCGAGGAGAAGGACGCGAGCGCGGCCGAGCGCGCTTGCCGGCTCTGCAACGCCGGGCTCATGGCCATTTCCGGCGCGAAGGCGCTGGCGCTATTGGACGGGATCGACGCCGCCAATGCGCAGAAAGAATATTATCTCACCGATATCGTCGCCCGCGCCGCCGCGGCCGGGCTGGGGACGCGGCTCGTGGTCGCGGCGGAGGAGGAGGTTCTCGGCGTCAACGACCGCGTCCAGCTCGCCCGCGCCGAATCCGTCGCCCAGGAGCGGCTCCGCCGCGCGGCCATGCTGGGCGGCGCGACGCTGATCGCCCCGCAGACCGTCTTTCTCTCTTATGACACGAGGATCGGCCGCGATGTGACGATCGAGCCCGGCGTCGTCATCGGCCCCGGCGTCGAGATCGCCGATGGCGCGGTCATTCACGCCTATTCCCATCTCGAGGGGGCGCTGGTGGGCGAGCGCGCCACAGTCGGCCCCTATGGGCGGCTGCGGCCGGGCGCAAAGCTCGCGGCGCAGGCCAAGGTCGGCAATTTCGTCGAGATCAAGGGGGCCGAGATCGGCGAAGGCGCCAAGGTCAATCATCTGACCTATATCGGCGACGCTTCCGTCGGCGCGCATTCCAACATCGGCGCCGGCGTGATCACCTGCAATTACGACGGTTTCTTCAAATATCGCACCATCATCGGCGAAAACGCCTTCATCGGCTCCAATTCGGCGCTGGTCGCCCCGGTCACGATCGGCGACGGCGCCTATGTCGGCTCGGGTTCGGTCGTCACCAAGGACGTCTCGGCGGACGCCCTCGCCGTCGCCCGCGGCCGCCAGATGGAGAAGCAAGGCTGGGCGGAGAGCTTCCGCCGCGTCCAGAAGGCGAAGAAGGACAAAAAATAGAGCGCTGTAGAGTTTTGCTCTATAGCGTTGTACCGTGATCCAGCGCCGATGCTCGAGATCGAGCACGCCGACCGGATTTTTCATGAATAGCGTCGAATCTGACCCGATGGATGACGGTCGAATCCTCGAACCCCGAGGATTGATCGCTGAAAATATTCTCATTCCCGAAAACACGACCGGGGAAGAAGATCTGGTCGAGGCGGTTTTCGCTTTCGTGAACTGGGCGATGGACGAAGCCCGTCTCGTCCCCGGCGAGATCGCGCAGCAAGCCTTCTGGAGCTATCACTCGGATTATTATCTCGCCCAGGTCAACAACGGCGGCCATCGGCAATTCGCCTTCAACAGCGGCATGTCCGGGCAGACGATCGAGAATTGCCGATGCGGCCTCGCTGCGATGAGCGCGTCGGACCATCTGCAAGTCTTCGAAGAATTTCTCGCTTTCATGAGCGCCGAACCGGCGCGCCTCGCAGCTCTGAACGAAGAAGTCATGTCGGGAGGCCGGTTTTTCCGAGACTCTTTCGCTCCCCTCGACCATCGCTTTTTCGCTCTCGAAGACATGAAGCGGATCCATGCGGCGTGGCTGCGCGCCCTTCCGATCATGCGGCCGCTGTCGCCCGATCGCCTCGCCGCCGAGCGCGACGCTCTGATGCGACGCAATTCTCTGCGCGAGACGCGCGCCGATCTTGTCCGGCGTCGAGCCGACGCCATCTTCGCGAAAGACCCTCTAAATGTCGCGGCGCGTGCGACCTGCGCGCGGGACGGCGTGGCGTTTCAATATGTCGGCGTGGGCCAAAAAGCCAGACCGGACAGCATCGCCTGGACATTGGCGACATCCGGCGGGCGACGCACGCTCGTCATGCGCGGCGACAAAGCCATGCTCTATGCGGGAACCTCTTTGCGGAGCGTGCATTTTTTCCGCGACCCCGCCTCCGCTCCCGTTCCGATCGGCGACGGAGCGGCGCGCCGCGCGCTGATGGAAGAGAAGCCGCGCAAAATTCGCGAGACGGCGCGAGCCGCTTTCGCCGAGACGAGCAAGGAGGCGCTGCTCGCCGAATTTTTCGCCGAGCCGATGAACACATTCTGTGACACATTGGCTGGGGCCTCGTCGAACGCGCGGGTCGCCATATACGCGTCCTATCTCGCCGAGAATGCGAAATTTCTCGCCCATGTGCCGCGCGCCGCTTCGCCGCTTTTCGCGACGCGCGCGGATTACGGGCTGATCCGCCTCATAATCGCCGACACATTGCTCGACGTCGCGCTGGCGGATGAAGCTCTGCCGATCGCGATTCTGGAGCGGCCGGACAGAGGCGCGGCCATGCTCATCAACATAGGCGCTATGGCCGCCGCTGCGGCGGCTGGCTTGCGCATCCTCGATCCCGAACGGCTCGCGGCGCTCTCGCGCATCGCGCCAAACGATTTCCTGCGGGAGCGCAACAATGTCGAGGCGCAGCTTTTCGAGATCGCGCATTGGTGGCCCAATGTCGTGCGCAGCATCGCCGATGTTCTGCCCGGGACCAGCTTCACCGCTCTGCCTTCGCTCTTCTCCAATGTCCGGCTGCATCACGCCAAAGCGCTCGGCTGGCAATTGGCCCCGCCCCTCGGTCTGCTCGTGGAGCATCTGGCGCCGTTCTGGCCCGACTATCCCAAGCCGAAGGTCGAGCCCATGGTCGAGGCCCATTCAAAAGGCGTCGTCGCTTTCGCGTCGCGATTTGCGAGTTCACGAGCGAAAGCCGAACGATGGACCGCGATCGTGCGTGTGATGCGCACGCGCGTCGCGCGAACGAAGCCGCCTGTCTCGGTCGGCGTGTCGGCATTCGACCCCGACCGCTTCGACATCGAATCAAAAGAAAAATTGGTGGGCGTCGTCGCCGTGGTCGATGACGGGACAGCCTATCGACAAGGGTTTCGTTTACTAAAAGACGGAGAACGCGCGCTTTTGGGCGGGAGCGCCGCCTCGAAGAGCGCGTGAAACTGCTAAGCTCGTCAAAGGCCGGGCCGCAGGCTATGACGAAAGCGGCTGGGCCAACCGTTTTCGGAGAGCTTTCATGTGCGGCATCGTCGGCATTCTCGGACGCGAGCCCGTCGCGCCCTCTCTCGTCGAGGCGCTGAAGCGGCTCGAATATCGCGGCTATGATTCCGCCGGAATCGCCACGCTGGAGAAAGGCAAGCTCACGCGGCTGCGCGCCAGCGGCAAGCTGCGCAATCTCGAGGAGAAGCTCGCCGCCTCGCCGCTGCAGGGGACGAGCGGCATAGGCCATACGCGCTGGGCGACCCATGGCCGCCCCACGGAGACCAACGCCCATCCGCATACGAGCGGCGGGCTCGCCGTGGTCCATAATGGCATCATCGAGAATTTCCGCGAATTGCGCGAGGAGCTGACCGGCAAGGGCCATGTCTTCGCCACCGAGACGGATACGGAAGTGGTCGCCCATCTCGTCGGCGAGGAGCGCAGCAAGGGCGCCGCGCCGCGCGAGGCGGTCGCGGCCACGCTCGCTCGGCTCAATGGCGCTTTCGCTCTCGCCTTCCTCTTCGAGGGCGAGGAGGATCTCATGATCGGCGCCCGCCGCGGCGCGCCGCTCGCCGCCGGCTGGGGCGACGAAGGCGTCTATCTCGGCTCCGACGCTCTGGCGCTCGCGCCTTTCGCGCGTCAGATCGCCTATCTCGAGGAGGGCGATCATGTCGTGCTGACGCGCGAGAAGATCACTTTCTACGACGCCGCCGGCAAGGAGGCGGAGCGCCGCCGCCAGCCCTTGCAGGCGGGCTCCTTCCTCGTGGACAAGGGCAATTACCGCCATTTCATGGCCAAGGAGATTCACGAGCAGCCGGAGGTCGTCGGCCGCACGCTCTCGCATTATCTCGATCTCTCGGCCGGCGAGGTGCGCCTGCCCTTCGCTCTGCCCTTCGATCCCAAGAAGCTTTCGCGCGTCACAATATCGGCTTGCGGCACGGCCTTCTACGCCGGGCTCATCGCGCGCTATTGGATCGAGCGCTATGCGCGGCTCGCGGTGGATATCGATATCGCCTCGGAGTTCCGCTATCGCGAGGCGCCGCTCGCCGAGAATGGGCTGATGATCGTCGTCTCGCAATCGGGCGAGACGGCCGACACGCTCGCCGCGCTACGCTACGCCAAGGCGCAGGGCCAGCACATTCTCTCCATCGTCAATGTCGAGACCTCGACCATCGCGCGCGAGAGCGACACCGTCGCGCTGACGCTCGCCGGTCCCGAGATCGGCGTCGCCTCCACCAAGGCCTTCACCTGCCAGCTCGCCGTTTTCGCCAGCCTCGCCATTGCGCTCGGGCGCGCCCGCGGCGTGCTGAGCGAGGCGGACGAAAAGCGCCTAGTGCGCGAGCTGGCGGCGACGCCGGGCCAAATGGCCGCGGCCCTCGCCCGCGAGGCGAAGGTCGAGCCGGTCGCCCGCGATGTGGCGCGCGCCTCCAGCGTTCTCTATCTCGGCCGCGGCGGCGCCTATCCACTGGCGCTGGAAGGCGCGCTGAAGCTCAAGGAGCTCTCCTATATTCATGCGGAGGGCTATGCGGCCGGCGAGCTGAAGCACGGGCCGATCGCGCTGATCGACTACGCCATGCCGGTGATCGTGCTGGCGCCGCCGGACGCGACGCTGGAGAAGACCGTCTCCAATCTGCAGGAGGTCGCCGCGCGCGGCGGCCATCTCATTCTCATCGGCTCCGCCGCGGCGCGCGAGGCGGCGGCGGCCGAACTCGCCGGCTTCATCGAGCTGCCGGAGATGAGCGGCGCCTTCGCGCCGCTGGTCTACGCCGTCCCCGTGCAGCTGCTCGCCTATCATGTGGCGGTGTTCATGGGGAAGGATGTGGACCAGCCGCGCAATCTGGCCAAGAGCGTGACGGTGGAGTGAAGCCCCCGCCCTCCTCATCCTGAGGCGCTTTTTGCGGAGCGCAAAAAGCCTCGAAGGATGCTCCAGGAGGCGCGGCGGCTCATCCTTCGAGACGGCCCCTTCGGGACCTCCTCAGGACGAAGGGGTGAGTTCGCCGCAACGTGGCGCTCGACCCACGTCGCGTCACAGCCGCTCGATCTTGCGCGCCGCCTCGTCGATGAGATCGGCGACCTGAAACAGCAGCTCCTTGTCCGGCGCGCCGGAGAGGCGCTGCTGCAGCACGGTCTTCAGATTGCCCATGGCGCGGAACACCGGCCCCGTGTCGACGCCCGCGCTTCGGGCGCGCAGCTCCTCGAAACGGGAGAGCGCCGCCTCCGCCTCCTTGCGATTCTCCGCGAGATGGGTCTTGCCCGCATCGGTGATCGCATAGAGCTTCTTGGCGCCCTCGGTCGGCTGGACCTCCACCTGTCCCAGCTCCTCGAGCAGGGTCAGCGTCGGATAGACGATGCCGGGGCTCGGCGCATAGACGCCGCCGGTGCGCGTCTCGATCTCGCGGATGACGTCATAGCCATGGCGCGGCTCGCTCTCCAGCAGCAGCAGGATCACCAGCCGCAGCTCGCCGCCCTCGAACATGCGCCGCCGCCCGCGGCCGCCGCCACGCTCGCCCTCGCCGTGACCGAAGCCATGGCGCCCGCCGGCGCCGCGCATTCCGCGGCCGCCACGGCCGAAAGGCTCGTCCCCGCCGCCCCGCATAGCGCGCAGCACGAAAGCCGGATGGCCGCCGTGATCCCAATGTTTGTGATGATGCTTCATAAATGTGTCTCCTTTCGTTTAGACAGCTCTAAGATATATCTTATCACAATCGAGTCAAGCCCTGCTCTGAGAAATCATCTCGTCAAAGAAATCCTGGGGGAGCGAGGAAGGATGAGCGGCCGCTCGACCGTTCGAATCCAGGCGGCGCGTGAACTCTCGTCGTCGCCAAAATTTCATTCCCCGAGGATCGCCCGACGGCGACGCCGCCTCCGATCCGCGTGATGCTTGCTTCAAGGGGAGTTGTCTGGATTTCTGGCGAGGGTCGAATCTCGGTTCATGCCCCCCGAGTGGTCAATTAAATCGGAGATAGATTTCGCGCGTGCAAAAGCTCTGATTTTCGCATGACGACTTGGGTCTGAGCGAACATCTCGATCACGAGATCGGAGATGCGCGCGGCGCGCTTTTTCGGACCCGCCACGCTGCACCGCGAACCGGCCCCCGCGTCGCTCGAAACTCTCCGTGAATCGCTTCGACGCCTTTCCACGCCGAACCGGGCGGCCGCCTCGGCTGAAAACGCTAATCGGCGAAGTAAGGGGCGCCGCCGGTTCCGAGCGCGGCTTCGCTCACTATGTCATCGATCGCGCGCCGCAGCGTCTCCTCTAGCATCGTCGGCCCGCCCCGTCCCAAGGCGTAGATCGCATCATCCGTCTTTTGCTCGATGACGCGCAGCATGCGGCCATTCGGCCGCTCGCATCCCGATCGCGCCAAGGAGAGATCGCGCAAAGCCAGCGCGAATTGCCCGCGCGTCGCCAACAACATGCGCGCCAGCGACAGAGCCAGAGCGAATTGTCGATCGCCGGCGTCGCCCATCCCCACAGCGCCCAACGACGCCGTCGCCCGATTGTCGTTGCCCATCGCCGCGCGGCCGGTTTCCGTAGGGCGGCGACAATCCCGACGCCCAGACGAATCCGTGTCGTGCAAGCCGTCGCGTCGGACGAAATCTCTCCAACTGCAAATCATGGGCGCAACAAGCCGCACGGTGACACGCCACATCCGGCATGTTAACCGTAAATGGAAACCAACCCCGCGCCGAAGGTCCCGCATTCGCGCGTCTCTGTCAAGCAAATATGAGAGAGTGCGTGCCGGAAACGAAAACAAATCCCGTATTCGACAGAGCCGGCCTCGCCCGGAGATTGGGCCAGGCGGTCGATGCGGCGGGCGGTCCGGCCAGAATTTTGCGGGACGCGGGCGTCACCTCCTCCACTTACAGCCGCTATCTCAATGGCGAGACCGAAGCGTCCGGCGAGAAGCTCGGCCGCATCGCCGAGGTGACGGGAGTCTCGCTCGACTGGCTGGTGCTGGATCGCGGCGCTCCCATATTCGAGGCCGGCGCGCCGCCGGCGATTCCGCTCGGCCCGGATATGGCGCAAATCCCGCCGCTGCGGATCGGCGCGGCGGCGGAGGGCGAAATCGTCGGCGAGCGGATCGCCTTTCCGCGCGCTCTGCTGCGACGCCTCGGAACCGAGATCGACGCGCTCGAATTTTTGCGCGCGCGCGGCGATTCCATGCGGCCGACGATAGAGGATGGCGCGATCGTGCTGATCGACCGCTCGCAGCGCGACATTATCGGCGACGCCGTCTATCTCGTCTCGCTCGACGACGGCCCGCTGATCCGTCGCGTGCGCCGCAATGTGGATGGCGCGATCACGCTGATCTCCGACAATCGTGCCTGCTACGAGCCCGAGAGGCTGGAGCGCGCCGACGCCGAGCGCCTCTGCGTCCACGGCCGCATTCGCTGGACCGAATCTCTGCTCTGACGCGCGCTGGACCCCTCCGCTTTCGCGAATTGGCGGTGTCAAAGCCGCGATCGTCTCGCCATCGTCAGCATGGCCGAGCCATCCGGCCCTGAGACCAATGAAAAAAAAACCAACGGAGGGAACAATGGCGTTGAACGTTCATGGCGGCACAAATTACGGCAAGATCGTCATATGGGCGGTCGGCCTCGTCGCCTTCGTCGCCGTCGCGCTGACGAAGGTTCCAGAATGGATTTCGCCCAAGAGCGCGAGCGTGACGGGCGACACCGGCGCCACCACGCGCATGATCAATTGACGAACGCGCGGCGAGCCGCAATTCATCCGAATTCGTCTCGCTTCGCTTCGCCCCGCGCGCCCGAGCGGGGCGATTTTTTTTGCGCGCGGCGCTGGACCCGTCGCCTCTCGCCGATTGGCGGTTCAACGGCGCGGCGCAGACGCTACCGTCGCCGCCGTAAGTGTGACGATCCCGACTGCCTCGCCGGCTTCGGCCGCGCGAGGCCTTTTTGCCTGCGCGGCGCCGCGCCGGGCGACGAGCCGGGGGTATCCATGCCGAGAGATCGGGGCTATCTTGCGCGCGCCCTTTCCGCCCTCTCTTCGAGGGCCCAGCGTTCATGCTCCTCGCGCGATGACTCTCACACATAAGCCCGTCGGTCCCGACAGCCGCGTCTTCCTCGTCGACGGCTCGTCCTTCGTCTTTCGCGCCTATTTCCAGTCGATACGGCAGGACGCGAAATATAATTATCGCACGGACCGGCTGCCGACCGGCGCGGTGCGGCTGTTCTGCGCCAAGCTGTTTCAATTCATCCGCGAGGGCGCGGCCGATCTCACGCCGACGCATCTCGCCATCATCTTCGACAAATCGGAGAACTCCTTCCGCAAGGAGATCTACCCCGATTACAAGGCGCATCGTCAGGACCCGCCCGACGATCTCATTCCGCAATTTCCGCTGATGCGCGCAGCCGTGCGCGCCTTCGGCCTGCTGCCGATCGAGCAGGACGTCTATGAGGCGGACGATCTCATCGCCACTTACGCTAAGCAAGCGCGCGCGCGCGGCGCCGATGTGCTGATCGTCTCCGCCGACAAGGATCTGATGCAGCTCATCGACGATAAAGTGTCGATGTATGATCCCGCTTCCGGCGCGCGCGAGGAGCGACGCATCGGCGTCGCCGAAGTGGTCGATTATTTCGGCGTGCCGCCTGCGAAGGTCGTCGATGTGCAGGCGCTCGCCGGCGATTCCACCGACAATGTGCCGGGCGCCAAGGGTATTGGCGTGAAAACCGCCGCGCAGCTCATCAATGAGTACGGCGATCTAGACACGCTGCTGGCGCGCGCCGGCGAGATCAAGCAGCCCAAGCGCCGCGAGACGCTGACCGACCCTGCGAGCGTCGCGCTGATCCGCACCTCGCAGAGACTGGTGAAGCTCGTCGACGACGCCCCGCTGGAGATTCCGCTGGACGATCTCGGCCTGCATCAGCCGGACGGCAAGACGCTGGTCGGCTTTCTGCAGGCGATGGAGTTCACGCAGCTCACGCGCCGCGCCGCGGAGACCTATGGCGTCGAGGCGAATGAGATAGAACCGGACCCCGCCTTTGTCGGCCCGGCGGGATGGCGCGGCCGCAATGGCGAGGTCGCCGAGGCGCCCGCCCTCCCCGCGCCCGAAGCGACTGCGCCCGCCGCTCCCACGGCGGAGAAGGGCGCGCTCGGCCCGGCCGCGCTCGCCGAGGCGCGGCGCGAGCAAGGCATCGCCACCAAAATCGATCGCTCGCTCTATGAGACGGTGACGACGCTCGAACGGCTCGACGCCTGGATCGCGGAAGCTTTTGCGATCGGCGTCGTCGCGATGGATACGGAGACGACCTCGCTCGATCCCATGTCCTGCGATCTCGTGGGCGTCTCGCTGGCGACGGCGCCCGGACGCGCTTGCTATATTCCGCTGCAACATGTCGCGCCCACCGGCGCCGATCTGCTCGGCGGCGATCCGCCGCCCGTGCAAATTCCTTTTGCGGACGCGCTCGCGCATCTGAAGCCGCTGCTGGAAGCGCGCGGCGTGCTGAAGATCGCGCATAATATGAAATATGATCTCCTCGTTCTGGCTTGCTGCGGCATCGATGTCGCGCCGATCGAGGACACGATGCTGATCTCTTATGTGCTCGACGCCGGCCGCAATAATCACGGCCTCGACGAGCTTTCGAAGAAGCATCTCGGCCACGAATGCATTCCCTTCTCCGCCGTCGCCGGCTCCGGCCGCACATTCATCGGCTTCGCGCGCGTGCCGCTCGACAAAGCGACCGAATATGCGGCGGAAGATTCCGATGTCGCTCTGCGTCTGTGGCGCGCGCTGAGGCCGCGCCTTTCCGCCGAGCATATGACCAGCGTCTATGAGACGCTGGAGCGCCCCATGGTGAGCGTGCTCGCCAAGATGGAGCGACGCGGAATCGCCATCGACCGCAATATTCTCTCGCGCCTCTCCGGCGAATTCGCGCAGGATATGGCGCGGCTCGAGGCCGAGATTCACGAGCTCGCCGGCGAGAGCTTCAATCTCGGCTCGCCCAAGCAATTGGGCGATATTCTCTTCGGCAAGATGGGCCTGCCCGGCGCCAAGAAGACCGCGACCGGCGCTTGGTCCACCTCGGCCAGCGTGCTCGACGAATTGGCCGAGAGCGGCAATATTTTCGCCGCGCGAATATTGGATTGGCGGCAGCTCTCCAAGCTCAAATCCACATACACGGATGCGCTGCCCGGCTTCGTGAACAAGACGACGCATCGCGTCCACACATCTTACGCGCTGGCCGCGACGACGACGGGACGACTCTCTTCGTCGGACCCCAATCTGCAGAACATCCCCGTGCGCAATGAGGCGGGGCGCAAGATTCGCACGGCCTTCGTCGCCGAGCCCGGCAATGTGCTCATCTCGGCGGATTATTCGCAGATCGAATTGCGCCTGCTCGCGCATATCGCCGATATTCCGCAATTGCGGCAGGCCTTCGCGGATGGAATCGACATTCACGCGATGACGGCGAGCGAAATGTTCGGCGTGCCGGTGCAGGGAATGCCGTCAGAGGTGCGCCGCCGCGCGAAGGCGATCAATTTCGGCATCATCTATGGCATTTCCGCCTTCGGCCTCGCCAATCAGCTCTCCATTCCGCGCGAAGAGGCGGCCGCCTATATCAAGCGCTATTTCGAGCGCTTCCCCGGCATTCGCGCCTATATGGACAAGACGCGCAAGGCCGTGCGGGAGAACGGCCTCGTCACCACCATCTTCGGCCGCAAATGCCATTTCCCGCGCATCGGCTCCTCCAACGCTTCGGAGCGCGCTTTCTTCGAGCGCGCGGCGATCAATGCGCCGATCCAAGGCGCGGCCGCCGACATCATCCGCCGCGCCATGGCGCGCATGGACGAAGCGCTCGCGCATGAGCGGCTGAGCGCGCGCATGCTGCTGCAAGTGCATGACGAGCTGGTGTTCGAGGCGCCGAAGGACGAAGCCGAGGCGACGATCCGCATCGTCAAGCGCGTGATGGAAGAGGCGCCGCATCCGGCGGTGGCGCTCTCCGTGCCGCTGGAAGTGGAAGCCCGCGCCGCGCAGAATTGGGACGAGGCGCATTGATGGCGAGCGGCGCCGCGATCGCGCCCCCTCCCCGACCCTCCCCCGCTTCGCAGGAGAGGGAGCGGATTGCGCGCTTCATCGAGGCTCGGCGAAATGTCGTCGTCTTCCCTCTCCCGCGTTAGCGGGGGAGGGCGAGGGAGGGGGCGCTTCAGCGTCTCGCGCGAGCGCCCTTACAATCCCGTGTCGTCGTGCGGCGGCTCGCCATTGGTGAGGCCGACGGCGAAGCGCGTCCATAGGCGCTCGTGCAGATAATAGAGCACGATCTTGGAGACGATCTCCGTGCCGGTGATCGCCGCCGATATGCCCGTGTCCTGCGTGAACAGAAAGGCCGCGCCGAAAGTGATGACGCTGCCGGGCACACGCCAGGACAGCGACTTCACCAGACTGCGCAAAGGCGTCGGATGCAGCAGATGATCGGGCGGCGGCACGCCTTCCATGGAGGCGTAGCTCGCCTCCACGCCATTGCGCGCGCTGCGCTCGGTCCAGGCCGATTGCTTCACCATGCCGACGGCGACCGTCTCATTGGTCACGCGGTCGATGAGGATGAAGCCGCCGGTCTCGCGATTGTCCTCATAGAGATCGCAGGCGATGGCCGTGTCGAGCCACAGCTCCGCCTCGCCGATCTCGTTGAAGGCGAGCGTCTGCGTCGCATCGGCGAGCGGCTCTGCGAGGCCGGTCTCGATCTTTATCAGCGAGGCGACCTGCTTCACAAAGGCCGGCGTCATGCGCGCGCCGAGCTTCAAAAGATAGCTCTTGTCCAGCGTGAGCGGCTCGCGCACCAGCCACAGAAGGCGGGCCGACAGGCGATCGCCGATCTTGGCCGGCGACACCGGCGAGGCGAGCATGTCGCCGCGCGAAATGTCGATCTCCTCGGTGAGCGTCAGCGTCACCGACTGGCCAGCCACCGCATGGGCGAGATCGCCGTCATAGGTGACAATGCGCGCGATCGTCGTGTCGCGGCCGGAGGGCAGCACGCGGACGATATCGCCCGGCTTCACATTGCCGCCGGCGATGAAGCCGGAGAAGCCGCGGAAATCATGAGACGGCCGGTTCACCCATTGCACGGGGAAGCGGAAGGGCAGCACACGGGCGTTGTCATCCGAGGCGACGCTCTCGAGATAGGCGAGCAGCGGCGGGCCGGAATACCAGTCCATCTTCGTGCTGGCGTGCACGAGATTGTCGCCATCCTTGGCGACAAGCGGAATCACCTGAATGGTGAGAAAGCGCAAATGCTCGGCGAAGGCGCGGAAGTCGCGCTCGATCGCCGTGAAGACCTCCTGCGAATAGGAGGCGAGGTCCATCTTGTTGATAGCGACGACGACATGGCGCACGCCGAGCATGGAGACGATGACGCTGTGCCGGCGCGTCTGGTCGAGCAGGCCCTTGCGCGCGTCGACGAGCAGAACGGCGAGATCGGCCGTCGAGGCGCCGGTCGCCATATTGCGCGTGTATTGCACATGGCCGGGCGTGTCGGCGACGATGAACTTGCGTTTCTCCGTCGCGAAATAGCGATAGGCGACATCGATGGTGATGCCCTGCTCGCGCTCCGCCGCGAGACCGTCGACGAGCAGCGCGAAATCGAGATCGTCGCCCTGCGTGCCGTGCTTCTTCGAATCCTTCTCGAGCGCGGCGATGAGATCGTCGGCGGCGAGATCGGCGTCATAGAGCAGGCGGCCGATCAGCGTCGACTTGCCGTCGTCCACCGAGCCGCAGGTGATGAAGCGCAGCAAGGGCTTGTCGGCGGGCGCCGGCCCGGCGGGAGCGCGCAGCGGCGCGGGCGTGGCGAGGCCGCCGTGCATCAAAAATAACCCTCCTGCTTCTTCTGCTCCATGGAGGAGGAGCCGTCGTGATCGATGAGGCGGCCCTGACGCTCGGAGGAGCGGCTCGCGCGCATTTCGGCGATGATCTCCTCCAGCGTCGCCGCGGAGCTGTCGATCGCGCCGGTCAGCGGATAGCAGCCGAGCGTGCGGAAGCGCACCAGCCTCTGCTGCACGGTCTCGCCGGGCTGCAGCTTCAGGCGATCGTCGTCCACCATGATGAGCATGCCGCCGCGATCGACCACCGGCCGCTCCTTGGCGAAATAGAGCGGCACGACGTCGATGCCCTCGCGCGCGATGTAATCCCACACATCGGCCTCGGTCCAATTGGACAGAGGGAAGACGCGCAGGCTCTCGCCCGGCCCCTTGCGCGCATTGTAGAGGCGCCAGAACTCGGGGCGCTGCGCCTTCGGATCCCAGCGATGCTGCGCATTGCGGAAGGAGAGCACGCGCTCCTTGGCGCGGGATTTCTCCTCGTCGCGCCGCGCGCCGCCGAAGGCCGCGTCGAATTTCCATTTGTCGAGCGCCTGCTTCAGCGCGTCGGTCTTCATGATCTGCGTATGCAGCTGCGAGCCATGCACTGTGGGATCGATATTCATCGCGATCCCTTCAGGATTGGAGTGCACGAGCAGCTCGAGGCCCGTCTCGGCCGCGCGGCGGTCGCGAAAGGCGATCATTTCCTTGAACTTCCATGTCGTGTCGACATGCAGAAGCGGGAATGGCGGCTTCGACGGATAAAAGGCCTTCATGGCGAGATGCAGCATCACCGCCGAATCCTTGCCGATGGAGTAGAGCATCACCGGCCGCTCGCATTCGGCGACGACCTCGCGCATGATGTGGATGCTCTCCGCCTCCAGCCGATCCAAATGGCCGAGAGGTTTGGACGCCAGCGCGTTCATTGCGAGCCCTCCGGCGCCGGGCCGCGCGTCAGCCTTCCGTCCGGCCCGACATGCAGGCCGCATTCTTTCTTCTCGTCCTCTTCCCACCACCAGCGGCCGGCGCGCTCGCTCTCGCCGGGCTCCAGCGCGCGCGTGCAGGGCGCGCAGCCGATGGAGAGAAAGCCCTTGGCGTGCAGCTCGTTCACCGGAACGCTGAATTCCTCCGTCGCGGCGACGATGGAGTCGCGCGTGTAATCGGCGAGCGGATTGAGCTTGATGAGCCGACGCTCGGCGTCGCTCTCGATGAGATGCACGCCCTCGCGCGCCTGCGATTGATCGGCGCGCAGGCCCGTCACCCAGGCGGAGGCGCCGGCGAGCAGGCGCGACAGCGGCTCCACCTTGCGAATATGACAGCAGGCCTTGCGATTCTCGACCGAGCGATAGAAGCCGTTGACGCCATGCTCGGCGACATAATCGGCGAGCGGCAGCGCCTGCGGATAGGCGGCGTGAATGCGCCGCGCATAGCGCGCCTCGGTCTTCTCCCAAAGGGCGATCGTCTCCTCGAAGAGACGGCCCGTGTCGATCGTCACCACCTCGATCTCAAGGCCCTGGGTGAAGATGGAATGGGTGACGAGCTGATCCTCTATGCCGAAGCTCGTCGTGAAGACGATGCGGCCGGGAATGACCTCGCGCGTGAGCTTCAGGCGATGATCGAGATCGAGCGGCGCGAGGCGCGGCGCCAGCGTTTCGACGATCGACGTCTTCATGCCACGCCCTTTCGCCGACGCTCGAGTATGGACGCGCCGCCGGCGACGCCACGCTGATAGGAGAGGCTGCGCGCCTGACGGGCCTTGGCCCAATTGGCCTCGCCATGATGCGCCGCGAGCTCGTCCGGTATCTCGATCGTGTCGAAGCCCCCGCCGATCGCATGCAGATATTGGTCCGGCGTCAGCCTTCCGCTCGCCCGCAATTCGCCGGCGAAGCCCTCGCGGCGCAGCAGACGCGCCAGCGAGAAGCCGCGCCCATCGGTGAAGGCCGGAAAGGCGATGTCGATGAGCGCGAGACGCGCGAAATGAGGCGCCAGCGCCTTGGGGTCCGTCGTGTTGGCGACATAGACGCCGAGCGCCGTCGGCCGCGCATCCTCCAGCGCGGCGGGCAGACGCGCGAGCGAGACGATCACCTTGCCGGAGCCGGGAAGCGATTCCTCATCGGCGAGACGGCGCCACTCGTCCGCGATGAAAGCGCCGTCAGATACCAGAGCCATCCTCGCCCTCCCGGCGCGCAGATTCCTTGAAGCGCTTATGGCCCAAGCGCCGCCATGTGTCGATGAAAGCCTCGCCGTCGCGCCGCTCGGCGAGATAGAATTGCACCAGGCTCTCGATCACGTCGGGAACCTCTTCCGCCGACACGCCGGGACCGAGCAATTCGCCGATCGAGGCCGAAAGCGTCGGATCGCCGCCGAGCGTGATCTGATAGGATTCGACGCCCTTCTTCTCGAGGCCGAGAATGCCGATCGCGCCGATATGATGATGGCCGCAGGCGTTGATGCAGCCAGAAATCTTGATCCCCAGCTTGCCGATGAGGCGCTGGCGCTCGAGATCGGCGAAACGCTCGGAGATCGCCTGCGCGATCGGGATGGAGCGCGCCGTCGCCAGCGAGCAATAATCGAGCCCCGGGCAGGAGATGATGTCGCTGATGAGCCCGGCGTTGGCGGTCGCGAGGCCCGCCGCCGAAAGATCGCGCCACAGAGCGAGGAGATCATCCTTCTTCACATGCGGAAGAATGATGTTCTGCTCATGGCTGACGCGCAATTCGCCAAAGCCGTATTCGTCGGCCGCATCGGCGAGCGCGCGCATTTGCGCGGAAGTGGCGTCGCCCGGAATACCGCCGATCGGCTTCAGCGAGACAGTGACGATGGCGTAGCCGGGAACCTTGTGCGGCGCGACATTCGTCGCGGCGAATGCGGCGAATTCGCCGTTCTCCGCCTTGGCCTTTTCGAAGCCGTCCGAATGCGCCGGCAAGGTCTCGTAATCGGGCGGCGCGAAGGCGGCGACGACGCGCTCCAGCTCCTGCGCGTCATAGGCGAAAGGCGCGCGATCCATGGCGGCGAGCTCCGCCTCCACCTGCGCGCGAATCTCGTCGAGCCCGGTCTCGTGCACCAATATTTTGATGCGCGCCTTATATTTGTTGTCGCGGCGGCCGAAGCGATTATAGACGCGCAAGATCGCCTCGAGATAGGCGAGCAGATCGGCGCGCGGCAGGAACTCCCGCAGCAGCTTGCCGACGAAAGGCGTGCGGCCGAGACCGCCGCCGACGATCACCTCATAGCCGATCTCGCCTTCCGCATTCTGCACGATGCGCAGGCCGATGTCGTGAATCTTGATCGCGGCGCGGTCATGCTCGGCGCCGCTCACCGCGATCTTGAACTTGCGCGGCAGAAAGCTGAACTCGGCATGGGCGCTCGACCATTGGCGCAGAAACTCCGCCGTCGGCCGCGGGTCCTCCAGCTCATCGGCGGCGACGCCGGCGAAATGATCGGCTGTCACATTGCGGATGCAATTGCCGGAGGTCTGAATGGCGTGCATGTCGACGTCGGCGAGCGCCTCGAGAATATCCGGCACATCGACGAGCTTGGGCCAATTATATTGGAGGTTCTGCCGCGTGGTGAAATGGCCGTAGCCCTTGTCCCATGTGTCGGCGATAAGGGCGAGCTGGCGCATCTGCCGCGAGGTGAGCGAGCCATAGGGAATGGCGACGCGCAGCATATAGGCGTGCAGCTGCAGATAGAGCCCGTTCATCAGGCGAAACGGGCGGAATTCGTCCTCGGTCAGCGCGCCGGCGAGGCGCCGCTCCACCTGGCCGCGGAATTCCGCGACGCGCTCGCGCACGAAGGCACGGTCATATTCGTCATAGGCGTAGATGGTCGGCGCGGCATTGGGGCGCGGCGGCAAGGCCGGATCATGCGCAGTCATCGATTCCCCGCTCCTTGCAGCCCTGCCTGCTTGCCGAGATCGCGCCGCACGCTGGGGCCGGCGGCGCGGAACTTCTCGCGAAAATGCGACGGCGTCGGCGCGCCGGCCGCATCCACCGTCACATCGACCAGATAGGCGTCGACGACGCGATTGGCGGCGACCGCCGCCTTGCCCGCCGCGTCCAGCGTCGCCGCCTCGGCCTCGTCATAAGCAATTTTCGCGCGCAGGAGATCGCGCTCCCAGCCGTCCGGCCCCCAGAACACGACATCGCCCTCGGCGAGATCGGAGGCGAGCAGGATTTTGGGCGAGAATTTGGGATTGGCGGGCCGCGTCATGTCGGCTCCTTGACCAGTGTGAGCTTCAGCCCGTCGAGCTCGTCCGACCAGATGATCTGGCAGGAGAGCCGCGAGGTCTCATGCAGAAAGGGCAGCTCGTCGAGCTTGTCGATCTCGTCCTCGCGCGGCGGCGCGACCTTGTCCGCCCATTCGGGGTCGAGAACGATATGGCAGGAGGCGCAGGCGACCGCGCCGCCGCATGTGCCCTCCATGCCCATGCCGTAATCCCGCAAAATTTCCATCAACCGCCAGCCTTCCACAGGCTCCAGCTCGTGGGTGACGCCGTCTGCGTCCTCGACACGGATCACGCTCATCCTTTTCTCCGAATAGGCGCTGTCGCCGCATAGGCGCCCTTGCTTCGGCTGTCGGCCCTGCGCGACCCCCTCGCGCCGGACAAAGCGGCCGCGCCGATCGCCGCTGCGCGCGGAGACCTCGTCACGAACCGCAATCCTTCGAAAATGTGAGACCTACTTATTCGAGGTCGCGTGAATGTCAATTCACTATAAGATAAGCTGGCGCCCGGAAAAACTACAAACGCCATTAGTGGTATGGGCGGAAAAGGCCGCGATCGCGCTCCCCGGGGCGAGAAAAGGCTCGGCGCGCCCGACTCATAAATGGTAAGAGTTTTATGTTCCTGCCGCCCGAAAGCGGGCGCGAGCGATATAGGTGCTAGGCCATGGCTCAAAGACCGACCAAAGAAACCAAGCAGAGTTCGGCGCGTGAGGAGCGGCCGCCGGTCGCGCGGGAGAAGACTCCCCCGCTCGCCCCTCCGAGAGGTCGGCCGACGCTCATTCTGGTCGGAGCGGACAAGGGCGGCGTGGGCAAGACGACGATCGCGCGCGTGCTGCTCGACTATCTCGCCGCCAACAACGTCTTGACCCGGGCCTTCGACACGGAGACGCCGCGCGGCACGCTCTATCGCTTTCACCCCGACCAGACCAATGTCGTCGATCTCACCTCGACCTCGGACCAGATGAAGATCATCGACACTCTGGCCACGGCTCAGGTGAAGGTCAGCGTCGTCGACGTTCGCGCCGGCGGGCTGGAGCCGGCCCTGCAGGCGCTGCAGGACACGGGCTTTCTCGATGCTGTGGCGGAAGGTGAGGTCGGCTTCATTCTGTTCCATGTGCTCGGATCGTCCATCGCCTCGCTCGACGAAATCGCAGAAGTCGCGCCCTATGTCGAGGACGCGGACTATTTCCTCGTCAAGAACCATGTCAACGACACCACATTTTTCGAATGGGACCCGGTGACGCACCGCAAATATTTCGAGAAAGTGGTGACGGCGGGCGAGATCACCATCCCCAAGCTCAACGAATTGTCCTATGAGCAGGTGGAGATCGCCGGCGCGCCTTTTTCCACCTTCGTCGCCAATCGGACGGCGGAAGGGGAGCCGGCGGACCATTCCTTCGTCCTTCGCGGCTATGTCCGCACCTGGCAGAACAGGATCGCCGACGAGTTCGACCGCATCCATCTGCTGGATCGGATCGCCGGCAGGGAGGGCGCATAGCGCCGAACGTGGTTGAGCGGCAAAACAGAGAGCCT
Source organism: Methylosinus sp. LW4 (assembly GCF_000379125.1). Taxonomy (NCBI): domain Bacteria; kingdom Pseudomonadati; phylum Pseudomonadota; class Alphaproteobacteria; order Hyphomicrobiales; family Methylocystaceae; genus Methylosinus; species Methylosinus sp. LW4. The sequence continues at coordinate 3,944,968 of NZ_KB900626.1, read as the reverse complement.
CGGGCGGCGCCGAGAGAGTGAGAGATGAGTCGACGCACTTTGGTGTTCGTCGCCTGTTCCCCGCATCCGCGTTCGGGCGTTTCGACGACCGCGCGGCTGCTGACGGACTTCTATCTCTCGCGCCTCACCGAGGTCGAAGGCTTCGACACCGATCCGCATGCGCCGCGCTACCACGAATGGTTCCCGGACCGCGCGCGCGTCATCGACACGGCCGACATACGCGGACAAATCTCCTTGTTCGATCGGTTGCTGATCGATGACGGGACGCCCAAGATCGTCGATGTCTGGCAGCGCGCCTATGACCGTTTCTTCAAGACGGTGAAGGAGATCGGCTTTGTCGAGGAGGCGCGGGCGCGCGGCGTCCAGCCGATCCTGCTGTTCCATGCCGACCACACCGACTCCGCTCTCGCCAGCGCGAAATCGCTGTCGGCGGCATGGCCCGATCTTCCCATGCTGATCGTGCAGAATGAAGGCGCCGCGCCGCTCGGCGCCTATGCCCATGAGACGCTGGGACAATATCCGACGACGCGCCGTTTCCTCATCGGCGCGCTGGACGGCGCGGTGGCGAAGACTCTGGACGAGCCGGATCTGTCGCTGAGCCGCATGCTGGTCTCGCCGCCGCCGGACATGTCGATCGTCATTCGCGCCGCGCTCAAAGCCTGGATCGCGCCGATCTTCACGCAGTTCCGCAGCTTCGAGCTGCGGCACGAGCTCGACGGCGCGCAGTTCTTGAAGTAAGCGCCACCCTGCCCCGACAAAAAGAAACGAGCCTGAAGGCTCACGGTCCGAGGCGAGCGCTGGACCGCGAGCCTTCAGGCTCGCATTGCACATAAGAGCGCGGCCGGCGCCTGGAGACAGGCTCCAGGCGCCGATTTGCGTCAGAGGCCGAGAGCGGCCTTCAGCTCCTGGAGCTGGCCCAGCTTCTCCGAGGCGAGGCGGCGCGCCTCGTCGGATTTGGCGTCGGCCACATCCTCGCTGGCGTCCTTGATATCGGCGTCGATCTTGGCGGCGTCGAGCTCGGCCACCGGAATGGCGTATTCGGCCAGAATGGTGAAGCCGCCGAGCCCGACATCGGCGAAGCCGCCGCGCACGAACAGCTTTTCTTTCTTGCCTGCCCCGTCGATCTCGACGACGCCGGGCTTCAGCACCGTCATCACCGGCGCATGGTCTTTGAGAACCGTGAACACGCCCTCGGCGCCGGGGGCGACGACGGCGTCCACCTCACCCGAGAACAGAAGCTTCTCGGGAGAGACGAGTTCGAAGTGGAACGTGGCCATGAAGGGCTCCGTCGTCTATGCAGGATTTCGGAAAAGCGGGAACCGGCTTTCCGAGAAAATCTGCAAAACCAAAAAGCTCTGGGCGGACAGGCGTCGGCGGGCCGACGCGCGTCCGCTCAGCGATTAACGGATCAAGCCGCTTCCTTGGCGAGCTTGGCGGCCTTCTCGACGGCTTCCTCGATCGTGCCGACCATGTAGAAGGCGGCCTCGGGGAGGTGGTCGTACTGGCCTTCGACCAGGCCCTTGAAGCCCTTGATCGTGTCGGCGAGCGCGACGAGCTTGCCCGGCGCGCCGGTGAAGACTTCGGCGACGTGGAAGGGCTGCGACAGGAAGCGCTCGATCTTGCGGGCGCGCGCCACTGTCAGCTTGTCCTCTTCCGACAGCTCGTCCATGCCCAGGATCGCGATGATGTCCTGCAGCGACTTATAGCGCTGCAGAGTGGACTGCACCTTGCGCGCGACCTCGTAATGCTCTTCGCCGACGATCGCCGGGGACAGCATGCGCGAGGTGGAGTCGAGCGGGTCGACGGCCGGATAAATGCCCTTTTCCGCGATCGAGCGGTTGAGCACGGTCGTCGCGTCGAGATGGGCGAAGGAGGCGGCCGGGGCCGGATCGGTCAGATCGTCGGCCGGCACGTAAATGGCCTGCACCGAGGTGATCGAGCCCTTGGTCGTCGTGGTGATGCGCTCCTGCAGCGCGCCCATGTCGGTGGCGAGCGTCGGCTGATAGCCCACCGCCGAGGGAATGCGGCCGAGCAGAGCCGACACTTCCGAGCCCGCCTGGGTGAAGCGGAAGATGTTGTCGACGAAGAAGAGCACGTCCTGGCCCTTGTCGCGGAAGTCCTCGGCGACGGTGAGGCCGGTCAGAGCGACGCGGGCGCGGGCTCCCGGAGGCTCGTTCATCTGGCCATAGACCAGGGCGGCCTTGGAGCCGGCGGCAGAGCCGTTCTCGGGCTTCTTGTTGACGCCGCCCTCGATCATCTCGTGATAGAGGTCGTTGCCCTCACGCGTGCGCTCGCCGACGCCGGCGAAGACGGAATAGCCGCCATGCGCCTTGGCGATATTGTTGATGAGCTCCATGATGATGACGGTCTTGCCGACGCCCGCGCCGCCGAACAGTCCGACCTTGCCGCCCTTGGCGTAGGGCGCGAGCAGGTCGACGACCTTGATGCCCGTCTCGAGGATCTGCGCCTCGGTCGCCTGCTCGGCGTAGGACGGAGCCGGCTGGTGAATGGCGCGCTTGGTCGCCGTCACGATGGGGCCGGCCTCGTCGACCGGCTCGCCGATGACATTGATGATGCGGCCGAGCATCTCGTCGCCGACCGGGACGGAGATGGGGGCGCCGGTGTCGGTCACGGGCGTGCCGCGCACGAGGCCTTCCGTCGAGTCCATGGCGATGGTGCGCACGGAGTTCTCGCCGAGATGCTGCGCCACTTCGAGGACGAGGCGCGCGCCCTGATTGGTGGTCTCCAGCGCGTTCAGGATTTCCGGCAGGTGATCGTCGAACTTCACGTCGACGACAGCGCCGATCACCTGCGTGATGTGACCCGTGGTCGTGGGGGTAGCCATTGTCTCGTCCTCTCGACTGTTGTTCCGATCAGAGCGCCTCGGCGCCCGAGATGATCTCGATGAGTTCCTTGGTGATGATCGCCTGGCGGGACCGATTGTAGAGCGTCGTCTGCTTCTTGATCATGTCGCCGGCGTTGCGCGTGGCGTTGTCCATCGCGCTCATGCGCGCGCCCTGCTCGGAAGCGGCGTTCTCGAGCAATGCGCGGAAAATCTGCACCGATATGTTGCGGGGCAGCAGCGTCGCCAGAATCTCGTCCTGGCCGGGCTCATATTCGTAATAGGCTTGCGGGCCGGCCGCGGCGGCCTCGTTCTCATTGGCGGAAATCTGCGCCGGAATGAGCTGCAGCGCCGTCGGAAACTGCTGAATCACCGATTTGAAGCGCGAGAAGAACAGCGTCGCCACATCGAACTCGCCGCTCTCGAACAGCTCGATGACCTTGCGGCCGATCGCGTCGCCCTGCTCGAAGCCGAGCTGGCGCACGCCGCGCAGCTCGATGAGCTCGATGATGTTCTTCTCGTAATTGCGGCGGAGCTGGTCGTAGCCCTTCTTGCCGACGCAGAGAATCTTGACCGTCTTGCCCTGGCCCTGCAGGCGCTGAATGTGCTCGCGGGCGAGGCGGACGATCGAGGAGTTGAACGCGCCGCAGAGGCCGCGCTCGGCGGTCGCCACGACGAGGAGATGCGTCTCGTCGCGGCCATTGCCGGAGAGCAGCACGGGCGCGCCGGAGGAGACGCCCCCGGCGAGATTGGCGAGCACTTTCTCGATGCGCTCTGCATAGGGACGCGCCGCCTCGGCCGCCGCCTGGGCGCGACGCAGCTTGGCCGCCGCGACCATCTGCATGGCCTTGGTGATCTTCTGCGTCGCCTTGACGGAAGATATGCGGTTTCGAAGATCCTTCAACGAAGGCATGAGAGAACCCGTCTCATTCTGACCAGAACCACGCCGCCGTCATCGCGCGGAGCGAAGCGACGAAGCGAGCCGGAGCCGTGAGGCGACCCCTGGATTGCTTCGCTTCGCTCGCAATGACGGAGGCATTGTCTCTAGTCCTCGAGGTTGCGCGCGTCAGGCGAAGGATTTCGAGAAGGCGTCGAGGACGCCCTTCAGCTCGGCGGCCGTCGCATCCGGCAGATCCTTGGTCGTGCGGATCGTCTCGAGGATGTTCGGATGCTGCGTGCGCAGCAGCGCCAGCAGACCATCCTCGAAGGCGCGCACGCGAGCGACCGGTAGCGGATCGAGATAGCCGTTGACGCCGGCGTAGATCACCACCGTCTGCTCTTCCATCTGCAGCGGCGAGAACTGCGGCTGCTTCAAGAGCTCGGTCAGGCGCGCGCCGCGATTGAGCAGACGCTGCGTCACCGCGTCGAGATCGGAGCCGAACTGAGCGAAGGCCGCCATCTCACGATACTGAGCGAGCTCGCCCTTGATCTTGCCGGCGACCTTCTTCGTCGCTTTCGTCTGCGCCGAGGAGCCGACGCGCGACACCGAAAGGCCAACGTTCACCGCCGGGCGGACGCCCTGATAGAAGAGGTCCGTCTCCAGGAAGATCTGGCCGTCGGTGATGGAGATGACGTTGGTCGGAATATAGGCCGACACGTCGTTGGCTTGCGTCTCGATGACCGGCAGAGCGGTGAGCGAGCCGGCGCCGCGCTCGTCATTGAGCTTGGCGGCGCGCTCGAGCAGGCGGGAGTGCAGATAGAACACGTCGCCCGGATAGGCCTCGCGTCCCGGAGGACGGCGCAGCAGCAGCGACATCTGGCGATAGGCGACGGCCTGCTTCGAAAGATCGTCATAGACGATCACGGCGTGCAGGCCGTTGTCACGGAAATACTCGCCCATGGCGCAGCCGGCGAAGGGCGCCAGGAACTGCATCGGAGCCGGATCGGAAGCGGTGGCGGCGACGACGATCGAATAGTCGAGCGCGCCGCGCTCCTCCAGCACCTTCACGAATTGCGCGACGGTGGAGCGCTTCTGACCCACGGCGACGTAGACGCAGTAGAGCTTGGCCTTCTCGTCGGTTCCGTCGTTCAGCGACTTCTGGTTCAGGATCGTGTCGAGCGCCACGGCGGTCTTGCCGGTCTGGCGGTCGCCGATGATCAGCTCGCGCTGGCCGCGGCCGATCGGGATCAGCGCGTCGATGGCCTTGAGGCCGGTCGCCATCGGCTCATGCACCGACTTGCGCGGAATGATGCCGGGAGCCTTCACATCGACGCGCGAGCGGCTCTCGTAGAAGATCGGGCCCTTGCCGTCGATCGGATTGCCGAGCGCGTCGACCACGCGGCCGAGCAGGCCCTTGCCGACCGGAACGTCGACGATGGCGCCGGTGCGCTTGACGGTCTGGCCTTCCTTGATGTCGCGGTCGGAGCCGAAGATCACGACGCCGACATTGTCGCTCTCGAGATTGAGCGCCATGCCGGTGAGGCCGTTCTCGAACAGCACCGTCTCGCCGGCCTGGACATTGTCCAGACCATAAACGCGGGCGATGCCGTCGCCGACGGACAGAACCTGACCGACCTCTGCGACTTCGGCCTCATTGCCGAAATTGGCGATCTCATTCTTGAGGATCGCGGAAATCTCTGCGGCGCGGATAGCCATCAGCCGACCTCTTTCATGCGTGTTCGAATGGAATTGAGCTTGGTCTTCAGCGACGCATCGAGCATGCGCGAGCCGATTTTGACGACGAGACCCCCGATGATCGCCGGGTCGACCTTCACCTCGAGGTCGACGGCCTTGCCGCCGGTGACGCCGGCGAGCGCCTCGCGCAGCGCGCTCTCGTGATGAGAGGCGAGCGGCGCGGCCACTGTGACGTCGGCGCGCACGACGCCCTTGGCGGCGTCATGCAGCTTGCCATAGGCCTCGATGATGGCGGGGAGAACGAAGAGGCGACGTTTTGTCGCGACGAGCTTCACGAAATTGGCCGCGACGCCCGTGACGCCGGCGGCGTCGAGAATGGGAGAGAGAGCCTTGATCTGCGTCTCGGCAGAATAGACCGGGCTCTCGATCAGGCGCTCGAGATCCTTGCTCTCCTGGATCAGCGCGGCGAAGCCGCGCAGCGCCGTCGCGATCTCCTCCGTGGAGCCTTGCTCCACTGCGAGATCATAAAGGGCCGAGGCGTATCGCCCCGCTACACCGGATAGATCGTCTCCGCCTGAAGCCACTTGCGTATCGCTCTCGGATCGCCGTCACTCGAGGCGCCTCGCGCGCAACGCAGGTCTGCGTGCGACGAAATCCGCAATGGCCTCGAACAACGTATTGTCGGGGGAAGGAGCCAAGGGCGACGCCCCAGCTCCAAGGCGATCGTCCCCTAACACAGCATATTTTGCGGCGCAACCCTGCGACGGCTGCGGAGAGGGCAGTTTCGACGATCGCACAAAAAAGCGTCACCTCCGTCTCGGCGCGTGGAAACCCTCGGCTTGGCCTTTGACGACATTGAATTTTTTAGCGCTTCGCGATTTTTCTGCGCAGGCCGGCGCATTGTCGCCGCTTGCGCCTCGCGCGAGGCCATGGCACTGCGAAATCCTATCCACAGTCGGAGACGAAAGATGACGCGAGCGGTGGTGGGCATCATCGGAGGATCGGGCGTCTATCATCTGCCCGGCCTGCAGGATTTGCGCGAGCAGCGCGTGACGACGCCTTGGGGCGATCCGTCCGACGCTCTGCATTTCGGCCGCATCGGCGAGACGCAGGTGGTTTTCCTGCCGCGTCACGGTCGCGGTCATGTGTTCTCGCCCTCGGGCATAAATTATCGCGCCAATATTTTCGCGCTGAAGCAGGCGGGCGTCACCGATCTCGTGTCCGTCTCCGCCTGCGGCTCGTTCAAATCGGAACTCTATCCCGGCCTCTTCGTGCTGCCGGATCAATTCGTCGATCGCACCTTCGGCCGGCAATCCTCCTTCTTCGGCAATGGCTGCGTCGCGCATGTGTCGATGGCGCATCCTGTGGCGCCCTTGCTGGCGAAGCGCATCGCCGCCGCGGCGAAAGCAGAAGGCATGGAGCATTCCGTCGGCGGAACCTATGTCTGCATGGAAGGTCCGCAATTTTCGTCCTACGCGGAATCGCTGACCTATAAGGCCGCGGGCTATGACGTCATCGGCATGACGGCGATGCCGGAAGCCAAGCTCGCGCGCGAGGCGGAGCTCTCTTACGCGACCATCGCAATGGTCACGGATTTCGATTGCTGGCATCCAGAGCACGACAATGTCGATGTCGCGGCGGTCATCGCCGTGGTGCGCGACAACGCCGACAAGGCGAGCCGTCTTCTCGCGCGTCTGCTCGCGGATTTCCCACAAGAGCACGAGCCCTGCCCCATCGGCTCCGACCGCGCGCTCGACAACGCCATTCTGACGGCGCCCGAGGCGCGCGATCCGGCGCTGATGGAGAAGCTCGGCGTCATCGTCGCGCGGACGCGCGGCGCGGCCGGGTGAGAGCGGCAGTGTGAGAATAGCGTTCAGCCGCCGTTAATGGCGAAGCGGCGAGCATGGGCTCCGATAGAAGGAGCATTTTCATGCGAATATTTTCAGTCTTCGCCATTTGCGCGCCGCTGCTCGTCGCCGCCTCCGCTCATGCGTCGGAGCGAACGCATTGGGACTTTCCCGTCGCCGACGTGCATGGGATGGCGACGCAGGAGGTCACGCCCGATCGCGCCGACATTCAGCTCGGCGTTTTCGCCGATGAGCCGACGGCCGCGCAAGCGACGAGCGAACTCGCGCGCCTGTCCTCGGCGCTGATGCAGGACATAGAAGCGGCGGGCGTCGCGCGCAAAGACATTCGGTCCAGAAACGTGCAGGTCGCGCCGGTCTATTCCGAGGAGCGCGACCCGAGCAATCGGCAAATCATCAAGCGCAGCTTGACTGGATTTCGCGCTTCGACCGATTTCGTCGTCACGACGGCGGAGGTCGACCATGTGGGCGACATCATCGGCCGGCTTCTCACCGCGCACGCCAATCGCCTGAACAATGTGCGCTTCCGAGTGACCGACAGGGCCGACCGTGAGGAGCTGCTGCTCGGCAAGGCGATCGCCAATGCGCGTCATCGCGCCGAGCTGCTGGCCGAGGGCGCATCGATGCGGCTCGGCGAGCTGGTTGCGCTGGAGCTCAATCCCGAATTCGCGATCGGCGAGGCCGATTTGCCGAGCGCACGCCTCGAGCCGGGCCCACGCGCCATCGCCGTCGCCGTTCAGCCCGGCCAGGAGCGCATAGACGCGCATGTGCGAGGCGTATGGCGGCTGCTGCCCAAGTAGATGTGAGGGCGCGTCAATCCGCGCAATCGTCCAGCCACGCATCGGCGAAGCCGCGCCGCGCGCAGAGGCCGGCGAGATATTTCTCGATGCGGCGCACGCGCTCGGCGTTGGCCTGCGTGCCCGGCGCGCGCTCCATCGTCTCATCGCCGGCGGCGACGAGGGCGAGAAACTCGTCGTCGTCCAATTCCGCGAGCGGCTTGCCGAACCATCGGCGCGAGGCGGAATCGAATCCGCCCACATCGATGAAAGCGGCGATCTGCGCGCTCTTGGAGGCCAGCGGGCCGACGGCGAATTGCGCGATCAACGTTTGACGAATCCTGCCGAAGCCCGGCTTGAAATCGGCGAAATAGAGTTTCTTCGTCACCGATTGCGCGACCGTGCTGGCGAGCGGCGCGCTCCAATCGACGCCGCCATGGATCCAGAAGCCGGGGTCATGCACGGCGAGCAGCGTTTCTATGCGCTCGCGCGAGAAGCCGGGCGGCAATTTCGCGCCATGATCCGTCTCCGCCTCATAGCGCGCGAACAGCGACGGCGTGGCGATCCGCGCCAATGCGACAGAGACCGCCTCATAGCCGATAACGGCGGCGAAGGCCGCGCCGGCGAAGGCGGCCAGCGCCGAGCCGGCCGTCGCCGCCGCGAATGAGCGCGCCCGCAATTTCGCTTCCCGCATCACACAAGCTCCCGCCGCAACCAACTCCCCGCCGCGCCTCCCTCTCGAGAAGCTTTGCGAGGAAAAAGGGCGGCGGCGCGACACGGAAGCGGCCATCTCGCGGCCGCTTCCGACGCGATTGCGGCGGGACGAGCCGCGGGTCATCCCCCGCAGCTCTCCAGCCACACATCGGAAAATCCGCGCCGCTCGCAGAGGCCGGCGAGATATTTCTCGATGCGGCGCACGCGCTCGGCGTTGGCCTGCGTGCCCGGCGCGTAATCCTTGGGATTGTTGTTGGTCGCGACCAGCGAGAGAAACTCTTCGTCGTCGAGCTCCGCCAGCGTCTTGCCGAACCATTTTTGCGATGCGGGCTCGAATCCGTTCACATCGATGAAAGCGGCGAGCTGCGCATTCTTGGACGTCAGCGGCGCGACCGCGAATCGCGCGATCAGCGTCTGCCGGATCTTCGAGAAGCCCTTTTGGAAATTCTCGAAATAGAGCCGCTTCACCACGGATTGCGTGACGGTGGTGGTGGTGAGCGGCGCGCTCCAATCGACTCCGTCATGCGTCCAGAAGCTCGGATCCTGCACTTTGAGCAGCGTCTCGATTCGCTCGCGGGACAGCCCGGCGGGCAGGGAGGCGCCATTGTCGGTCTCCGCCTCATAGCGTGCGAAAATCTCCGGCGTGGCGACGCGCGCGAACGCCACAGAGACCGCCTCATAGCCGAAGAGACCGAGAAACCCCGCGACGGCGACCGCCGCCGCGACGTAAAAAATTCTGCGCTTTATGTCAGCCATGTGAAGAAATCCTCTCGAAAACTTGAACATCCTGATCTTTGCAGGGAAAATGGGCGCTGGCTCGGCGATCCCACGGCCACTCTGAGGCGGGCGGCGAAGATGCGCTTTAGCCGAGAATGAGCTATGAACCGACGAGCAGAACCCATTCCGACGAGATCTCGAACATGACCCTCGCCTCCTCGATTCGCACGATTCCCGATTATCCCAAGCCGGGCATCATGTTCCGCGACATCACCACCCTGCTCGGCGACGCCAGGGCGTTTCGCCGCGCGGTGGACGAACTGGTGCAGCCCTGGGCCGGCACGAAGATCGACAAGGTGGCGGGCATGGAGGCGCGCGGCTTCATTCTGGGCGGCGCGGTGGCGCATCAATTGTCGGCAGGCTTCGTGCCCGTGCGCAAGAAGGGCAAGCTGCCGCATGCCACCGTCTCCATCGCCTATTCGCTGGAATATGGCGTGGACGAGATGGAGGTGCACGAGGACGCCGTGGTGAAGGGCGAGCGCGTCATTCTCGTCGACGATCTCATCGCCACCGGCGGCACAGCGGAAGGCGCCGTGAAGCTGCTGCAGAAGATCGGCGCCGAGGTCATCGCCGCCTGCTTCGTCATCGATCTGCCGGAGCTCGGCGGCGCAAAGAAGATCGAGGCGCTCGGCGTGCCGGTGCGTCGGCTCGTCACCTTCGAAGGGCATTGATTTTTCTGTGGCGGGGCGCGCTTTTGGCCGCGCCTCGGCCGTTCCTTCGCCAATATCGCGTTTCGTAATGCGTTTTCACTGATTCCGTAACGACCCATGCCGTCGAAACCGTCGCGCCCCCTCCTCCTCGCCGCCGCGCTGGCTCTGAGCCTCGTCGAGATCGGCGTTTTCGTCGCCTTCGCCTCGCGCGGCCCGGCGCGGCTGGCGGAGACGCGCGAGGCCGTCACGGCAAGACGCTCAAATCCCTTCGGCGCGCTGGTGCAAAATCTGCGCGGCGCCATTGTCGAGACCGCGCGGCAAGAGGAGCCGGCGCCGAGCGAGGAGCCGCCGCCGGCGATCGCCGCCGCGCCGAGCGCGCGCCCGCCCTCCTTCCTCGCGGCGCTGCCTCCCCTGCGTCCCGCGGAGCCGGAGGCGGTCCTCGCCTTGCCGCCTGTCGATGCGCCGCTGCCGCCGGCGCGGCCGCGCAATCTCGCCGGCGTCGAGCCCGTGGCCACAGCCGAGACGCCCGCGGGGACGACCGCGCTGCCGCCCGTCGCGGTCTCGCCTCCGACACAGGCGCTCGCCCTCGCCGCCGCGCCGCCCAATGAGCCGCCGCCGCTGACGAACCGCGACGACGGTAATTTCCGCATGGGCTCCGCGGTCTATGTCCGCATCTTCAAAAAGGAAGGCGAGCTCGAGCTCTGGCGTCGGCAGAGCGGGCGTTTCGCGCTCTACCGGACCTATCCCATCTGCAAATGGTCCGGCCATCTCGGACCCAAGCTGAAATCCGGCGATTATCAATCGCCCGAGGGCTTCTACAGCGTCTCGGCGCGCCAGCTCAATCCGAACTCCCATTACCACCGCGCCTTCGACGTCGGCTTTCCCAACGCCTACGACAAGCAGAACGGCCGCACTGGCGGCGCGCTGATGGTCCATGGCTCCTGCAAATCGGTCGGCTGCTTCGCCATGACCGACAGAGTGATCGAGGAAATCTACGGCATGGTGGAAGCCGCGCTGCGCGGCGGCCAGCATGAGGTGCCGGTCCATATCTTCCCGTTCCGCATGACCGATGCGGCCTTGGCCAAGGAGACGCAGGGCGATTGGACCAATCTCTGGTCGGCGCCGCCGGAGCACCAGCAATGGAGCGGCTTCTGGCAAAATTTGAAGGAAGGCTACGACCTCTTCGAGCAGACCGGCGAGCCGCCGACCGCCTATGCCTGCGGATCGCGCTACGCATTCGGCGCCGCCGGCGGCTCCTGCCGCCGCATCGCCGGCTGGTGATCGATCGAATAAATCGAACGATTCAAGAAATATAATGCGTTGGACCGAACGGTCCGCGGCTGCGATCTGAACCGAGCCCTAAAAAAGGAGTTCGGTCCGATGGAAGCCGTTTCGACCTCGGCGCCCGCTTTCCCGAAAGCGCCCCCCTTCCTCCGCGCCCCGGCGTTTCTCGCCATCCTCCCCGGCGTCGCCCTCACCGCGGCCATAGCGGCGGCGGCCTATGGGCTTTGTCTGCTCCTGGCGATCGGCGCGCTCAGCCCGATGATCCTCGCCATTCTGCTCGGCGTCGGCCTGCGCAATCTCTTCGGCGCGCCGGCCTGGGCGGCCCCCGGAATCGCCTTCTCGCTGCGCAAGATCCTGCGCTTCGCCATAGCGCTGCTCGGCCTGCAATTATCGGCGGCGCAGATCATCGATGTCGGCTTCACGGGCCTCGCGATCATCGCCGCCACGCTCGTCGCCACTTTCTGCTTCACCACACGTCTCGGCCGCTGGCTGGGCGTCGAGCCCGAGCTCGCCCGATTGATCGCCGCCGGCACGTCGATCTGCGGCGCCTCGGCCGTGGTGGCGGCCAACGCCATCACCCGCGCCCGCGATGAAGACGTCGCCTACGCCATCGCCTGCGTCACCGTTTTCGGCACGCTCGCAATGGTCTCCTATCCGGCGCTCGCCGATCTCGCGCGGCTCGGCCCGCGCGCCTATGGCCTATGGGCCGGCGCCTCGATCCATGAGGTCGCGCAAGTGATCGCCGCGAGCTTTCAGCACGGCCGCGAGGCCGGCGATTTCGGCGCCGTCGCCAAATTGTCGCGCGTCATGCTGCTGGCGCCGACGCTGCTGACGCTCGCTTTCATGGCAGGGCGCGGCGCGCGCGGCGCGGAAAAGTTTTCGCCGCCCTTCCCCTGGTTCGTGATAGGCTTTCTCGCTCTCGTCGGCGTCTCCAGCATTGTCGCCATTCCGCCGGACGCGAAGGCCGCCATCGCGACAACGACGACGATTCTGCTGTCGATGGCGCTCGCCGCCATGGGGCTCGAGACCGATATCGCCGCGCTGCGCGCCAAGGGGCTTCGGCCTCTGGCGCTGGGCCTGGCGGCCTCGGTCTTCGTCTCCGGCTTCAGCCTCGCGCTCATCGAGGCGTTCTTTCGCTGAGGCGTCATGACGCTCGAGCAATTGCGCATTTTCGTCGCCGTCGCCGAGCGCGAGCATGTGACGCAGGGCGCGCGCGAGCTCAATCTCACCCAATCGGCGACGAGCGCGGCCATCGCCGCGCTCGAGGCGCGCTATGCGACGAAACTGTTCGATCGCGTCGGCCGTCGCATCGCGCTCACCGAGGCGGGGCGCCTGTTTCTCGTCGAGGCCAAGGCCGTGCTGGCGCGCGCCGCGGCGGCGGAGGCGGTTCTCTTCGATCTCGCCGGGCTCGAATGCGGCGCGCTGAGCCTTTCCGCCAGCCAGACGGTCGGCAATTATTGGCTGCCGCCGATCCTGCATCGCTATCGCGCGCTCTATCCGAAGATCGCGATAGAGCTGAAAATCTGCAACACGCTGACCGCCGCCGATATGGCGCGCGAGGCCATTGTGGATTTCGCCATCGTCGAAGGGGAGATCGACGACAAATCCCTCGCAGTGGAGCCGGTGGCCTGGGACGAGCTGAAGCTCGTCGCCTTCCCCGGCCATCCCTGGACCACTGCGGCGCCGAAGCGCGTCGAAGATTATCGATCCGCGAGCTGGGTGCTGCGCGAGAAAGGCTCAGGCACGCGCGCCATTTTCGAGGCGGTTCTGCGCGAGAAGGGTCTCGACCCCGCCGAGCTGCGCATCGCGCTGGAGCTGCCGACGCATGAGGCGGTCGCCGCGGCCGTGGCGGCGGGCGCCGGCGTCGCCATGCTGCCGAGCCTCGTCGCCGGGGCCTCGGCCGGGGCGCTGGCGACGGTCGACATCGCTCTGCCCAAGCGGCGCTTTCTCGCTCTGCGCCGCGAGGGCCGCCACATCACCCATGCGGCGCAGGCGTTTTTGGCGCTGCTGCGCTGAGAGGCGCGTCGGCGCGCAGATGACACGCCGACGCGCTGCCGCCGGACTCTTCCCGGCGTCCGGCGGTCAACGGAACAATTGCGACAATTGGTGCATCACGATGAGGAAGAAGGCGAGCACTCCGCCAATTCCCATCAAAGCTTTCACGACGCCCGCGCTGCTCGTCTGCATGGATCGAGTTCCTCGTTCGGTTGCGACGAGAACGAGGCTAGCGGAGCGAAAAAGGCGTTAAACCGCCAAGATTCGCGCACTGACGGGTCCAAAGACGCGCGGCGGCCCCGTCACTTGACAGAGCCGGCGCGGCCGGAGGAAGCTGCCGCCGGCCCTACGAAAAGAGCAATAATGCCGAATGGAGGGGTCCAATGTCGCGACCCTTCGCCTATAGCCTGTCGCGCGAGATCGATCCGCGCCGCGGCGCGCCCCTCTATCTGCAGATCGTCCATGCGCTCATTCACGATGTGAGGAGCGGACGGCTCGCGCCGGGCGCGGCGCTGCCCAGCAGCCGCGAGCTCGCCGAATCGCTCGGCGTCAATCGCAAGACCATCGTGCTCGCCTATGACGAGCTGGTCGCCCAGGGCTGGTTCACCACCCATGGCACGCGCGGCACTTTCGTCTCCGCCGAGTTGCCGGAGACGCTGCCGGCGCCGCGCAAAGCCTCCGCCGATCCGCGCACGCCCGGCTTTCCCTTCCGCGCGACGCCCGACCCCGCCTTTGTGCCGGCCGGCGAGGGGCTGGCCATAGACGATGGGCTTCCCGATGCGCGGCTCTTCTCGATCGACACTCTGCTCGGCGCCTATCGCGACGCCGGACGGCGCGCCGCCCGCTACGGCGGACTCGGCTATGGCGATCCGCGCGGAACCGGCGAGCTGCGCCGCGCCATAGCGGCGATGCTGGCCTCGCATCGCGGGCTCATCGTGGACGCGGAGGATGTGTGCGTCACGCGCGGCAGCCAGATGGGCATTTTCCTCGCCGCGCGCATTCTCGTCGCGCCGGGCGACGTCGTGCTGGTGGAAGGCCTCGGCTATTCAGCGGCGCGCGCCGCCTTCGCCGCCGCCGGCGCCGAGGTGATCGGCGTGCGCCTGGACGAGGACGGCGTCGATGTCGAGGATGTCGAGCGCCTCTGCCACGGGCGGCCCGTGCGCGCGATCTATGTGACGCCGCACCACCAGTTTCCGACCACTGTTCCGCTGACGCCGGAACGGCGGCTGCGCCTCTTGGACCTTTCCGCCAAATATGAGTTCGCGATCATCGAGGACGATTACGATCACGAATATCATTTCGAGCGCCAGCCGCTGCTGCCCATGGCGAGCTATGCGCCGGGGCGCGTGATCTATGTCGGGTCCATGTCCAAGCTGCTGCTGCCGGGATTGCGCATCGGCTATGTCGTCGCGCCGCCGCCGGTAGTGAAATCCCTGGCCAACGCCGCCGCCGGCGTCGATCGCCAGGGCAATGCGCTGACCGAGCTCGCCGTGGCCGCTCTCGTCGATTCCGGCGAGCTGCGCCGCCATGTGCGCAAGGCGCGCCAAATCTATGCGCAGAGGCGCGACGCTTTCGGCGCGGCGCTCGCCCGCGCCTTCGGCGACGCCATCCGCTTCCGCACGCCTGCGGGCGGCCTCGCCTTTTGGACGACCTTCCGCGACGAGGCGACGCTCGACGCGCTGGAGCGCGACGCCGCCGCCAATGGCCTGCGCTTCTTGCCCTCCACCTGCTTCGCGGCGCCGCCGCAGCGCGGGCGCGGGCTGCGGCTCGGCTTCGGCAGCCTCGACGCCGGCGAGGCGGAGCGCGTCATCGGGCGGCTGCGCCGCGCCGCCGGCGCGCAAAGCGCGCGACCCTGCTGATCGCCGGGCCGAACTGGACGAAGCCGGCCGCTCGAGCCACATTGAGGGCCTTCGAAGCGAGGAGACGCCGATGGGAGCGACGCAGGACAATAGCCGCGCGATCGTCGCCGACGCCACGGGTCGCGACGCGCTGTGGGAGCATATCCTCCGCGAGGCCGAGGACATGCTGGCGCGCGAGCCGGCGATGGCGAGCCTGGCGCTGACCTTCGTCCTCAATCGCCGCTCCTTCGAGGATGCGGTGGCGCGGCGTTGCGCGGCGCGTCTCGGCGGCGCGGTGACGGAGGACCTGCTCTTCGATGCCTTCGCCCGCGCGCTGGACGCCGATCCTGCGATCGGCGACGCTTTTCGCGCCGACATAAAGGCCGTCGTCGAGCGCGACGCCGCCTGCGGACGGCTGATCGAGCCGCTGCTCTTCTTCAAAGGCTTTCACGCGATCGAGACGCATCGGCTGGCGCATTGGTTGTGGACCAATGGCCAGACCGATCTCGCGCTCTATCTGCAGAGCCGCTCGTCGGACGCGTTTCAAACCGACATTCATCCGGCGGCGCGCTTCGGCCGCGGCATATTCCTCGATCACGCCACCGGCCTCGTCGTCGGCGCGACGGCGGTGGTGGAGGACGACGTCTCCATTCTGCAGAGCGTGACGCTTGGCGGCACCGGCAAGGAGAGCGGCGACCGTCATCCCAAAGTGCGGCGCGGCGTGATGATCGCCGCCGGCGCGAAGATTCTCGGCAACATCGAAATCGGCGCCTGCTCGCGCGTCGCGGCCGGCTCTGTCGTACTGCACCCCGTGCCGCGCAACTCCACCGTGGCCGGCGTGCCGGCGAAGGTGGTGGGAACCGCCGGCTGCGCCGAGCCGGCGCGCGACATGGATCAGTTTCTGAACGGCCTGTCCTACGATTCGTTCAGCTATTCCATTTGAGCCTCACTGCGGCGGCGTCTCTTGACCGACGCGGCCGGCGAGCTGCGCGAAGGAGAAGCCTTCGCCCGCCGCCGATTCGCGCAGAGCGAGACGCAGCAGCCGCGCCGGAAAGCAGATCGCCTCCACATTGGAGTCGCGCATGTCGCGCGGCCGCAGCGGATCATTGGCGAGCGAAAGCTCGACATCGACGAGCAGCGCGTCGATCTCCTCCTGTGCGAGCGCGCCCTTGTCGCGCAATGCGCCGAACAGCGCCGCGAGTATGGCGTAGACGCCTTCCAGCTGAAGATTGGCCGTATTCATATGTCGCCTCCGGCGCCCCTTCAGCGTAACCGCCGGCGCGGGGATTCGATCCATCGGCGCGAGAATATTTCGCGCACGGCAGTCACAGCGAAGAGTGAAGCGACAAAGCGATCCAGGAAACCACGAGGCGTCATCACGCGCGCTCCTTCTCCCACTCGTGGGAGAAGATGGCCCGGCAAAGCCGGGTCGGATGAGGGCCGCTCGGCAAAATCTCTGCAGTGGATAGAGCCCTCATCCGACCCTCGCTGACGCGAGGGCCACCTTCTCCCGCAAGCGGGAGAAGGGCGCGCCCATATCTTCAGTGTCACCTTCAGTTTCGCAATCTCGGCGAAGTGAATCACGCAGCGCTCCAGCGCAGCACGGGCTTGCGCGCGGCGGCGGCCTCGTCGAGGCGGCGGCGCGGGGCGTGGCGCGGCGCCTGCGTGAAACGGCGCGTTTCGCCGCGCTTCGCGCTGGCGATGAGATCGCGCAATGTCGCGACGAAGAGATCGAGCGAGCGTTTCGATTCCGACTCCGTCGGCTCGATCAGCATGGCGCCGTGAACGACGAGCGGGAAATAGATCGTCATCGGATGATAGCCCTCGTCGATCATCGCCTTGGCGAAATCGAGCGTGGCGACTCCCGTCCCCTCGAGGAAACTATCGTCGAACAAGACCTCATGCATGCAGAGGCGATCGCCGAAAGGCTGCGTCATCACATCGCGCAGCGCTGCGCGCAGATAATTGGCCGAGAGCACGGCGTCGCGCGACGCCTGCGCGAGCCCGTCCGCGCCATGCGACAAAATATAGGCGAGCGCGCGCACGAAGGTTCCGAACTGACCATGAAAGGCGGTGAGCCGGCCGAAGCTCTGCGCTCCATCGCCATGCTCGACGAGACGCAAAGTCTCGCCCTCGCGCAGCAGAAACGGAACCGGCGCGAAAGGCGCGAGACGTTCGGAAAAGACGACAGGGCCAGAACCCGGCCCGCCGCCGCCATGCGGAGTCGAGAAGGTTTTGTGCAGATTGAGATGCATGGCGTCGACGCCCAAATCGCCGGGCCGCGCCACGCCGGCGATGGCGTTGAAATTGGCGCCGTCGCAATAGAAATAACCGCCCGCCTCATGCACGCGCCGCGCAATGGCGACGATATTGCGCTCGAACAATCCGCACGTATTGGGATTGGTGAGCATGATGGCCGCGACATCGGGACCGAGCGCTCTGGCGACAGCTTCCTCGCTCACCACGCCATCGGCGCCGGCCTCCATCACGCGCGGCTGAAAGCCGAGCAGAGCGGCGCTCGCGGGATTTGTGCCATGCGCCGATTGCGGAATGAGAACCACCTTGCGCGTCGCCGCTTCGCCGCGCGCTTCCAGCGCCGCCTCTATAGCCATGAGGCCGCAGAGCTCGCCATGCGCGCCGGCCTTGGGCGAGAGCGCTATGGCGCTCATTCCGGTGAGCGTCAGCAGCCAGCGCGACAGCTCCTCCATCAGCGCCAGCGCGCCCTGCGCCGTCGATTGCGGCTGCAGCGGATGCAGATCGGCGAAGCCCGCGAGCCGCGCGACTTTCTCATTGAGACGCGGATTATGCTTCATCGTGCAGGAGCCGAGCGGATAGAGGCCCGCGTCGATCGAATAATTCTTGCGCGACAGACGCACATAATGGCGCATCGCCTCCGGCTCCGAGAGGCCGGGCAGGCCGATCGGCCCTTTGCACTCGAGCGCGCCGAGACGCGGCTCCAAATGCGCCGGCTCTTCGATATCGACGCCGCTCGTATCCGTGCGGCCGATCTCGAAGATCGGCGGCTCCTCCTGATCGAGCCCGCGATTTCCCGAGAAGGTCTCGAAAGCAGAATCTTTCGGATGATCGAGCATCAGAGCGCTCCTCTCATTGCGGCGACGAAAGCCTCGCGATCTTCCACCGTATCGACCTCTGTGCTGGCGACGATGAGGAGATCATCGAGCCCCGCTTGCGGCAGCAGGCGCGAGACCGGAACGCCCGCGAGCACGCCCTGCTCCGCCATGGCTTCGACGAGACGCGCGGCGTCTCCCGGAACGCGCAAAGTGAATTCGTTGAAGAAGCTCTCATTGAGCGTCTCGACGCCGCGCACAGCGGCGAGGCGCTCCACGAGATCGATAGCGCTCGCATGATTGGCGCGCGCGAGACGGCGCAGGCCGGCTTCGCCGAGCAGGCTCAAATGAATGCTGAAGGCGAGCGCGCAGAGATTGGAGTTAGTGCATATGTTGGACGTCGCCTTGTCGCGGCGAATATGCTGCTCGCGCGCCGAGAGCGTTGCGACATAGCCACGGCGTCCATCGGCGTCGACGGTCTCGCCGATGAGACGCCCCGGCGTCTGCCGCAGATAGGATTGCCGCGTCGCGAGCAAGCCGAGATAAGGCCCGCCGAATGACAGCGGATTGCCGAGCGACTGACCCTCGCCGACGACAATATCCGCGCCCATCTCGCCGGGAGACTTCAGCAGGCCGAGCGAGACGACCTCGGTGAAGACGGCGACGAGCAGAGCGCCATGCCGATGGCAGGCCTCGGCTATGGGCGTGAGATCGCGCAGATTGCCGAAGACATCCGGCGTCTGCACGATGACGCAGGAGACGCTGTCGTCGATCGCCGACGCAATATTCTCCCGCGCGCGCACATCCGGCGCCAGCGCGACGATCTCATCGCCGGCGAAATGAGAGATGGTGCGCAGCACATCCGCATAATGCGGATGCAGTCCGCCGGAGAGAATCGCCTTGCGCCGCTTGGTGATTCGATGCGCCATCAGCGCCGCCTCGGCGCAGGCGGTGGAGCCGTCATACATAGACGCATTGGCGATCTCCATGCCGGTGAGCATGGCGACCTGCGTCTGAAACTCGAAGAGATATTGCAGCGTTCCCTGCGATATCTCCGGCTGATAGGGCGTGTAGCTCGTCAGAAATTCCGAGCGCTGAATCAGATGATCGACGCTCGCGGGAATATGATGGCGATAGGCGCCGGCGCCGATGAAGAAAGGCGCGCTCGCGGCCGAGAGATTGCGCTTCGCCATCTCCGACAGCAGACGCTCCACCTCCATCTCCGATTTCGCGCGCGGGAGATCGAGCGGGCGATCGAGCAGCAGCTCAGACGGCACATCGGCATACAGCGCCGCGAAATCGGCGACGCCGATCGCATCGCGCATGTCTTTGCGATCAGCATCCGTCAGGGGCAGATAGCGCATGGCTCATCCCTCGCTTTCCAGAAAGGCGCGATAGGCGTCCTCGTCCATCAGCTCGGCCAGCTCGGCGGCGTCGGCGACGCGCAATGTCAGCAGCCAGCCTTCGCCGAGCGGCTCCTTATTGACGAGATCGGGCGATGATTCGAGGCGGTCATTGACGGCCACCACCTCGCCGGAGATGGGCGCATAGATTTCGCTCGCCGCCTTCACGCTCTCGATCGTCGCCAGCTGCTCGCCCTTGGCGACGCGCTTGCCCGGCGACGGCAGCTCGACAAAGACGATGTCGCCGAGCTGCGACTGCGCGAAATCGGAGATGCCGATGATCGCAATGTCGCCTTCGACGCGCAGGAAATCATGGTCCTTGGTGTAGCGCTCGCCGCTCATGATCTGTCCTTTCCGGCTGTGCCGCGGAAAAAGCGATGGGGAACGAAAGGCAAAGGCGCGACCTCCACCGCGACTGGCCTGTCGCGAAGGCGGCTCTCCAGCATGACGCCGGGCGTGGCGAAGGATGTTTCGACATAGCCCATGGCGATGGGACGCGAGAGCGTCGGCGAATGGCCGCCGGATGTGATTCGGCCGATGATTCGGCCATCCGGCGCCGCCAGCGCCGCGCCCTCGCGCAAGGGCGCGCGGCCTTCCGGCAGCAGGCCGACGCGCAGGCGCGCGGGGCCGTGCTCCAGAGCGGCGCGGATGCGCTCATAGCCGGGGAAGCCGCCCTGCTCGCGCCGGCGCTTGCCGATGGACCAGGCGAGCCCCGCCTCGACCGGATCGGTCGTCGCGTCGAGATCATGGCCATAGAGGCAGAGGCCCGCCTCGAGCCGCAGCGAATCGCGGGCGGCGAAGCCGGCGGGCGCGACATCGGGATGCGCCAGCAGAGCTTCCGCCAGCGGCTCGGCGAGATGATTGGGGACTGAAATCTCGAAGCCGTCCTCGCCCGTGTAGCCGGAGCGCGAGACGAATAGGCCGGCGCCGCGAAACTCGGCGGCGCGCCAGCCCATGAAGGGCATGTCCTCGAGCTCCGGCAGGACCGTCGCGAGCGCGGCGGCGGCGCGCGGCCCTTGCAGCGCGATCAGCGCGCGGCCGGTGAGAACCGAAAGAGCGAGCTGCGGCAGCTCCTGGCGCAGAAGCGCGAAATCTTGGGCCTTGGCCGCGGCGTTGACGATGAGCAGCAGCCGCTCGTCGCGCCCCGGCAGGCGCGTGATCATCAGATCGTCGAGAACCCCGCCGTCCTCCGCAAGCAGCTGGCTATAGCGCGTGCGCTCGGGCGGCAGGTCTGCGATGGCGGCGGGGACGAGAGATTCGATGCGCTCCGCGGCGCCGCGGCCGGCGAGGATCGCCTGGCCCATATGCGAGACGTCGAAGAGGCTCGCCTTCTCGCGCGTGTGAGTATGCTCGGCGACGACGCCGGCCGGGTAATGCAGCGGCAGCTCATAGCCGGCGAAGGGCGTCATTCGCGCGCCGAGAGCGCGATGCAGCGCATCGAGCGGCGTCTTTTCGAGCGGCGTGGGAATGCGTGGGGCGAAGCTTTCGCTCAAAGGGCGCTCCCGACAGATCGGCGTTCCGCATTGGGCGGATCGCTCCGCCCGGCTCGCGCCCCCTCTGTCTGGAGACCTGAGAGATTTCCCTGCAGCGCAGGTTACGCCCTTCGGTGGGCGCGGATGGGCCGCGCCGCTTTCCAGAGTGTCTCTTTCCTCGCGGTCCTTTTGCCTGAGCGTTTCCGGGGCGGTTGCGCCTTCGGCTCCGGCGCGAGCGCCGGTCTCTCCCGCGAAGATCGTCGAGACACTTCAAAAGATGAGATCGAAACGCGCCGTCGTCAAGCCTTGCCGGCGACGAGGGCCTGCGTCGGTCGGTCGCGCCCCGAAAGGGGCGGCCTCATTCTTCGCAGTCGGTGGACAGGACGACCTCGTCGGGCAGTCCCGCCATGACGCTTTTTTCCAAATTCACCCCGACGAGACGGGCCAAGGCTCCGTCTCCCTCGAGGATCACCACGGCTTCGCTCGGCATGTCCTTCAGCACTTCGATCAATTGCGCGACCGTCATCGAACATCCTCGCGTCCATTTTCCGACGCGCCGACTCGCGGCGCGTCGGTCGCTCTCAGCCGAATTTGAACAGCACGCCGTAGCCGCCGCGCGGATAATTCCACACGATATCGCCCTGCGGCTCGCAGAGAACACGACAAGTGCCGCATTCCAGACAACCGTCCGGCGTGATCTCGACCTGGCCCGAGGCGTTCTGCTCATAGCAGCCGGCCGGGCAGATCTTGGTCATCGCCACGAGATTCTTGGACGGCGTCGTGTGCGGCTGCACGACGATATGGGGTTTTCCTTGGTCGACGAGATAGCGGTTCTGGAACAGCTTCTCCTCGACTCGCGCAGCTTGCGTCGACATCGCGATTCCTCCTCTCAGCGCCAGGCGCGCGCCAGACGCCATGCATCTCCGAACAATCCCGTCAGCGAGCGCTTCTCACGGAAAGCGCGGACCGACGCCTTTTCCTTCTCGATCTTCGGCGTGCCGTCGACGCGTAGGAAATTCTCCATCGCCTTCGACACGAGTGTCGGATAGGTGAGGAAGAAATTCTGCGCCTGCGTGTGCAGCAACGCCGGCATGTCCTTGTATTTCTTCAGATCCTTCATGACGAAGCTGTCATCGAGGAATTTTTTGTAGAGCGCCAGATTCTGCTTCGTCATCGGATCGCGGCGGGACTTCACTTGGAAAATCGCCTCGCCCGCGAGCCTGCCGGACGTCATAGCAAGATTCGAGCCTTCTCTATGGATCGCGTTGTTGAGCTGCGCCGCGTCGCCGACGACGACCCAGCCATCGCCGAACAGCTCGGGAATCGTGTTGAAGCCGCCCTCGGGAATGAGATGCGCGGCATATTCCTTCACTTCCGAGCCCTCGAGCAGCGGCGCGATCGACGGATGCTTCTTGAAGTTCTCCAGCATGCCGTAGGGCGTCTCCTGGTTTTCGGCGAAATCCGACACCAGGCAGCCAAAGCCGACAGAAATGCTCTCTTTGTTCGTGTAGACGAAGCCCATGCCGGTCATCCCCTTGGAGATGGTGCCGGCCGCCTCGATCACGACGCCCTCGTCGCCATGCAGATTGAAGCGGGCCTCGAGCGTCTCGCGCGGCAGGAAGTGCATTTCCTTCACCGCGAGCGCGACATGCTCGGGCCGAGGCGTCGGCCGCAGCCCGGCGCGCGCGCCGAGCAGGCCGTTGACGCCCTCCGCCAGCACGACGACATCGGCGAAGACCGTGCCGCCGGCGCGATCCGTGCGCACGCCGATCACCTTGCCGTAAGCGTCACTGACGAGCTCGGTGACGGTGGTCTCGCTGATGACGATCGCGCCCGCGCCCTGCACCTGCTTGTTGAACCAGCGATCGAACTGCGAGCGGATGATCGTGTAGCGGTTCGGCTTCTCCTCGTTGAAGTCGTCCGAACGATATTGCATGCCCGTATGCGAGCGGTCCGTCATCATCCAGAACCGCTGCTCGATGAGATGCCGCTCGAGCGGCGCCTCCTCGCGGAAATCGGGAATGATCTTCTCCAGCATGTCGGCATAGAGAATGCCGCCCTGCACATTCTTGGAGCCGGCGTATTCACCGCGCTCCAGCTGCAGGACGTTCAGACCGCGCGAGGCCATCGTATAGGCCGCAGCGTTGCCGGCCATGCCGGCCCCGATGACGATCGCGTCGAATTTCTCTTCGATCATGATGATCTCCTCGGGTTAGCCGGCGAGCCGGTCTGCGTTCTCGGGCGAGAGACGTTTGCGGAAAGCTTCGGTCAGCGCCGGAAGCAGACGAATGGCGTCGGTCACTATGCCGATATGCGCGAAGTCGAAGATAGGCGCATTCTTGTCGGTGTTGATCGCGACGATGCAATCGGCGCCTTCGACGCCGACGCGATGCTGAATCGCGCCGGAAATGCCGGCGGCGATATAGAGCTTGGGACGGATCGACTTGCCGGTCTGGCCGATCTGACGATCGGAGCTGATCCAGCCTTTCTGCACCAGAGGACGCGAGCCGCCGAACTCGGCGCCGAGCACGGTCGCGAGATTGCGCACCAGCTGATAATTCTCCGCGCTCTGCAGGCCGAGCCCCCCGGCGACGACGACATCGGCGAAAGCGAGATTGCTCTTGGCCGACTCGCGGTCGGGGATGAACTTCAGCAGCTTGGTGATGATCGCATCTTCGTCGAGATCGGCTTTGAACTCGATCACGCGGCCGGTGCGCGATTCATCGCGCACAGGGGTCGGCAGCTGACGCGGACGCACGGTCGCCATCTGCGGCCGATAGTTCAACGTATAAATCGTGCACAGCAGCGAGCCGCCGAAGGTCGGACGCGTCGCCGCCAGCGAGCCATCGGCGTCCACCGCGAGCTCGGTGCAATCGGCCGTGAGGCCGGTGAGCAGAGTCGTCGCCACGGAGCCGGCGAGATCGCGCCCGAGCGTCGTCGCGCCGAGCAGCAGGATCTCCGGCTTATGCGTGTTGACGAGCTGCGTGACGGCCTTCGAATAAGGCTCGTTGCGATAATCGCCAAGGATCGGATTCTCGACGAGATAGGCGAGATCCGCTCCGTAGAAGAAGGATTCGTTGACGGCCTTGCGCGTGGCCTCGCCGGGCGCGCCGAGCACGACGGCGGCGAGATCGACCTTCAGCTGATCCGCGAGCTTGCGGCCGGCGCCGAGCAGCTCCCAGGACACCGGATGCACCTCGCCGCGCTCCAGCTCGACGAACACCCAGACGTGCTTGTAGCCGCGGAAATGCTCCGGGAGCTCCTTTTTCGCGCTGGCGCGGCTCTGCTGCGGCGCGGCGGGGGCGGGCTTGTCGGACATTTTCGCTTCTCCTTTAGAACCCACTGGCCAATTTCGTCATGTCTTCCTCGAGCGCCGGATGGCGCTTGAAGATCGCCTCGATCAGCACGTCGGCGGAATCGCCCGCGTTCTTGCCCGGCTCCACGAAGGCGGCGCGATCTGTGCGCTGCGGCGGCGCGAAGACCTTCTTCACGATCGTCGGCGATCCTTTCAGCCCGCATTTGCCGAGGTCTTCGATCTCGGCGTCCTTCGCGCTCCAGGTGATGATCTCGGCGCGAGCGGCGCGCAGCGAATCCGAGATGGAGCCGCGACGCACCTCGTTCGTGCCCTCGAGCATGGCGATGAGGCAGGGCATTTTCGTCTTGAGGACTTGCGTGCCGCCTTCCGCGCGACGCTCGATCACGACCTCGCGCTTCTCCTCATCGGCTTCGACGATTTTGGAGACATAAGTCAATTGCAGAAGGTTGAGACGCTTCGCCACACCCGGACCGACCTGCGCCGTGTCGCCGTCGATCGTCTGCTTGCCGGTGAAGACGAGATCGAGATCGCCCCAGGTCTTCTGAATCTTGCCGATCGCCTGCGCGAGCGCATAGGTCGTCGCCAGAGTGTCCGCGCCGGCGAAGAAACGATCGGTGAGCAAAATCGCGCGATCGGCGCCGATCGCTAGCGTCTTGCGCAGCGCGTCGGCGGCCATGGGCGGACCCATGGTCAATGTCGTGACCTCGCCGCCGAATTTGTCGCGCAGCTTCAGCGCTTCCTCCAGCGAGAAGAGATCATAGGGATTGATGATCGTCGGCACGCCCTGCCGCATGATCGTGTTGGTGACAGGATGCACGCGGATCTGGGCGCTGTCGGGAACTTGCTTGATGCAGACCAGTATCTTCATGAGTCTCTTCCTCTCGCCATCCCGACTGGTGTTTCGATCTTCATCCGTTCGACGTCGTGACCGTTGTGAGCGGCACGAAGGGCTTCTTCGGCTCCTCCTTCGGCTTTACAGCGTCCTTGTGCACTTTGAAAAGCCGTTCTTCGATCGGAGACGATTTCGTGAAGTCCTGATAGGCCTTCGCGAGAAACTCACGGCACGCTTCGCGCACCTCGTCGTCGGACGCGCCCTCGGGCGCCGCCTTGTGAAGATACTCGCCCATGCGTCGCAGAATATGCAGACGCGAGTGACGCACGATGTTGGGGTCGTATTCGACGCCGAGAAGATCGAAGAATTCCTCGGCCGCCGACAATTTGCGCAGATCGTCCAATATGCTCATGGCTTGTTGTCTCCGACTTGCCGATGGGAGCCTTCGCTGACGCGCACCTGAAGATGTGCGAGCCGCGCTTCGAGAAAATCGATGCGGTCGATGAGCACGGAGATCGCGTCGCCGACCGGATCGGGAATGAGGTGATGCTCGAGATCGATGCGGCCATCCACGCCCGAGCGGCGCCGCTGCTCCCGCACCACGCGGCCGGGAATGCCGACCACCGTCATCTCCGGCGGCACATCCTCGATGACCACAGAATTGGCGCCGATGCGCGCGCGCGGGCCGACGCTGATCGGCCCGAGAATCTTGGCGCCGGCGCCGATCAGCACGCCATCGCCGACCGTCGGATGGCGCCGGCCCGCGGACCAAGAGGTGCCGCCGAGCGTGACGCCGTGATACATGGTCACATCGTCGCCGATCGTCGCCGTCTCGCCGATGACGACGCCTGCGCCGTGATCGATGAAGAAGCGCACGCCGATCGTCGCGCCGGGATGAATGTCGATATTGGTGACGAGACGCCCGAACCACGAGAGCGCGCGCGCCGAAAACTTATGGCCGCTGCGCCACAGGCGATTGGCGATGCGATGCCATATCAGCGCGTGCACGCCCGGATAGAGCAGCACCACCTCGAGCGTGCTGCGCGCCGCCGGATCGCGCTGCGCGACGCAGCCGACATCCTCGCGAATCTGCGCGAGCAGTCCTTTGCTAGGCGCGACGCGCGGCGTGTCGACAATCGAAATGGGACTCATGACACGCCTCCGACATCATGCCGCGCCGCCAGCGCCGCTTCCGCCTGCGCACGATCGACGAGGCGAATGAGCTCGCCGCGATTGACCGGACGCTTCTGGTCCAGCGCGCGGCGCTTGACGTGAGCGAGCAGGCGCGCGGCCGTCTCGCGGTCGAGATCGACACCGATCTCGGCGCATTTCTTCTGAATCGCGCTCAAGCCCGAATGCTTGGCGATGACGATGCGGTGCCGTCGCCCCAGCCGCGCGGGATCGAGGCCCTGATAGGTGCGGACATCCTTCATCAGCGCCGCGACATGAATGCCCGATTCATGCGTGAATATGTCGGAGCCGACCACCGCCTTGGCGCGGCCGATCTTGCGGCGCGCCGCCGCCGCCACGAGCCGCGCGACGCCTTGCAGGCGCTTGAGATCGATATTGGTGCGGCCATGCGCGACGTGGCCGAGCGCCAGAGCGACCTCCTCGAGCGCCGCATTTCCGGCGCGCTCGCCGAGGCCGAGCATGGTGACGGAGGCATGCGTCGCGCCGCCGCGCACCGCGGCGAGCGTGTTGGCGGTGGCGAGCCCGACATCGTCATGGCCGTGAAACTCGATCGGCAGATCGGTCTCCTCGCGCACGCGACGTATCGACTCGTAGGTGGCGAAAGGATCGAGCGTTCCGAGCGTGTCGGCGAAGCGGAAGCGCGTCGCGCCGGCCGCCGCCGCGGCGCGGGCGATGCAGCCGATGTCGCGCGGATCGGCGCGCGAGGAATCTTCGCCGCCGAGCGCGACGGTCAGCCCCTTCGATCGCGCATAGGCCACGACCCGCTGCACCCGCGCCGCCGCGCCATCGACATCCGTCGACAGCTTGACGCCGATCTGCAAGCGCGACATGGGCGACGACACATTCACATGCGCGACATTGGCCGCGAGCGCCGCGTCGACGTCGCTCTCGCTCAGCCGGCACCAGGCCATCACCCGGCACGGCAGGCCGTCGCCAGCGATGGCGGCGATCGAGTCGATCTCGTCCCGGCCCATGGCCGGCGTCCCCGCCTCGATCTCATCGACGCCGAGAGCGGCCAGCGCGCGCGCGATCGCGAGCTTCTCCGCGGCGGTGAAGGCGACTCCCGGCGCCTGCTCGCCGTCGCGGAGCGTCGTGTCATTGATGAAGATGCGGGGTTGATCGCCGTTCACGGGAGCCGCCTGTCAAGCAAAAACGGGCTTGGAGTCGTTCGTCTTCTTCTCCGCGTCCGCCCAGAAGGGCGACATTTCGCGCAGCTTCTCGACAATCCCCGGCAGCGCCTCCACGACGCGATCGACGTCCTCCGAGACATTGTCCCGCGAGAAGGAGAAACGCACCGCGCCATGCAGCGCCGCCTCGGGAATCGCCATCGCCTTCAGCACATGGCTCGGCTCCATCGAGCCGGAGGTGCAGGCCGAGCCCGACGAAGCGGCGACGCCGCCGCGATTGAGATGCAGCAGGAT
The DNA here is from genome assembly GCF_000379125.1 of Methylosinus sp. LW4. Classification (NCBI taxonomy): domain Bacteria; kingdom Pseudomonadati; phylum Pseudomonadota; class Alphaproteobacteria; order Hyphomicrobiales; family Methylocystaceae; genus Methylosinus; species Methylosinus sp. LW4. The sequence goes on along the minus strand of NZ_KB900626.1, from coordinate 3,916,949 downwards.
CGCTTCGCTCTCGACATATTCGAAAGCGATATTGGTCGTGTTCGGCAGACGGTCATGACGATCGCCATTGACGATGCAATTGGGCACGCGCTGCAGAACCGCCTTCTCCAGCCGATCGCGCAGCTCCTTCACGCGGCCCTGCTCTTCCGCCATATGCTGAAGCGCCAGCTCCGCCGCTTTGCCGAGGCCGATGATCGCCGGCACATTCTCCGTGCCGCCGCGGCGCGCGCGCTCCTGATGACCGCCGCGGATCAGCGGCTTGAAACGCGCGCCCTTCTTCACATAGAGCGCGCCGATTCCCTTCGGGCCATGCAGCTTGTGGCCGGACAGCGACAACATGTCGATCGCGCTGTCCTTGAGGGAGATCGGCGTCTTGCCGACCGCCTGCACGGCGTCCGTATGGAACAGAGCGCCATGCTCCTTGGCGAGCTCGGCGAGGCCTTCGACCGGGAAGATCGTTCCGGTCTCGTTATTGGCCCACATCAGCGACACCACGGCCACCTTGTCCGACAGAGCGGCGCGATAGGCGTCTATATCCAGCTGGCCGGAACTGTCGACGCCGATGAAGTGCACCTTGGCGCGGCCAGTCTTCTCGAGATGCTCGCAGAGCGACAGAATCGCCGGATGCTCGACCTTGGACGTCACGATCTCATTGCGATCCGGCAGCGCATCGAGCGCCGACAGAATGGCGGCGTTGTCGCTCTCCGTCCCGCCCGAGGTGTAGATGATCTCGTGATCGTGCGTCGCGCCCAGCAGCTGCTGCAGCTGCTGCCGCGCGGCCTTCACCGCGGTCCCGACCTCCGCCCCGAACGAGTGAGCCGAAGAGGCGTTGCCGAAATGCTCCGTGAAGAAAGGAAGCATCGCCTCCACCACCGACGGATCGACTCGGGTCGTCGCATTATTGTCGAGATAAATCGCCTTCATGACGCACTCCTCAATGAGCGTTGCGACCGACGGGGATCACGCGGATCGGCACGCCCAATTTGGCCATGAGCCGCTCTTGAATTCCCGAGACGGTCACGCTCGCCATTTGACAGCCGACGCAAGCGCCCGTGAGGCTGACGAGCACATTGGAGCCGTCGACGTCGATCAGCTCGCAATCGCCGCCGTCCTTGCGCAGATAGACGCGGAGGTCTTCGATCGTTTCCTCGATCAGACGAATCTTCTTCAGATTCGTCATCCCGGCGGAAGGCGGCGGAAGCGGCGAGGCGGGGGAGAGCGGCGACGATTCCGCGGCTGGCCGCACGATCGGCTTCGCAGGGGCCGGCGCCGTCGACGCGGCCCGCACGGCGGCGCTGAAAAGATTGAGCGAGCCCGGCCGCGGCGCGACAGGAGCTGGCGCCGAAGCGGCCGGCGCCGTCTCTGGGCGCGCGACTTCCGCCGCCTGCGCGGCCGCCGACGCAGCAGAGGCAGCCGCAGCCTCGGTCGCGACCCGCAGCAGAATATCCTCGATCTGCTCATAGCAGGTCGTGCAGCCCGTGCCCGCCATGGTGAAGGCGCCGACCTGTTCGACCGTGGACAGCGCATTGTCGCGGATCGCCCGTTCGATCGCCCGGGCATCGACGCCGTGACATTTGCAGACGAGCGCCGCCTCCTCGTGCCGAGGCTGCGGAGCTTCGCCGCGAAAATCGGCGATCGCCGCCTGAAGCGCCTCATGCCCCATCACAGCGCAGTGCATTTTTTCCGGCGGAAGCCCGCCGAGAAAATCCGCTATGTCGCGGCCGGTGACAGCCCGCGCCTGCTCCAGCGTCTTGCCGATGACGAGCTCGGTCAGAGCCGAAGAGGAGGCGATCGCCGAGCCGCAGCCATAGGTCTGGAACTTGGCTTCGAGAACGATCTCCGTCACAGGGTCGATATGGAGCATCAGCTTGAGCGCATCCCCGCAGGAAAGGGCGCCGACCTCGCCGACCGCATTGGCGCCGTCGAGAGCGCCGGCGTTCTTTGGGTTGAAGAAATGCTCCTGGACCTTGTCGGAATATTCCCACATCGCCGCTCTCCCCGTAAGACGATCAGCCGAACGACTTGCCGCAGGAACAGCTGGATTTGGCCTGGGGATTGTCGAAGGTGAAGCCCGCGCCTTCGAGGCCGCTGACGAAATCCACGCGCGTGCCGTCGAGATAGGCGAGCGAGCCCTCCTCGATGAAAACCTTCACGCCATCGCGCTCGAAGACGTGGTCCGCGGGATTGCTCTCATTGACGAGACCCATGGTGTACTGGAAGCCCGCGCAGCCGCCGGCCTCGACCATGATGCGCAGTCCCTCGACCTCCTGCCCGGCGCCCGTAATTGCCGAACGCACCGCGTTCAGCGCGTTGTCTGTGAGTTCGATCATTTGCTTAACCTCTTCCCGGAAAATCATCCGTCATAGAGGAAGCAACCGCTATGCCACCCGGCTTTACCATCGTGAATCAGTCGATTCGAAGGGCTCGAGGCTGTTCGCATTCCCACATTGTCAGAGTTCCGACACGGATGGCGATTGTGCTGCTATTTGCACGAAATTCCGCGATTTCAGCGGCGTTTCACGCTGAAAAAGGCGCCAAATCTCGAGATCGATCAGGAATTCGAAGGCTTGCCGTGGGACAGCCGCGCCAGGGCGCTCTCGCCACTCTCATCACCGAAGCAGTCGTGGAAATCACTGCATTCCCGGCAGGTCGGCGAAGCGCAAAGGACGAAGCCTTCCATCTCGCACAAGGAGCGATAAAAGAACTTTTTCCACTTCATATGATTGACGTTGCGCGCAGCGAGGCTCGGAAAGCGCTCCTGCATCAGACGGCCGAGCTCGTCTCTTTTGGCGAGACCGAGATCCTGCCACAAATGCCGCGGCGACATAGCGCGCTTGGTGAGGATAGAGGCGAGCCAAGCGGTTTCCTCCGACGCGTCCCCGCGAAACCTCAGCAGCAATTCACGAATTTGATCTTCTTCATCGTCCAGCGCGATCGTCTCGGGCTCGGATGCGAGATCGAGCAGAGAGGTCGCTTCGGGCGCCCAACGCTCGATCAGCCGCGCCAGCGCCTCGCGCCCGAGCGCGAGCGACTGAGCGAGCCCTCCGGGCCGCCCAGCCGCCTCGCTCAGACCGAGAGCCAGCACGCAACAGAACACATGGGCGGTAAAAGGATCGTCGCGTCCGAAATCGCTCGGACGCGACCGCAAGCGCACGTAAATGTCCGTCGCATCCAGGCCGGGCTGCGGAAGCCTGCTCTCCGCTCGACGATCCTCGGAGAGAAAGGCCATCGGATCAGCCGACCAGCTGGTCCACAGGGACGTGCGTCTGGCAGTCCTTGGGACAGACCTTCGAGCACGCCGAGCAGCCGATGCAGTCCTGCTCCCGCTCGACCTTCATGATCTTGCGATTGAGCTCGCCGTCGAAATCATCGTCGTCATCGTCGGTGACGATGCCGAGGATGGTCCCCTCCGCGTCGACGCCGTAGAGCGCCATCACGTCCTGAGGGCAAACCTTGAAGCAACGCCCGCAACCGATACAGGTCGCGGGGTTGATGTCGGTGAGATAGGACGGCGTCCAATCGGCGCCGCCTCTGGTCTTGAACGCCCCCATCACGCCGTCTCCAATTCCTTGAGCTTCTGGCGCGCGGCCTCGAGAGCCGAATACGCCTCATAGGTCTCCTGCGCGACAGTGAGAATCGTGCCCCAATTGATCGGCAGCTCTTCCGAAAGGTCGTGCAGATTCATCTTCATATTGGTCGCCTTGGCAGAGAGTTTCTTGATCTCGGCCTTCAGCTCGTCGACGGAGCTCATTTTCCACTCTCCTTCGAAATCAGTAACGGGCGACTTCCGGGAATTTCTCCACCATCTCGACGCCGGCGTTGACGAGCTTGGTGCCTTCCTCGGACAGCTTGTCGAGATTGTCGAAGCCGAAGCGATGAACGTCGCGCAGCTGCTTGTTGACGACGATGAGACGCCCGGCGATGAGAACCTGACGGCCGAAACCCTCATGGCTCATCTTGATCATCGGCTGAACCATCACGCCGGTGGCGCGCTCGATCGACAGAGCGACGGCATTGTAGAAAAGCTCGACGCGCCAGAGGATCTCGGGGTCGGGATCGCCGATCAGCGGCAGCGCCTTACGCGCTTCCTTGTCCACGATATACGGCTTGATGAGATCGAGATCTTTCTTGTTCTCCCAGGTGCCGTGCGTATCCTGCGCGCGCCACTGCTTGATGAGCTCCTTGATGAAGATGCTCTCAGCGGCATTAGTCGCCGTAATCGTCTCGGTCTCAGCCATTTGCAGCCTCTTCCTCGAAATCGAAGGTACGTTCCTGCCCCTTCGTTATCACCTTGCGCAGCCACGGCGGCGGCGCGCCCTGCAGGACAACCTTGAGCTTTTCCAGCAGATCGACAATGTTCTCCGGCTGCGGCACCTTCATCGGATGAATGCCGGAGGCGACGACACGCGCCGCGCCCGAGCCGCCGATCGCCGCGATGTAGAGAATCGCGCAATCCTTGATCGCTTCGAGCTTGGGCTGAAGCTTGTCTTCGTTGCCGTCCTCTTGCAGATCGCCCTGGAACTGGATCGTCTGGACCAAGCTATATCCATCGGCCGTCAGCTCGTAGATCGCGATATTCTTCGCCCAACCGAAATGGGCGTCGACGCGCTCGAGGTCTTGTGTGGCGAATGCGACTTTCATGCTGCCTCCTCGTGGTCAGGCCATCGCGGTAAGTTGGACGAGCTCGGGGGACGGCTCGCCCCCGAAATGAGTGACATTCTCATCGTCACGGCGCCATGTATCGGGGTCGGGCTCATGCGCCTGCGAGATGAACATATTGCCGATATTGAAGATCAGCGTCCGGGTGCCTCTGTAGCCGACCGTCAGCTCGTGACCCGCGCCGAGGCGATCGAATGTCGGAAGGCCGAGTCTGAAAAGCGGCACGCCGAGACGTTCCGACGCCTGACGCCCATGCGAATGGGTCATCATCAGATCGGCGCCCTTCGAACGATTTTCCAAATCTTCGAGATCGCCGATCAAAACCTCGTCGATCGCCAGCTTTTCGAGCACGGCGGAATGCGTCGTCGTTACCGCCGCCGTGACATGCGCGCCCATCTCGATCAGCCAGGATCCGATCGCGAACAAAAGATCCGGCTCGGCGCCGATCGTCACCTTTTTGGCGCCGAAATGGAAATGCCCGTCGAGCATGGCGTCGACGAGCTGCCCCCTCTGCCGTTTGAACTTCACCGGAACCGGGCGGCCGCTGATGCGGGACAGAAAGGCGATCAGCTCGTCATTGGGCGCGAGGCCGGTGAGACGATCGAAGAGCTCGAAGGGAACGCCGGCGCGACGCTCCAAGGTCGTCGCCGCGAGCCGCATCTGCTCTCCGACCGCGATCGTCCATGCGGCCGAACCCATTTGCGACATCGCCTCGCGGGACGTTCCGCCGAGCGTCGTCGGCGTGAAATCCTCCGGCAGATGCCCGTCGAGCGAGCCCGAGAGATCGGGCAAGAAAGTCGGCTCGAGCCCAAAGCTCTCGATGATGTCGCGCAGCTCGTCGATATCGCCGGGCGTGAGATGGCAACCGGGCAGAACGTTCACGCGCTGCGGAGCCCTTTGCGCAGGCGTCTCGTTCGCCGGCACGAAAGCCTCGATCAGCTTGGCGACGGTCTTGCCCCAGCCATCCTGAAACGCATCCTTGAAGTCGGGAGTCGACACATAGACGATGCCCATGTGATCGAGCTCTGGATGACGCTGACGAATGAGCTGAATATATCCGTCGACGTCATCGCCTTTGGTCTCGGTCACGCCGGTCGAGCAAATGCCGATGATCTCCGGCTTGGCGCGTTTCGCGATATTGACGACTGCTTCTTCGACATTCTCCAAACCGCCGAGCACAGTGGCGACTTCGCTCATCGCGGTCGTCTGCAGCGGAATGGCTTCGCGAAAATGTCGAACGAACAGCACGAGCCCAAAAGATGTGCATCCCTGTGACCCATGCAGCAGCGGCATGCATCCCTGAACGCCCATGAAGGCGAGCGCGCCGCCGATCGGCTGGCTCATCTTCAATGGATTGACCGCGCAGGCCTTTTTGGAAACTTCGACTCTAGCCATCGGAGCGCCTCACGCCGCTTTCGATGCAGGAACCGCGCCACCGGCGTTGGCTGCCTCGATCATTTGTTCCATCGTGTCGCGGCATCCACCGCAACCCGTGCCGGCGTGCGTCGCCTCGGCCAGCGCATCGACTGTGGTCAATGAGCCGGCGGCGATCGCGTCCTCGAGGGCGCCGACGTTCACGCTGTGGCATTTGCACACGCGCTTCTCGCGGCGCACCTGCTCGGCCTTGACCGGATCGGCGGCGAGTTCGGCCGCCTCGGCGGCAATTGCCTCATTCGCACGCTCTTCCCAGGTCTTCTCCTGCCACGGCGGCGCTCGACGAACTTGCTCCCAAACCGGATTGAAGAGCGCCTTGTCGATCTCGTGAACCAGCTCGACCATGCCTTCATAACCGGCATAGGCGTGATGACGCTCCTGGTTGATGTCGAGCCAGGGCATCTTGGCCTTGAGCGCAATGAACTGCGAGCGGCCGCCCGACAACATGATATCCGCCTGCGCGTCTTTGAGCATTTTATACATTTCGCGCGGCGTCATATCGTCGATCATATGGGCGTCCTGACCCATCAGCTCCTTGATGCGCTCCTTGTCCTCCTTGGTGGACTTCTTGACGCTGGTGCCGACGAGCTCCATGCCGGCTTCCTGCAATGCTGCGACGACGGACCAGGATTTGACGCCGCCCGTGATGAGCAGAACCTTCTTGCCCGTGAGGCGCTCCTTATAGGGAGCGATACGCGCCCAGGCGCGCGCCTCCTCGCGCTCGATGAGCGCATCGGTCCGATCCTTCAGCTCCGCCGGCGCGCCCCGCTCGATCAGCAGACGCGCGATCTCGCGAAGCGAGTCGCTCATATCGCCTATGCCGTAGAACGACCCTTCGAAGAAGGGGATGTCGTAGCGCTCCTCCATCTTGCGAGCGACGTTGATCATCGCCTTGGAGCACACCATCATCGACGCTTTGGCGCGATGGGAATAGGCGACCTCATTGTATTTGCCGTCGCCGGAAATGCAGGACAGGATGCGAATGCCGAGCTCGTCCAGCAGCGGCTTCACCTGCCACAGCTCGCCGGCGAGATTATATTCGCCGATGATGTTGATATCGTAGGGAGTCGTATACTCCGGCTCCTGCGTCCCGATCACATGCTCGAGAATAGCCTCGCCCGCGAGCTTATTGCCGAGATTCTTCGGCCCGACGAAGCCGGGCGAGTTCACGGGAATGACAGGCTTGTTGAATTTTTTCGCAGCGGCCTTGCAGACCGCATCGATATCATCGCCGATCATCGCCGGAACGCAGGTCTGATAGACGAAGACCGCTGGCGGATCATATTTGTCGATGATCTCTTTGATCGATTTGTAGAGGCGCTTCTCACCGCCGAAGACGACGTCGGTCTCGCCGATATCCGTCGTGAAACCGGTGCGGTAGAGGCTGGAGCCCGATGTCTTGGCTCCGCGATTGTCCCAGGAATTGCCTTCGCAGGCGATGGGACCATGAACGAGATGGGCGACGTCGGTGATGGGCTGAAGAGCGATCTTGGCGCCATCGAAAGCGCATCCGCCGGCTGCGGCGCCCGGCGCCAATTGCTTCGTGCAGCCCTTCTTTCGCTCTTTCTCGGATTTGCCCTTGTTCTTGTCGCAACCGGGCTCGTTAAAAACTTCTTGAACTTTTGCGGCCAGCGTGCTCATCCGCGCCTCCTGCAACGGCCATCGCCTCCCACACTGCGCACTCATTGCGCCGGCGCGGCGATCGACCCGACGGATCAGGCTCTCATTGTTCCGCCGGGTCGCTCGCGACCCGGCGGAAGCTCGTGAACGTCAGCGAATAATGTCGAAGCTGTAGTCCGACTTCGCGACGACGTTGGTGTTGCGATCGATCTCCTCGAAGACCTTATCGAGCAGCCACACCAGGACGTTCAGGCCGCCCTGATAGCCCCACACCGGATAGCGGTGATAGTGGTGGCGATCGAAGACCGGGAAGCCGATGCGGATCAGCGGGGTGCCGGTGTCGCGCTCGAGATATTTGCCGTAGGTGTTGCCGATCAGGAAGTCGACCGGCTCCGTGAACAGCAGCGAACGCATATGCCAGAGATCCTTGCCAGGATAGGCCTTGCAGTTCTTGCCGAACGGCGAGCTGGCGAACAGCTCGTTCATCTTCTCTTCCCACACCTTGCCGCCGTTGCTGGCGAGCACGGTGATCGGCTCGGCGCCCAGCTCCATCAGGAAGGCGGAGAGGCCGTAGCAGAGGTCCGGGTCGCCGTAGATCGCGAAACGCTTGCCGTGCAGATGCGCGGAAGAGTCGGCGATGGCGTCGACGAGGCGGCCGCGCTCGCGCGTCAGCTCCTTGGAGATCGGCTTGCCGGTGACTTCCGAGACCTTCATCAGGAACTCGTCGGTCGCGCGAACGCCGATCGGATGATGGAAGGAATAGGTCTCCTGGCCGCTCGCGGCGATCAGCGGCAGCGTCTTCTCCGTGGAGAAATGCTGCATCGAGAAGGTCGCCTTCGCGTTGATCGCGTTGGCCGCGTCCTCGAGCTTCGTTCCGCCGTCATACATGCGGAACTCGCCATCGGTAGGCGTATCCCACACATCGCTCGGATCGCCGAAGATCGTGTATTCGACGCCCATGGAGTCGAACATGCGCTTCACTTCGCGGATGTTGCCGACCACATAGCCGTCGAAGCCGCCGATGAAGTTGATCGAATTGTTCGGAACGCGCTCGAGCTTGGGAGCCGTGCCGGCCTTGCCGTTCCAGAAATGCTCGACAATGCCCTTCATCACATTGTCGTAGCCGGTCACGTGGCTGCCGACGAAGGCCGGGGTGTGAGCGAACGGAACGTCGTAATCGGCCGGGACGGAGCCCTTTTCCTTCGAGGTCTTGATGAAGGCGTTGAGGTCGTCGCCGATGACTTCCGCCATGCAGGTGGTGGAGACGGAGATCATCTTCGGCTTATACATATTGTAGGTGTTGGCGAGGCCGTCGATCATGTTGTTGAGGCCGCCGAACACCGCCGCGTCTTCCGTCATCGAGGAGGAGACGCAAGAGGTCGGCTCCTTGAAGTGACGCGAGAAGTGCGAACGATAATACGCCACGCAGCCCTGCGAGCCATGGACGAACGGGATCGTCTGCTCGAAACCGAGCGAGGCGAACACCGCGCCGAGCGGCTGGCAGGCCTTGGCCGGATTGACGGTCAGAGCTTCGCGAGCGAAGTTCTTTTCCTGATACTCTTTCGTCTTGGCCCACTCGCGAACGCGCTCGACTTCGGCGTCGGGGTGATGATTCTCGAACTCTTTCTTCTTCTTCTCGAACATCTCGAGATATTCCGGCTGGCGGAATAGGTTGAAATGGTCGAGGACGTTATCTGCATTCTGTGGCATGTCGATTCCCCTCGTTGTCCGCGAGCGCCCGCCCTCTCGGACCGAGGCGGCGACCCGGCCTCGGTCTCTCGAACGCGAACGGGGAGAACCCCGTTCGCGAAGAGAGCGTTTGCAACTCAGTCGATCAAGCCGCCCACGGCGCCTTGGCGAATTTCCAGACCGGCGAGTTGATCGCCATGTCCATGTCGCGAGCGAAGATCGCGAAGCCGTCATAGCCGTGATACGGGCCGGAGTAGTCCCAGCTGTGCATCTGGCGGAAAGGAACGCCCATCTTCTGGAAGACGTACTTTTCCTTGATGCCGGAGCCGACCAGGTCGGGCTGGATCTTCTCGACGAACTTCTCGAACTCGTAGCCGGTCACGTCGTCATAGATCAGCGTGCCGTCCTTCACATAGTGAGTCGTGCGCTGATAGTCGTCGTTGTGGCCGAACTCATAGCCAGTGCCGACGATCTCCATGCCGAGATCCTCGTAGGCGCCGATCACGTGACGCGGGCGGAGTCCGCCGACGAACAGCATGACCTTCTTGCCTTCGAGACGCGGACGGTACTTGGCGATCACCGCGTCCATCAGCGGACGATACTTGGCGATGACGCGCTCAGCGCCTTCCTTGATCTTGTCGTCGAAGTGGCTGGCGATCTTGCGCAGCGACTCTTCGATCTTCGACGGACCAAAGAAGTTGTACTCGACCCACGGAACCCCGTACTTTTCTTCCATGTGACGGGAGATGTAGTTCATCGAGCGGTAGCAGTGCAGCACGTTGAGCTTCGCGCGAGGCGTCGCCTCGAGCTCGGCGATCGTGCCGTCACCCGACCACTGCGCAACGACGCGGAGGCCCATTTCCTCGAGCAGAATGCGCGAAGACCAGGCGTCGCCGCCGATGTTGTAGTCGCCGATGATCGCAACGTCGTAAGGCGTCGCTTCGAAGAGAGCGGGCTTGCCCTCCATCTTGTCGAACACCCAGTCGCGGATCGCGTCGTTGGCCAAATGGTGGCCGAGCGACTGCGACACGCCACGGAAGCCTTCGCAGCGAACCGGAACGATCGTATGGCCGTTGTACTCCTTGGTCTTCGCCTTGGAGACGGCCTCGATGTCGTCGCCGATCAGACCGATCGGGCACTCGGACTGGACGGAGATGCCCTTGTTGAGGGGGAACAGCTCCTGGATTTCGTCGATCAGCTTGGCGAGCTTCTTGTCGCCGCCGAACACGATGTCCTTCTCCTGGAAGTCCGAGGTGAACTGCATCGTGCCGAAGGTGTCGATGCCCGTCACGCCGATGTAGTAGTTACGACGAGACGCCCAGGAATACTGACCGCAGCCGACCGGGCCGTGGCTGATGTGGATCATGTCCTTGATCGGGCCCCACACGACGCCCTTCGAACCGGCGTAAGCGCAGCCACGGATCGTCATCACGCCGGGGATCGACTTGATGTTGGACTTCACGCCGCAGTCCGGCTTGCCATCCTCGAACGTGCCGAGGTGCTTCGCGCGGCGCTTGGCGGTCTTTTCAGGATAAACTTCGAGAACCTCTTTGATCAGCGCCTTATTGCGCGCCTTGAGGTCTTCGATGGATTCGGGTTGAGCCAGGCTCATGACGCCATCCCTTTCTGATTAGTCCTAGCTTGAAAGATCGGCCCGGCCCCGTTCGAGGCCGGGCCGCTAGCTTTCAAACGGATTACGCGATCGCGGCGAGGTCCGCAGCGGTCTTGCCGACCTGCGACTCGTCGACCTGCTTCATGATGCCGTGCTCCATGAGGAGGTCTTCGAGCTCGTCCATGGTGATCGGGGTCGGGATGATGCCGTTGCCCTTGTTCGCATGGACCTTCTCGGCCAGGTTGCGGTAGTGCTGAGCCTGACCGGACTCGGGAGCGTACTCCACGACGGTCATGCGGCGCAGCTCGGCGTGCTGAACGATATTGTCGCGCGGCACGAAGTAGATCAGCTGGGTGCCGAGCTTCTTGGCGAGAGACTCCGCCAGCTCGTACTCCTTGTCGGTCTGGCGCTCGTTGCAGACCAGCCCGCCCAGGCGCACGCCGCCGGAGTTGGCGTACTTCAGAATGCCCTTGGAGATGTTGTTGGCCGCATACATGGCCATCATCTCGCCGGACATGACGATGTAGATTTCCTGAGCCTTGTTCTCACGGATCGGCATCGCGAAGCCGCCGCAGACCACGTCGCCGAGCACGTCGTAGGAGACGTAATCGACGCCGTCATAAGCGCCCTGCTCCTCGAGGAAGTTGATCGAGGTGATAACGCCGCGGCCAGCGCAGCCGACTCCCGGCTCCGGGCCACCGGACTCGACGCAACGGATGTCCATGAAGCCGATCTTCATGACGTCTTCGATCTCGAGGTCCTCGACCGAGCCGGCCTCGGCGGCGAGCGACAGGATGGTGTCCTGGGCCTTGGCGTGGAGGATCAGGCGGGTCGAGTCGGCCTTGGGGTCGCAACCGACGATGAGGATCTTCTTGCCCATCTGGGCGAGAGCCCCGAGGGTATTCTGGGAGGTCGTGGACTTGCCAATACCGCCCTTGCCGTAGAACGCGATCTGTCGAAGTTCTGACATCTCTGTCTCCTTAAGATACCGTTTCATTGCGATCGGCGCGCACGGCGCGCAGGCCGAAGTCGTCGTTACCGACCGAGCCCGGCGCCGGTTGCTTGATCGCCCCCTTGGTGATCGGGGCCGCCCAATCCGCAGCCACTCGCCTTGCGGGCCCTGTCTCGCAAGCAGCGTGCCAGCCCTCATGCGCGGTCTTTAATATCGGGAAATCAATTATTTAAAGCTGACCGCCGTGGCCCCCGAGGGGGGTGTGTCAAAGCCGACAGTCATGCGCGGAATCGGACGAAGGGCTTTTGGCCGACTGGCTCGTTCGGAACTATTGTAAGATTCGGACGCGCATCGTGGTCATTGTCGGAATCGGCACGGCATGTCGATTGCTTAGAAAGCGGGCAGTCAAACTACGGAGCAGACGAGATGCAAATCGGCGTCGAAACGTCCAGGGCGGTCGAAAACAAGCGCATTTTCGTCGTCGACGACGACGAGATCATTCGGGCGGCGCTTCAGTTCATGCTGCACGACGAATATGAGACCCACGAGATCGGGAGCCTCGAATCCGCCATCGACAAGGCGGCGTCGGCGAAGCCCGATCTTTTGATTTTGTCGGAAAATGTCGTGAAAGCGGCGGGTCTTCCCGTGCTGAAGGAAATTCCCCAACGCATTTCCGGCGTGAAGGTGTTGGTGATCGTCGACTCGCTTCAGAGCGGCTTCGGCAAGGAGAGCCAGGCGGCCGGCGCTCACGGCTATATCGTCAAGCCGCTGACGGTCGAGTTCGTTCGACAGAAAGTGGACGTTCTTCTCGGCCGGCGCCAGGGAGTCGCCATTCCGTTGACTGTTCTCTGACATCGCGCGACGAGGATCAGTCGATGATCTAGGCCGGAGCCCTCGCTCCGGCCTTTTTGTTTTCGGATGTGGTTTTTTTCACGGGTCCGACAAATAGAAAACGCCCGCGGCGACCGCGGGCGTTTGCAAATTGTCTCGACGTCGGCGTCAGAGCTGCGGCACGATGATCAAGCGCTCGACGGGATTTCCGTCGATGAAATGCGATTGAACGATTTCATCTATGTCCTCCGGCGTGCGCGGCGCATACCAGACGCCCTGCGGATAGACGACCATCAGCGGGCCCGCGCGGCAGAATCCGAGACATCCCGTCGCCGTCATCGAGACGTCGGGCAGCGGCTGCGCGCCGAGCTTGGCCTGCAGACGATCCCACAGCGGCTTCGCGCCGGAAGTGGTGCAGCTGCCGCGCGGATGTCCCGGCGGACGCTGCTGGAAGCAGGTGAACACATGGTATTTGAACACGACCGGAAGTTCTTCGAGCATTGTCTTGTCCTGAATTACACTGATCTGCGACGGCGCCGGCGCCGATCAAGCCGCAGCGTCGGCGGTCGTGACGACGACAGGCTGGCCGGTGAGGGTCGCCACGAATTCGGCGAGCGGCGTCTCGATACGCGTGATGTTCTGCTCGGCGAGGAACTTCGCTTCATTCTTCGTCAGCGGGCCCTCGATCACGGCCCAATGCTGGTCGGAAGAGCGCTTCATGATCTGGCGAGCGAAGTTGCGCTCGAGCTGAGTCGTGAAGCGGCAACCGAGGAAGAGGAAGCTGCGGCCCTTGCGGATCGACTGGACCGCTTCGGGGATCGGCGTCTGAATGTCGATTTCTGTCAGCACCTCGACATAGTCGGAGTCCGAGATGACGAAATTCGCCGCCGGCGTCACCGAGCCGATCGGCTGATAGAGCAGAGTTTCCCAAGCCAGAGTCTCTTCGGGAGCCTCGGCGGGAGCCTTCGCGCCGGACCCGTCGCGGATGAATTCCTTATTGGGCACGAGCGAGAAATCAGGCCGGAAATAATTCACCCAATAGCCGAAATGTTCGGCTTGCGACACGCCTTGCACAATGCCCCAGCCCTTGCGGCCCGCGAGGGATTTCTGCGGCAGATCGTCGTACCAGGCGTTGACCACCAGCGGCAAGCTCGGCTGCTCGGCGATCCACTTATGCAGGACGCTAGGATCCGGCGACTCCTCGAAAGCCTTCTTCATCGCAGCCGATATGGTTTTGCGATGCTTGAAGTTCTCGATGTATTGAGCGGCAGCGGTGAGATTATTGCGGATTTTGTGCGGAACGGTCGCCGCCTTCGTCAGCTGCACGACCAGCTCTTCGGGAGAGGCGGGAACCGGGTTCCCGCCCGTCGCCAGCGTCAGCACGCCGGGTCCGAGATAGGGTATCACGAGGCCTCGCTCAAACCCCGTTTTGATTGCGCTCAGCACTTGTGTTTCTCCTCTCGTCGAACCCGGATTGCCTGCTTTGTCACTGAAGCGTGGCGCTCTTGGCGACGTCCAGCTCTTCGGGCGTCAGCTTGAAGGCGCCGCGGCCGCCCGAAAGCGCCATGTAGTCCATGGCGTAGGCGTTGGTCAGCTTGGTGAACCACTCCTGGCTGGACAGGCTCGCGGGACGCTCGCCGATCTCCTGCACGGAGCCGTCATTGTAAAAGCGGACATGAATGATGACGGATTTGTCGCTCATCTTGATTCCCCTCCGGTTTTCAGCGACCCGAGTCGAAGCCCAGCAGCTCGACCGTGACGTTCTCGGTTCCGAAATTGGCTTGGCAAGCGAGACGCGATTTCGAGCCCACGCCGACGATCGAGTCCAACTGCTCGTTTTCGGCGCGAGTTGTCTTCGACAGGCTCTTCTTTCCTTCCTGGACGAAAAGATGGCAGGTGCCGCACTTGGCCTCGCCACCGCATTTGCTTTGGATCTTCTCTTCCGCTTTGAGAATCGCGTCCAGGAGTCTGCTGCCCGGCTCAACTTCGATGGTTTTGCCCGACGGCAGAATGGTCAGTACCGGCATGTCGTTCACTCCTCCTTGCCAAAGGTCCTCACACCGTCTTTCCAGCAAGTTTCGAACCACTCTAAATTTCGTGCAGCTGCGCGCGCGACAGCGCGCATCGCGGGCGAAAAAGCGCAGCGTTCCGGGTGTGATGGGGTTTTTGTTCGCGCGATTGGGCTGCTCTCGGCCACTCGCGACTTCGGTCACGTCCGTTTCTGGACAATGACATGACGGCAATGGACGCGCCGGCCCGAGGCCGGCGCGTCTTTCACAGATAAATAGCGGCGCCCGCGCCGATATTGATCGAAGCGTCCTTCATCGTGCCGACGATGAAAGCGATCTGATTTTCGGTGAGATGAGCGTGGAAGGGCAGCGCGACCGCGCGATCCGCGACTTTCTCGGTCACGAAGAAATTGCCGCGCCGATAGCCGAGATCGAAGTAGTAGCGTTGCAAGTGCAGCGGATGCGAATAGGCCGCCGCGTCGATCTTCTCTGTCTGCAAATCTTCGATGATCTGATCGCGGCTGGAGCGTGAGAAACGCGTGCCGAGATGCACGACATAGAGGAACCAGTGAACTTCCTCGACGTCGGGCGCGATATAGGGATCTTTGATCCCCTCGAAGGACTTCACATATTGGTAGAACCAGCGCTCGACTCGGGTGCGGCGAGCCAGCAGCAGCTCCAGGCGCCGAAACTGCGCGAGACCGAGCGCCGCGGTGATGTCGCTCATCGCCGCCTGCATGGGAGGATAGGCGCCGAGCACCACAGAGGATCGCTCCGCGATCCGGCGGCTACGAAGATTGCGGATCGCCGAGGCGCGGTCGTCGTCATCGGTGACGATCATGCCGCCCTCGCCGCAGGCGATGACGCCCGGCTGCGAAAAGTCGAACACGGAGCAATCGCCGAAGGAGCCGACCAGCTTGCCCTTGTAGATGGAGCCGATAGCCTCGGTCGAATCTTCGATGAGGATCAGCTTCTTCGCCTCGGCGAGCTGGCGAAAGGGCTCCCACGGGGCCGGATGGCCGTTGGTGTTGCCTGCGACGATCGCCTTGGTCTTGTCAGTGATGACCGCTTCCGCCTTTTCAGGCGCCAGCGTGCCGGCCCAATAGTCGATGTCGGCGAACACCGGCCGCGCGCCCGAGAGCGCGATCGCATGCGTCGTCTCGCGGAAAGAATGGGCCGAGGCGACGACCTCGTCGCCGGGGCCTATGCCATAGGCGCGCAATGTCAGCAGAAGGCCGATCGTGCCGCTGGACACGGCGATCGCATGCTTGCGCCCGAGATAGGCGGCGAACTCGGCCTCGAATTCTTCGACTTTCGGTCCCGCGGACAGTCGCGGGGACGTGATCGTCTCGACGACCGCATCCAGATCACTCTGGGCGAGATCTGGATCATTCATCGGCAGAAGGGACGTCTGCATGCTCGCTCACCTTTTCGGGGCAACCACCAATCCTGTGGCGATGGTCGGATCCGCTGTGATCTTGACGCAATGATCGCGGGCGTCGATCAGGAACAAATCGCAGTTCTCATAGGTGCGAAACGGCGTCTCGTCCTGAATATCCGCCTTGTCGCATCTCATCGCGGTGAGGCCGGGTGCGACTTGTCTCAGAGCGGAAACGGCCGCCTGATCGGCGGCCGCCGTCGCGAGCGTCGCGTCGATCGCCTCGAGTTGCTCGGTCGCGATCGGCATTTTTCAGTCTCCACTTACTTTCTTGGCTTCGACCGTGATCGGCAGCGAAGTTTCCGCCGCCATCTCCGGCAGCTGAAGCACCCAACCATTGGCGAGCGTCACCGTGCCGCCCCACAAATTGGGGCTCTCCTGTTCGACGATCGGCTCTTCGAGATCCTTCTTCGGCACATAGGCCGAAAGAATGCCGTCGGAGCCTCTGCGGATCATGACTTTCACACTGCGCCTCGCTGTTAGGTTGACCCTTGTCGTTTAGCAATGTTCATACCGCGAGTCGTGCGAAAAAATCACCGCGTCAAACGGGCTCGATCTCCTCCTCGAAGCAGCCGATCACCGTCTTCTCGCCGAACTCCACGATATAGACGGGCGTGTCGCTCTCGACATGCTGGCCGATCTGCACGATCTCGCCGGGATCGCCCGCCTTCACGAGCAGGGCGTCCGGCTCATGCCCCGGGTGCGAGCCGTCGTTGAACAGATCGACGGTGGCGCGCACCCGCATGCCCCAATCATATTTGATCATTGAGCCGCCTCTTGGGTCACGACCTCGACGGGCTCGAGCTCCTTTTTGCGCATGCCGACCTTATAGCCGGTCTCCACGAACTCGACGCCGTAGATGTAGAATTGCTGCAAAAACGTGCCGATGCTCGAGACGTAGCCGATCTCGCCTTTTTTGACGAGAATCTCGCCGACGTCCTTGCCCGGGAAGGTTCCGTCGTTTCGCACCACCTTCTTCGACTTGACCTTCTCGCCGTAGTTGAAGGCCGGCGGATCGTTCAGCTCGACGGCGCCGTCGTCACGGTTGATGTTGCTCATATCCGTTCCTCGATGTGGCTGTGGTTGCGCTCCAAGACTTTCCGGCCGGATGGATCGGGCGTCTCGCCGAGCCGCGCTTCCGCGGTCTCGCGCACGATCGGATCCTCGTCGGAGAGAAGAAGTCGAATGTCCGTGAGGGCGGCGCGCTGCGCCACCTCGTAACGCACGCGCCAGTCCGGGTCGCCGATGAGATCGGGAAGCAGCGCGGCGTCGAGCCGTTGCGCGGCCTCGAAGCGGACTGTTGCGTCCGGGTCGGTCGTCATGCGTTTCAACGCCTGCGGCGCAATGCGCTGAGCGACCACGCGCCGCACCTCGATCTCGTCGTCGTCGATCATCAGCACGAGCAGATCGGGCGAAATTCGACGGGCGACGACCTGACGAACATAATAGTCGCGGTCCTCGATCATCGGCAGAAGATCGACGGGGTCGAGCCGATGCGCGACCCTGATCCTCACCTCGCGATGCGGATCATTGCGAAGCTTGAGAAGATAGCGGTCCGGCAGGCGCCGCGCGGCGCTCCAGCGCACGGTCTCTTCGGGATCGTCCAAAAGCGCCGGCAGCAGGAATATCTCGGCGGCTTTTGCGGCCCAGGCGCGCACCTCGAAATAGGGATGCGCGAGATAAAGTCGCGCCAGCTTCGGATTCCAATCGAAGAAGCGATCGATCCGACGCGCATAACGGTCGAAAACGCAGGCGCGCAGCGGCTTGCAGCGGCCCTCGGCCAGAAGCTCGCCATGCGGACATTCGCCGCAATCGACGGGCGCGCCCCGCCAGTCGATGGCCTCGTCGATCTCGTCAGTCGACATCCTCGGCCTCCCGTTGCGCGAGCACGGTGAGCAGCAAGGTCGCGCCGACCTTGTCGGTCGGATCGAGCTCGAGGAGCTTTTGCGCGGCCTCTCGTCCCTCCTCATGCTCGCCCATGCGCATCTGCAGATAGGCGTAGCCTTTGAGCACGAACATGAAGAAGCGCGGCAGCACGGCCTCGTAATTGGCGAAGTCGGCGTCGCCCTTTCTCACCTCGCGCCAGTCGAGCGGCAAAGAATTGTCGATCGCGGCTCGAGTGAGGCAGGTTTTGGCGATCTCAAGCGTGTCCTCGAGTCGATTTTTGTAGAAGTAGAATCGGTAGAGACCGATCAGCACCGCCACATGAGTCGGCGCCGCGCGACGCGCCTCGAACAAATGCTGTTCTGCGACGTCGCCGAGATGGTAGGAAAGCGCCGCTTCGCGGAGATGACGCTCGGCTTCCGCCGGCAATCCGGCGCCGAAGACAGGAGAAGAGAGAATCTCGTCTCCCGTGTCGAAGGCCTCATTGCGTAGAGCGCCATCTCCGTTCAACATGAAGCGTTCCTATCCACTCACGCCACGGGGAGCTCCGGCAGCTCGACGACCGTCTGCGTCGTCGAGGAGCACCCGCAGGCCTTCGCCTTGGGATCGATGAAGGAGAAGCCAGTGGAGGTGGCCGTCTCCTTGAAGTCGATCGTCACGCCATCGAGCAGCAGGCGGCTCTGCGCCGGCAGAAACAGCTTGAAGCTCGGGAAGTCGAACGCCTGCTCGCCTTCGCGCGGAGCCGGCTGAACCGAGAATTCCGCGCTCATGCCCGAGCAGCCGCCCGGGGAGACGTGGAGGCTCAGGCCAAAGCCCGGACCGCCGTCGAACATGACGAGGCGACGGATGAACTTCTCCGCGGCGGGAGTGAATTGAATGTTCATGCCGCGCCCCCGGCAGCCTGATAACGCGGCAGCGAATTGTCGATGACGCAGGTGTCGTCGACCGGGCACACCGCGACGCACTGCGGCACGTCGAAATAGCCGATGCACTCGGTGCACTTCTTGGGATTGATGACGAAGGTTCCGTTCTTCTCGGAGATCGCCACATTGGGGCATTCCGCCTCGCACGCCGAGCAGGACGTGCATTGCGAAGCAACGATCTTGTAGGTCATTTGCTTGCTCCTCCATCGAGCCGTCACTGAGCCGGAGAATCGCCGATTCTCACGAGCCCTAATTCTCCGCGCATCCGCGGTCTTGAGTGAAGCGCGGGCCGCTCGGCGGCTCGCGCTTCCTTGGTGGCGAATGCCGATCGCTTCCGTATCAGGCCGTGATGAAGGCGCCCTGACGCAGAGTCGCGTCGCCGCGCTCCTTGTGCTCGATCTCGCCGCTCTTCACCTTGTCCAGATAGCGCTTGAAGTAGGTGATCGCCGACTGCTCGATGAACTCGAAGGCGAACTCATCGACCGGATCGATGCCGGCCTTGACGAGATCGTTCTTCGGGCAACCGCCGATCTTGGCCACGAACACGGCCGTGCAATCGTTGATCGCGCGGATGATCGTGTCGAGGCTGTCCTCCTCGCCATAACCGCCCTGGCAATACAGGTCGACGCGACGATGGCCGACGAACTTCGCGCCATGGGTGCTGAGCTCGTAGATCTGGAACTCCTTGGCGTGGCCAAAGTGCTCGTTGACGCGGCCGCTGCCCTTCGTCGCCACCGCGATCAGGATCTTGATGTCGACATTGTCCTCGCCGGCGAGCGTCGCCAGCTCGGCGTTCTTGGCGGCAGCCACCTTCAGGCGCTCTTCCTCGACCTTCGTCTGATAAGCCTTGCGGCTCTCGAGATCATAGGTCACTTCCATGGCCATGATCTTGTCGGTCGTGAACTCGGCGCTGCGATCCTCGCCCAGCAGCCCGACCGCGTCGGCGCGGCACTGGCGGCAATGGCGCATCATGTTCATCTCGCCTTCACAGCTGTCCTGCAGCGCCTTCAGCTCTTGAGCCGTCGGGCCACGCTGGCCGTTGAGGCCGAACACGGTGCCGTGCTCGGGGGACGAGATGAGCGGCATGATGTTGTGCAGGAACGCCCCGCGCGACTTCACGGCCTTGTTCACCTCGACGAGATGCTTGTCGTTGATGCCCGGGATCATGACCGAATTGACCTTGCACAGAATGCCGCGCTCGGTCAGCATCTCGAGGCCGCGCATCTGGTGCTGCGTCAGTATCTCGGCGGCCTCGCGGCCATAGATGCGCTTATGCTGCCAATAGATCCAGGGATAGATCTGCGCGCCGACGTCAGGATCGACCATGTTGATGGTGATGGTGACGTGATCGACGTTATATTTGGCGATCGTGTCCACATGCTCCGGCAGAGCGAGACCATTCGTCGACAAGCAGAGCTTGATGTCGGGAGCGGTCTGCGAGATCAGCTCGAAGGTCTTGAAGGTCTTCTCGGGATTGGCGAGCGGGTCGCCCGGGCCGGCGATGCCGAGAACGGTCATCTGCGGGATCGTCGACGCGACGGCCAGAACCTTCTTGGAGGCCTGCTCGGGCGTCAGCTTCTCCGAGACGACGCCGGGGCGCGACTCGTTGGCGCAATCATATTTGCGATTGCAGTAGTTGCACTGAATGTTGCACGCCGGAGCGACGGCGACGTGCATGCGGGCGTAGTGGTGATGCGCCTCCTCGCTGTAGCAAGGATGGTTCTTGACCTTGTCCCAGATTTCCTGCGGAAGATCGTTCTCGCCAGCCGCCGTGCCGCAGCTCGCCTTGCCGCTGCCGCCGGAGGTGCCGCAGCCCTTGTGCTCGGCGATCTTCTGCATCACGTCATCGATCGATTCAGCCCCGCCGGCCTCGACGGTTTCAGTAGATAGAGATTCCATGTTCGGTTCCTCACGATTTGAAGAGTTTCAAACCCTTGCGGAACGCAGTCGCGACATATCCGTCTGCCAATGCACCGGCGCTGTCGCGGAAGCGGTGTCCGGGCACGAGGTTCGCAACAAGCATGCCATGCCGAAACAGGCTCCTAAAGACCTGAAATTATGAGATAAGCTCTGTTTGTTTGGAACCTGTCCAAATGCCGACACATGTCGGAAAGCGTCGGAACCAGCTGTCGCGAACGCGACACTTCGACGCAAAACCCCCGCAAGCCCAACGATAAAGCCGCGAAATCGCGCTTCTCGGGCGCCTTCCGCTCGGGCGCGGCGGCCGTGGGCGCGAATTGCCGCCTCCTCGCCCGTCTCGCGCGCGGCCGGCATTGGCGCGCAGCTTGCTTGCGGGCGCGTCATGAACGACCTCACCCGTGAAAACGATCTCGTCGACTTCGGCGAGCTGTCGCCCGCCGTCAACGAGCTCTTGCAAAAAGGCGTCCTCGCCTATCGAAGCGATCGGACGCGCGCGGACGAATTGTTTCGGGAGGCGCTGGAGCTGTCTCCCCACGAGCTGCCCGCCTACTACTGCCTTTACAAGATTCATACTTATATGGGGAATCTGGAGGTCGCCTGGACCGTGGCCAATCAAGGCTTGGCCGAGGCGACGCGGCAGGCCGGATGGGCGCTCGATCCGCATAGCTGGCCGCTGAAAGAAACGGCGCCGGGCTCGGCCGAGCGCTTCGCATTGTACACTTTAAAGGCTTTGAGCTTCATTCAGCTGAAGCGCGGCAACAAGGCGGAAGCGATGGAAAACCTCGGGATTTTGCAGCTGCTGGACCCACCCGGCCATGTCGGCTGGACGGTTATTTACGAGCTTGCGCAGGGAGTTGCCTGAGGCCGTGCGCGCGTCGCCGGCGAGCGGCGCGTAGAACCGTCACGGCGACGGCATGTTAGTTGCTAAACATTCCAGGGTGAACTATCGATTCCCGCGGAACGTCAGGCACGTCTATGGGATACGAAGCTGGAAGCAGCATGAACACGGCTCAGGCTCGCGCGTTCGACCCGAGCGAATCTGCTCTCGTCGGAATCTACGAAATTTCGAAACTACTGGCCTCGCCCAACCGGCTCGAGAAGACGCTGGCGGGTGTGCTGGCGCTGCTGTCGAGCTTTCTCGACATGCGCCACGGCCTCATCGCTCTGCTCGACACGCATGGCGACCCGGAAGTGGTCGTCGGCTCGGGCTGGAGCGAAGGCAACGCCAAGAAGTTCTTCGAGCATCTTCCCGAGCGGGCGGTCGGCCAGATCGTCGCGACCAAGATGCCGCTGGTGGTCGAGAATGTCGCCGCCTCGCCTCTGTTCGAAGGCACGGATCTCTCCGAATGGGGTCCGACCGACGGACAGCCCTTCTCCTTGATCGGCGTGCCGATCAAGGAGGCGGATGCGGTGGTCGGCACATTGACGGTCGATCGCGTCTATAGCGACCGGTCCTCGGTTCGCTTCGATCATGACGTTCGATTCCTGACAATGATCGCCAATCTGGTCGGCCAGACCTTGCGGCTGCACAAGCTGATCGCGCGTGATCGCGAACGGCTGATGCAGGAGAAGGCGCGGCTGGAGAAGGGCGATCGGCCGGCGGCGCATCATATAGAGGCGCGGCTCGACGGCATCAAAGGCATCGTCGGCGAGAGTCCGGCGGTGCGCGCCGTCGTCGACAAGATCCGCATCGTCGCCAAGGCGAAGTCGACCGTGCTGCTGCGCGGCGAGTCGGGCACCGGCAAGGAGCTGTTCGCGGCCGCGATCCACAATCTCTCGCCGCGGCAGAGCAAGCCTTTCGTTAAGCTGAACTGCGCCGCTTTGCCGGAGAGCGTGCTGGAATCCGAGCTGTTCGGTCATGAGCGCGGCGCCTTCACCGGCGCGGCGGCCCTGCGCAAGGGCCGTTTCGAGCTCGCCGACGGCGGCACTCTGTTCCTGGACGAGATCGGCGACATCACGCCCGCCTTTCAGGCCAAGCTGCTGCGCGTGCTGCAAGAGGGCGAGTTCGAGCGCGTCGGCGGCTCCCGCACGATGAAGGTGGATGTTCGCTTCGTCTGCGCCACCAATCGCAATCTCGAGGAAGCGGTGCAGAAGGGCGAGTTCCGCGCCGATCTCTATTACCGCATCAGCGTCGTTCCGATCTTCCTGCCGCCGCTGCGCGAGCGCAGGGGCGATCTGGCGCCGCTCGCCAATGAGTTCCTGCGTCGGTTCAACGGTGAGCAGAATGTCCATCTGACTTTCTCGGAGTCGGCGATGGAAGTGCTCAACGAATGCAGCTTCCCCGGCAATATTCGCGAGCTCGAGAATTGCGTCTATCGGACGGCGACGCTGGCGCGCAACGACTCGATCGTGGACAAGGACTTCTCTTGCCGCAACGACGGCTGTCTGTCTTCGGTGCTGTGGAACGGCTCACGCGAGTCGACGATCGGCGGATTGCACCCGCCGAGCTTCACGCCTCTCCCGATCGTCTCCAAGCCGCAGACGCCTCCGCCGCCGGCGCGGCCGCCCGTCGTGGCGCGGCCGCCCGTCGTCGAGGAGCCGGTGGTTCCCATCGTCGCGGCGCAACCCGCGGCGGCCTGTCCGGGGGCGGAGAACTGTACCGTCATCGAGACGGATCATCGCTCCGATCGCGACAAGCTCATCGAGGCGATGGAACAGGCCGGATGGGTGAAGGCCAAAGCGGCTCGCCTGCTCGGACTTACCCCTAGACAAATCGGCTATGCGCTGCAAAAATATGACATCCCGGTAAAGAAGTTTTGATTCCTGGAAAGAAGACGGCTCGCCAATGGCCGCAGAACCAGAAAGAATAAGCGACGATCCGCTCGACTGGCGCGGTCGCCCCATACGCTGCAGGGAATGCTCCCATGTGGCGCTCAATCTTGAGGGGCTCTGCCGCAAGGGATCGGCCTGCGTGCGCGACCGCAGGGCGAAGCGTGTCGATCTCTTCTTCCGCGGACATCCGCATCTCGCGGATGCCTATCTCGATCACGTCTATTTCGAGGTGCGCGCCCGTGCGGCGCGCTACGCCTCGGTGCTGCGTCTGCCGCCTCTGCTCGACGATCCCGAGCCAGAGGTGCGCGCGACGGTGGCGTCACGCCTTCCGGCGTCGCGCATCGCCCGTCTCGCGCATGATCCCGAGCCGCGCGTGCGAATCGTCGCCGCCAATCGGCTCGAAGGGGCCGCCCTGCTCGCCATGTATTCGGACCCGGATTATCTCGTCCGCATCCATGTCGTGCGGCGCCTGTCGCCCGATTTGCTGACCATCGCCGTCCATGACGAGGACCCGGAGGTGCGCCGCTGGGTCGCGCGCCGCATTCCGCTGGAGCGGCTGCATCTTCTCGTGAAGGACCCCGAGCCTCTGGTGCGTCTCGTCGTCGCCGAGCGGCTGCCGGAGGATCGCCTCGCCGCCATGAGCAAGGACGAGGATTTGCGTGTCCGCTTCACGGTCGCCGAGCGATGCTCTGTGGAGCTGCTCCCCTCTTTCCTCGATGACGAGGACGAGCTGGTCCGCGCCTGCGCGCAAGCGCGTCTGGAAGGCGACTGACCACCACTGTCGATCAACGAACCATGCCGGGCGCATTCTGACAATCGTGTCGGAATGCGCGCATGGCGTTTCTCGCCCGCCCTCTCTCGCCGCAAAAAAAAGCAATCCAGAGCCGAGCGGCCCCTGGATTGCGTGATCATTCCCGAGAGGAGACGGTCGCGTCAGACCGGACGATTCTCGTTGCGGTTGCGCACCGGACCCATGACTTCCAGGCCCTTCTCGAAGGTTATCTTCTCGAACTTCTGGTCGAAGGCGATGCCCGCATTGGCGACGGCGTCGATCTTGCCGGCGGTCGTGGATTTCTTGAGATCGTTCTTCTCGATGTAGAACAGCTCGAGCAGCTCGTTATAGACCGTCGATTCGTCGATCGGCAGCACGTAGTAATTGATGCCGTCGAGCTCGACCTGATATTTGCTGAGCAGATCGATATTGTTGGCGAAGATGAAATATTTGCCTTCCGGGCTCAGCAGTCCCTTCAGCACCTCGTGGACATTGCCCAGATGCTCGAAAGAGAGGATCCACTGCGCGAAGAAGTCGAAGGTGGGCTTGCCGGCTTCCGCCACCGCGATGACCTGATCGGAGCACAGCTCCGGCGGGCGCGCCTCATCGGCGAACTGTTGGGCGAATTTCAGGGCGAGCTTGCCGCGGAAGCCGAAGCGCCCGGCCTTCTCCGTCGGTCCCTTGTGAACCGGGCTGAGCAGCCGCTTCTGCTCTTCCAAAGTCGCAAACGCCGTTTCAGTGATGCTTGTCATGTTGATTATCCGGATCGTTACGTAGCCAATCCGCCAGTTTGGCGAAGTTCTGCTTCAGGGAGTCACGCAGTCTCACATCATCGACCACCTCAT
Organism: Methylosinus sp. LW4; assembly: GCF_000379125.1. NCBI lineage: Bacteria > Pseudomonadati > Pseudomonadota > Alphaproteobacteria > Hyphomicrobiales > Methylocystaceae > Methylosinus > Methylosinus sp. LW4. The sequence goes on along the minus strand of NZ_KB900626.1, from coordinate 3,891,589 downwards.
CGAGCGCGCCAGTCATGCAGGCCATCCACGCGTCGCGCTCGGCGGGTCCGATCGCGAAGCCCATGTGACGCATGCGCAGACGGGGATGTCCCCGCTGTTCCGAATAGCTCTTCGGTCCGCCCAGCCATTCGGCCAGGTAGAGCTTCAGAACCGCCTTGGTGGGGCCGAGATCGATCGCATGCATGGCGCGAATGCCCCGCGCCTGCGGCAGCTCGTCCATATTGCGGTAGAACGTCTCGACCAGACGGTCGATCGCCTCCTGGCCTCCGATGACGTCGAATGCGGTCTTTGTCGATTGCACGGCGTCCATTGTCATGCCTCGCGAACTAGCAATTCATATGCCGAAGCATGGGCCTACCACAGGGCGCGAGAGGGCGCGACGCCCCTGAGGGACAGCGCGAAAGGGCCGCCCGATTTCGGCCGCCTCCCGAGAATAAAGAGGCACGGCAAGGCGCAATTTTATGCATTCGCGCAGCCGGCGCCCGAATTTCAGTAGGACGCGCCCTTGACAGGGCCGGGGGCTGCTTCCTATGTCATCGCCAGCCTGCTGGCACTCACCCTTCACGAGTGCTAATAGGCATTTTATTCAATCTTTCGCCCGCGCGCTCCGGCCGGGCAGCAACGAAGGAAGACGAAATGGCGTTCCGTCCCCTCCACGACCGCGTCGTGGTCAAGCGCCTCGAAGGCGAAGACAAGACCAAAGGCGGCATCATCATTCCCGACACCGCGAAAGAGAAGCCCGCCGAGGGCAAGATCATCGCCGTCGGGCCGGGCGCCCGCGACGAGAGCGGCAAGCTCGTCGCCCTCGACGTGAAGGAAGGCGACCGCGTGCTGTTCGGCAAATGGTCCGGCACCGAGGTCAAGATCGACGGGGAAGACCTCCTCATCATGAAGGAAAGCGACATTCTGGGCGTGATCGCCTGAGCCGCTAGACCCTCGCACCTTTTTCTCTTCAACGGAGCCGAACGAAAATGGCAGCCAAGGACATTCGTTTTTCCTCCGACGCGCGCGACCGTATCCTGCGCGGCGTCGAAATCCTCGCCAATGCGGTGAAGGTCACTCTCGGCCCCAAGGGCCGCAACGTCGTCATCGAGAAGAGCTTCGGCGCTCCCCGCATCACGAAGGACGGCGTCACCGTCGCCAAGGAGATCGAGCTCGCCGACAAGTTCGAGAATCTCGGCGCGCAGCTCGTTCGTGAGGTCGCCTCCAAGCAGAACGACCTCGCCGGCGACGGCACCACGACGGCGACCGTGCTCGCCGCCGCCATCGCCAAGGAAGGCGCCAAGGCCGTCGCGGCCGGCCTCAACCCGCAGGATCTCAAGCGCGGCATCGACCTCGCGGTCGAGGCGGTCGTCGCCGATCTGAAGAAGAACTCCAAGAAGGTCACCTCCAACGACGAGATCGCCCAGGTCGGCACCATTTCGGCCAATGGCGACTCGTTCATCGGCCAGGAGATCGCCAAGGCGGTGCAGAAGGTCGGCAATGAGGGCGTGATCACGGTGGAAGAGGCCAAGAGCCTCGACTCCGAGACCGTCATCGTCGAGGGCCTGCAGTTCGACCGCGGCTATCTCTCCCCCTATTTCATCACCAACGCCGAGCGTCTCGTCGCGGAGCTCGAGGATCCCTACATCCTCATCCACGAGAAGAAGCTGTCGACGCTGCAGCCGCTGCTGCCGATCCTCGAGGCCGTTGTGCAGACCGGCAAGCCGCTGCTCATCATCGCCGAGGACGTCGAGGGCGAGGCTCTGGCCACGCTCGTCGTCAACAAGCTGCGCGGCGGCCTGAAGATCGCGGCCGTGAAGGCCCCGGGCTTCGGCGATCGTCGCAAGGCTCAGCTCGAGGACATCGCCATCCTCACCGGCGGCCAGGTGGTCTCCGAGGATCTCGGCATCAAGCTCGAGAACGTCACGCTTCCCTTGCTCGGCCGCGCCAAGCGCATCCGCATCGACAAGGAGAACACGACGATCATCGACGGCGCCGGCGAGAAGAAGGACATCGAGGCCCGCGTCCAGCAGATCAAGGCTCAGGTCGAGGAAGTCACCTCCGACTATGACCGCGAGAAGCTGCAGGAGCGTCTCGCCAAGCTCGCGGGCGGCGTCGCGGTGATCCGCGTCGGCGGCGCGACCGAGGTCGAGGTGAAGGAGAAGAAGGACCGCGTGGACGACGCGCTGAACGCCACCCGCGCCGCAGTGCAGGAAGGCATCTCGCCCGGCGGCGGCGTCGCCCTGCTGCGCGCCATCGCCGTGCTCGGCGACGTCAAGGTCGCCAACTCCGACCAGAAGACCGGCGTCGAGATCGTCCGCAAGGCGATCCAGGCTCCGGCCCGTCAGATCGTCGACAACGCCGGCGGCGACGGCGCGGTCGTGGTCGGCAAGCTGCTCGAGGCCAAGGACTACAGCTTCGGCTATGACGCCCAGTCCGGCGAGTATGGCGATCTGGTGAAGCTCGGCATCATCGACCCGACCAAGGTCGTGCGCACCGCTCTGCAGGATGCGGCTTCCGTCGCGGCGCTCATCGTCACCACCGAAGCGACGATCACCGAGCAGCCGAAGAAGGACTCCGGCCCGGCTCTGCCGCCCGGCGGCGGCATGGGCGGCATGGATTTCTGATCCTCGCCACCCTCGGAAGAAACAAAGAAGGCCCCGGAGAAATCCGGGGCCTTTTTCATTGCCCGAGCGCGACGTGCGCCGCCGCACGGCGAAGGGAATGCGAAAGAGCGACAAGGGCGATGTTCCGACGCTGATGCGGAACGTCAGGCGGCGGATCCCCGCCGTCGCTCATGAAAGGTTCGAGACAATGTTCCAACGCTCGATTTTCGCCCTCGGCCTCATTCTGGCGGCGGGCTCGGCCTCCGCCGAAACCGCGACCAACGGCGTTTCCCTGAATGGTCTGTCCACCAATGCGTTGAGCGAGAATGCGTTGACGCAGAACGCCGTGCAGCTGAACGGGCTCTCTCAGAATGCGCTGGTCGAGAACGCGCTCACGCAGAATTCGCTCACGCAGAATGCGATCACCATCAATGGCGCGACGATCGAGGGCGCTCAGTCGGCCCGCGGCGGCCTGCGCGCCTCATCGCTCGAGCTTCCGCAGAAGTGAAAATGAAGAAGGCGGCCGAGACTCGGCCGCCTTTCGCATTCGGAAGGAGCGCGACATGGCGAACCGCAATCTCTTTTCTCTCGCGCTCTGCGTCTTTGTCTCGCTAGCGGCGAGCGCACAGGTCCGAGCGGCGCAAATGGTCTCGCTCGACGTCGAGGGAACGCAGTTCAAGGCGACGCTCTCCGACGGACGCGTGCTCTATTCGCCCGATCTCGTCGGGGCGACGCTGACGATCGCCGGCGCTGGCGGCGAGACGAAAATCCGTATCGAAGCGGTCGAGCCGGACCCCGGCGACGCCGCCCGCGCGGCGGCCCCCTCCTCCGAGGTTCTGCTTCATACTTTCTCCTATCGGACGGCCGAAGGAGAATGGAAGAACCTGTGCGACCCCGGCCCGGACGGCCGCCGCCAGGGCTTTCCCCTCGCCGGCCGCGCGCGCGGCGACGGCACGATCGCGCCGGCCGAGCCCGGCGTCTTCGAGCTGACCTGCACCGGCGGCGCGCAGGGCAAATGCGTGCGCTTCGGCTATCATCCGTGGAAGACGCGCGACGGCGCGCCGACGGCCCGCGCGCTCTATGACGCCTGCGTGCGCCTCGTGCGCGCCGATTACGCGGGCGACGGCAGGGGCACGACGCGCAACGGCCAGCCGATCGACATTTACGATCTCGTCGGCGTGCAATCGCCGGGCAATGATCCCGCACATGAGTTCGAGGCCGGCTTCTCGCCCGAGGGCGCCGTCTGCGTGCGCCATGTCCGCGTCAGGGAAAACGCCAGCCTCGAGGCGCTGGCCGGCGGCCTGCGGCTGAAAGGGCGAACCGGCGCCATCTGCACGGAAGAATTCGCCCGCGCCAATGGCGCCATCCTCTTCGTCCGCTCGCCGCCCTGATTCCCGTCGCGCCCCGCCCGCGCCGTCGCCCCGCAGACCGCGACGATTGCGACATTGCAGGACGGCGCGCGCTCGTCTAGCATGATTCTGCTTCGCCCCTCGACGGACGGAGCGCAAACGCAAGAGCACGCGGGGGAGAGCAATGGCCAATCATCACGAGACTTCGTCAGACATTGCGGAGCATCTCGCCACCTATAACGGCTTTCTGACGCTGCTGAAGGTGGGAACGGCGGCCAGCGTCGTCACCCTGCTGCTGCTGTATTTCTTCCTCGCGCGCTAAAAAGACCCGGCGCGTCGATCGCCGATGCGCCGCTCCACAGGTTCCCTCCACAGTTTCTGACCGAATGCGAAACCGCGCGGCCATCCGGCCACGCGGACCCGACGCTCCGCAAAATGGAGTTTCGTCAATGCGCATTGCTGTTCAAGCCGAGACCGACAAGAACGAGACGCGCGTCGCCGCGACGCCGGAAACCGTTAAAAAGTTCAAGAATCTCGGCGCAGAAGTCGTGGTCCAATCGGGCGCTGGATCGCTGTCCGGCTTCTCCGACGCCGATTACGCCGCCGCCGGCGCGGCGATCGCGCCGAGCGCCGCAGCCGCCTCCGATAATGCCGAGGTGGTGCTGCGCGTGCGCCGACCGGCGCCGGGCGAGCTGTCCGGCATAGCGCGCGGCGCGGCGGTCGTCGCCATCGCCGATCCTTTCGGACATGAGAAAGAGCTCGCCGCCCTCGCCCAGACCGGCGCGACGCTCTTCGCCATGGAATTCATGCCGCGCATCACCCGCGCGCAGGTGATGGACGTCCTCTCCTCTCAGGCCAATATCGCCGGCTATCGCGCCGTCATCGACGCGGCGGCGGAATATAGCCGCGCCATTCCGATGATGATGACGGCGGCGGGCACCGTCCCGGCCGCGAAAATCTTCATCATGGGCGTCGGCGTCGCCGGATTGCAGGCGATCGCCACGGCGCGCCGGCTCGGCGGCATCGTCTCGGCGACCGACGTGCGGCCCGCGACCAAGGAGCAGGTGGAATCGCTCGGCGCGAAATTCATCGCGGTCGAGAATGACGAGTTCCGCCAGGCCGAGACTTCCGGCGGCTACGCCAAGGAAATGTCGCCGGAATATCAGGCCGCACAGGCGGAGCTGGTGGCGGCGCATATCGCCAAGCAGGATATTGTCGTGACGACGGCGCTGATCCCCGGCCGGCCGGCGCCCAAGCTCATTTCGGCGGCGGCGGCGCGCTCCATGCGCGCCGGCTCTGTCATCATCGATCTCGCCGCCGAGCGCGGCGGCAATTGCGAGCTGACCAAGCCGGGCGAAACGATCGTCGACAATGGCGTGAAAATCGTCGGCGCGGTCAATCTCGCCGGCCGCCTGCCGGCGACGGCCTCCAGCCTCTACGCAAAAAACCTGCTCGCCTTCGTCGAGACTCTCATCTCCAAAGAGACGAAGACTCTGGCCATCGATTGGAACGACGAATTGGTGAAGGCGACGGCCCTCACCCGCGACGGCGCCGTCATCGATTCGCGATTTGCGGCTTGATCGCGCCGGCCCCGCGAGGGCCGCGCGAAGAAAGGGCGTTGGCACATGGCATCCGACACGACTCAGCAAATGCTCGAAACGGCTCGCCGCGCAGCCGAGGCGACGCGGCAGCTCGCCGATCAGGCGCAAGCCTATTCCGACCAGCTGGCGCAAGTGGCGGCGGCGGCCTCCTCGCACGGTCTGACCGGCGGCGTCGATCCGGTCGTCTTCCGCCTCGCGATTTTCGCGCTGGCGGTTTTCGTCGGCTATTATGTCGTCTGGTCGGTGACGCCGGCGCTGCACACGCCGCTGATGTCCGTCACCAACGCCATCTCCTCCGTCATCGTGGTCGGCGCGCTGCTCTCTGTCGGCGTCGATACGGGCCCGGACGCTTCCGGCGGCTCCTCGGTCGCGCGCTGGCTCGGCTTCATCGCGCTCGCCCTCGTCAGCGTCAACATATTCGGCGGCTTCCTCGTCACCGAGAGAATGCTGTCCATGTATAAGAAGAAGGGCTGAGCCATGAGCGGCAATCTCGCAGTCCTTCTCTATCTCGCCGCCGGCATATTGTTCATTCTGGCGCTGCGCGGCCTCTCCTCGCCCGCGACGTCGCGGCAAGGCAATCTCTACGGCATGATCGGCATGGGCGTCGCCGTCGGTACGACTCTGCTGCTGCGCCTGCCGCCGCTCGGCGCGCTGATCCTGATATTGATCGGCGCCGGAGCGGGCGGCGGCGTCGGCGCCTATGTGGCGAAGCATGTCGAGATGACGAAGATGCCGCAGCTCGTGGCCTTCTTCCATTCTCTCGTCGGCCTCGCCGCTGTGCTCGTCGCCGGCAGCGCCTTTTTCGCCCCGCAGGCATTCGGCATAGGCGCGCCCGGCCATATAGAGGGCGGCAGCCTCTTCGAAATGTCGCTCGGCGCGGCGATCGGCGCGATCACCTTCACCGGCTCGGTGATCGCCTTCTTGAAGCTCGACGAGCGCATGAGCGGCAAGCCGATCCTGCTGCCCGAGCGTCACACGATCAATATTCTGCTCGGCCTCGCTCTGCTCGGCTTCATCGTTCTGTTCGCGACGACGGAGAGCGGCTTCTGGCTCTTCCTCATCATTCTCGTCTCATTCACGCTTGGCGTGACGCTCATCATTCCCATCGGCGGCGCCGATATGCCGGTCGTCGTGTCCATGCTCAACTCCTATTCGGGCTGGGCGGCGGCGGGCATAGGCTTCACGCTCGGCAATCTCGCGCTCATCATCACGGGCGCGCTGGTCGGCTCCTCGGGCGCCATCCTCTCCTACATAATGTGCAAGGGGATGAACCGCTCCTTCGTCTCCGTCATTCTCGGCGGCTTCGGCGGCGAGACGGCGACGGCCGGCGGCGCGGTGGAGAAGCGCCCGGTCAAGCAGGGCTCGGCGGAGGACGCCGCTTACATCATGCAGAACGCCGGCAAGATCATCATCGTGCCGGGCTATGGCATGGCGGTGGCGCAGGCGCAGCACGCGCTGCGCGAGATGGCGGACCTTCTGAAGAAGGAAGGCGTCGAGGTGAAATACGCCATTCATCCGGTCGCCGGCCGCATGCCCGGCCATATGAATGTTCTGCTCGCCGAGGCCAATGTTCCTTACGACGAGGTCTTCGAGCTCGAGGACATAAATTCCGAATTCGCCCAGGCCGACGTCGCTTTCGTCATCGGCGCCAATGACGTGACCAATCCTTCCGCCAAGACCGATCCGCAATCGCCGATCTATGGCATGCCGATCCTCGACGTCGAGAAGGCGAAGACGGTTCTCTTCCTGAAGCGCGGCATGGGCTCGGGCTATGCGGGCGTCGAGAATGAGCTGTTCTTCCGGCCCAACACGATGATGCTGTTCGGCGACGCCAAGAAGACCGTCGAGCAGATCGTCAAGGCGCTGGCGCATTGATCGAAAGAAACGAAAGCGCCCCTTGTCTCGCTCGCTGATGCAGGCGAGACAGGGGGCGATGGTTTCGCCAAAGCTCTGAGGCCGATCCGCCGTCAGCTCACCTTCTCTTCTTCCTGCGCCTTGGCGGAGAGGCGCTTCACGCGCTGCCAGAAAGACCAGGCGCCGAGAATGACGAAGGGCATGGCCGCCGCGGCCGCCTCCTCGCCGGTGAAGCCGAAGGGCAGAGCGCCGGCGTCCTTCAGGCCCTTGAAGAAATAGAGCGAGAGGCCGGCGACATAATAGCTGAGCGCCGCGATGGAGAGGCCGCCGACCAGCTTTTGCAGGCGCATCTGCAGCCGCGCGCGGCGATTCATATCGTCGAGCAGATCGCGGTTCTGCTGCTCCATCTCGAAGGTGATGCCGGTGCGCATCAGATCGGTGGCGCGCTCCACCTGCCGCGCGAGGCGCGCCTGCCGCGTCTCGAATGCGTTGCAGGTCTCGATCGCCGGATCGAGCCGCGCGCTGAAGAAGGCCGATATGGTCGTATATTGGCTCTCCTTCGCCTCCTGCAGGAGGTTGAGGCGGTTCTTGACGATGGCGTGATAGGCACGGCTCGCGCCGAAGCGAAAGGCCGTGCGCGTCGATAGCGCCTCACTCTGCGCCAATAGATCGCTGAGCCGCTTCAGCAGATCGCGGCTGGTGCGCATGTCCTGGGTCTGGCTCAGCGCCTGGGTGATGTCGGAGATTTCGCGCTCCATGGCGCGCAGCTCCGGCCCGGCGCTGCGCGCCTCCGGCAGGCCGAGCAGAGCCATCGTCCGATAGGTCTCGATTTCCAGCACGCGCTGGATCAGCCGCCCGGTCTCCAGCGCGCCAATGGCGCTCTCCTTCACCAAAAGTCGTGTGAAGCCGAATGGATCGACCGCGAAATCGGTCATCACATGGGCGGCGCCCTTGGCCGCGCGAATGACGCAGAGGCTCTGCGAGTTGAACAGTCCGACATAGGGCTCGTGCGAATGGCCGCTCTCGAGCGCGCAGAGATGGGTGGCGACGATCAGCCGGCCCGGCGCGCGAAAGGCGATCTCGCCGGTCCCGATGGGATCGGGATGGGTGAAGGGCTCGCCGGAGTCCTTGTCCGTCGACCAGGTGTAGGTGGTGAATTCCGTATGCTGCTCCCAGCGCAGCCGCCAATCGCCGATCGAGAGGCGCTGGAACTTGGCGTCTCCGGGGCGCGGAACCAGCATATGGGCGCGGCAGAGATCTGCGAGGGCGGCGCGGTCGGCGCGCGCTTCCTCCTCATTGGTGGCGAAGGCGAAATGATAGACGCGCTGCGGCAGCGTGATCGGCAGGAAAGGCCGGGCGTGCAGCTCGGCGAGGACGGCCGCGCGGGCCTCGTGCTCGGCGAAGCGCCCGGCGATGGGCGCGCCGCTCTCCTGGTCTGACGCCATTTCTCTCTCTTTCGTTTCGTTTCGCTTTTTCCCGGCGGGCGCGGGCCTCGCCGAATCGCTTTCGAGAATAGCGAGGGAGCCTGCCGCGGGAATGCGACAAAACGAACGAAAAGGCGAGGCGTCGCCGCCTCGCCGTCAGAGTGGCCGTTCAGCGATGATGGAAGCCGCCGCCGAAGCCGCCATGATGGAAGCCTCCGCCGCCCCATCCGCCATGACCGAAGCCGCCGTGGCCGAAGCCGCCGTGACCGAAGCCGCCGTGACCGAAGCCGCCATGGCCCCATCCGCCGCCCCAGCCGCCGACGCGATGGTAGCCGCCGCCCCATCCGCCGAAATAGCGCGGACGATAGCCCCAGCCGCCGCCATAGACGACCGGCCCGCCGCCCCAGCCATAGCCGTAATAGGGATAGCCGTAGCCATAGTCGTAAGGATAGGGATAGGCGTAATAGGGCGAATAGGCGCCGGCGGCGACGAGGCCGACCGCCGCCGAGGTGACGACCGCCGCCGCGGGATCATAGCCGCGGTAATAGCGCAGCGCATGATGCCGGCGGATCGGCCGATAATGAGTCGTGTAACGCACGTAATGTCGATGCGGGCGGCGGCTGTAATGCGCCTCCTCTATCGCGCTCTGCGGCGCGACGATGGATTTGCTCGCGACGCTGGTGACGCCGGCGAGCGCGCCTCCCGTGGACAGGGCGAGGGTGAATGTCACGCCGAGCGCGGCGAAAAGCCCGGATTTGAACGGATCACGCATTTTCTCCTCCTTACTTCGACGCAAAAGAAACATTTGCCAATGGCAGCGCGCGGGCGCCGTGCGACGACCGCTCACGCCTCGAATTTCAGCTCCTGCGCCAGCTGCGTCAGGCGCGTGGCGACGCGGGCGCGCACGCGCGTCGCCGTGTTGGGAAACTCCTCCAATATGCGCAGGAACAGCGCGCGGGTGATTTTGAGGATGGTCGCCGGCTCGCGCGCTATTGCCGTGACCGGACGCGTCGTCTCGGTGATGAGCGCAGTCTCGCCGATCAGCGCGAAGGGCCGCAGCACTTTCTCGGCGGGGCGTCCGTCGTCGTGCTTCTCCAGCGCGATCGAGCCATTGGTGAGAATATAGCCGCCGTCGGAGGCCTCGCCGCGGCGGAACAGCGCGTCGCCGGCGCGCAGCAGTTTCGTCTCGGCGCTGAAGGTCAAAAGGCGCAGCGCCTCGACCTCGAAATCCTCGAACAGGGGAATGCGCCTCAGATTGGCGATATCGTCGTCGAGAGCCATGTCCCGGCTGCTTTCCTCGGGGCGCCGCGCGGTCAACGCGCGGGGGAGAAGACCAGCCGATAGCCGTTCTTTTCGGTGAGAAGAAGGCGGGCCTCGGCGGGGTCGGTTTCGATCTTGCGGCGCAGCCGGCTGACATGAGTCTCCAGCGTGCGGGTCGTCACCGTCGGATGATAGCCCCAAACCTCGCGCAGCAACATGTCTTTCGTCACCACCGCGCCGCGCGCCGCGGCGAGGCGCGTCAATATTTCGGCCTCCTTCTCGGTGAGCGGCAGGCGCTTTTGCGCGGCGTCGGTCAGCTCGAAGGCGCCGGGACGGTAGCGGAAGGCGCCGATGGCGACGAGGAGCGGCTCGCGCTCCCCCTTCGCCCGCAGCCGCGCGAGAAGATGGGCGAAACGAAACGGCCGCGCGATATAATCGCAAGCGCCGGGGATGCTCGGCGCGCCGATGAGAAGGATCGCGCCATGGAAGCGCTCGCGGACGTCATGGGCGAAAGCCTCGCCGATCTCCGCCTCGGCCAGCACGATGTCGTAGCCGCCTTCGTCCAGCAGGCGCGTCGCCTCCTGCGCGGAGGCGGCGGGCGCGACGGCGAATTCGGGATAGCGGGCGAGCTGCTCCGTGAGCGAGGCGCGCAATCCCGCGCCGGCGAGGAGCAAAATGTTGCGCGGCGTCGGCGCTTCCGTCATTGGCGCTTCCGGGAGTGGGCTCTCGCGCCCATGATCGGCCAAGGACGAGCGCCGTTCAAGGCGCGGCGCGCGCGGGGAAGGATTAGCGCATGATCGAGGGTTTTTCCCGCCATCATGGCGGGGTGTCGACGCTGAAGGTCGCGCGGCGGATCGGCGGCCGCCCGCATGAGGGCCGGCTGATCGCCGGCGATCTCGTGCTTCCCTGCGCGCTCGGCCGCTCCGGGATCACGCGCCGCAAGCGCGAGGGCGATGGCGCGACGCCGGCCGGGAGCTTTGCACTGCTCTCCGTCTATCTGCGGCGCGGGCGGGCGGCGGCGCCGCGCCTCGTCGCGGCGCGCTTCACGCGCCCGGATGATCTCTGGTGCGACGACGCTTGGTCCTTCCTTTATAATCGCCCACTGCGGGGGAAGACGCCGCTCGGCCATGAGCGGCTCTGGCGGTCCGACCGTCTCTATGACGTCGTCGGCGTGCTCGACTACAACATCCGCCCGCGCGTGCTGGGGCGCGGCAGCGCCATTTTCTTCCATATAGCGACGGAGACGCTGAGCCCGACGGCCGGCTGCGTGGCGCTGCGGGCGCGCGATATGGCGCGGCTGCTGCCGCGTCTGGCGAAGGGCGCGCGGATCGTGGTGGGTTAGGGCTTCGAATAGTCGCGCTCGCCCATGATGGCCGAGCCGATGCGCACATGCGTGGCGCCGAGCTGAATGGCGAGCTCGTAATCCGAGCTCATGCCCATGGACAGCTCCTTCAGCCCGTTGCGGGCGGCGATCTCGGCGAGCAGAGCGAAATGCGGCGAGGCCTGCTCGCCCACCGGCGGCACGCACATCAGCCCGGCGATCTCCAGCCCATGCTTCTGCCGGCACTCGGCGATGAAAGCGTCGGCGTCCTGCGGCAGCACCCCGGCCTTCTGCGGCTCCGCGCCCGTGTTGACCTGCACGAGCAGGCGCAAGCGCTTGCCCTGGCGGCGCATCTCCTCGGCGAGGGCCTCGGCGATCTTGGGCCGGTCGACGCTCTCTATGACGTCGAAAGTCTCGACCGCCTCGCGCGTCTTATTGGATTGCAGCGGGCCGATGAGATGCAGCTCGACGCCGGAAAAGCGCTGGCGCAGCTCGCCCCATTTGGCGCGCGCCTCTTGCACTTTATTTTCGCCATAGACGCGATGGCCGGCTTCGAGCAGCGGAACCGCCGCCTCGGCCGGAAAGGTCTTGGTGACGCAGACGAGGGTGATCTCGGCCGGATCGCGGCCGCAATCGCGGGCGCGTGAGGAGATGGCGTCCTTGGCGGCGTTCAGCCGGTCGACGACGGTCATGGAAGATGCGGCCTCAGCGGACGAATTTCAAAATTGTGAAAATGGCGCCGATGAGAACCAGATTGAAGCCGAACACCCAGCGGAGAATATCCGTCTTGGTCTGAGAGACTTCCAGCTTCACGCGGCCTTCCACCTCGATGAGCTCTCGCTTCAGCCGCCCCTCGACTTCGGCGAGATCCCGCTTCAGCAATTCCATATCGTGCCGAACATCGCCGATGTCCGCCTTTGTGGCCACGCTCTCGGAGAAGGCCGTCTCCAGCGCCTCGGCGGAGGCGCGCGCCTGCTCGGGCGAGAAGCCGCCGCGGGTGAGGCGATCGATATAGGCGAGGGGGTTGAAGAGCACTTGCGCCGACATGGCCCGGATATAGCACGCGCCCCGCTTCGCGGCGAGAGGCGCCTTTGACAAGCCCCGCCCCGCCCGGCATTACAGGCGAAACTCCGCAATTCGATCAGGACCGCTCGGACCCATGAGACCAGAACGCTACGACTTCGCCGCGGCCGAGCCCAAATGGCGAAAGATTTGGGACGAGCGGCAGGTTTTCACCTCCGGCGACGCGAAGAAGCCGAAATATTACGTGCTGGAAATGTTCCCCTATCCGTCGGGGCGCATCCATGTCGGCCATGTGCGCAATTACTCTATGGGCGACGTCATCGCCCGCTACAAGCGCGCCAAGGGCTTCGACGTGCTGCATCCCATGGGCTGGGACGCTTTCGGCCTGCCGGCGGAGAACGCCGCCCAGCAGAGCGGCTCGCATCCGGCGACCTGGACCTACGCCAATATCGCCAGCATGCGGACGCAGCTCAAATCCATGGGGCTGTCGCTGGACTGGTCGCGCGAGATCGCCACTTGCGACCCCGCCTATTACAAGCATCAGCAGAAGCTGTTTCTGGATTTTCTGGCCGGCGGCCTCGTCGATCGCAAGCAGTCCAAGGTCAACTGGGACCCGGTGGACATGACCGTGCTCGCCAATGAGCAGGTGGTGGACGGGCGCGGCTGGCGCTCCGGCGCGCTGGTGGAGCAGCACGAGCTGACGCAATGGTTCCTGCGCATCGGCAAATATGCCGACGATCTGCTGACCTCGCTCGACACGCTCGATCGCTGGCCGGAGAAGGTGCGGCTGATGCAGCGCAATTGGATCGGCCGCTCGGAAGGCCTGCTGGCGCGCTTCGCCATCGCCGGCGATCCTGCGGGCGAGATCGAGGTCTTCACCACGCGGCCGGACACTTTGTTCGGCGCAAAATTCGTCGCTCTGGCGCCCGACCATCCGGTCGCGCGCGCAGCGGCTTCGAGCGACCCGGCGCTCGCTGCCTTTGCCGAAGAGTGCCGCCATATCGGCACGTCGGTGGCGGCGATCGAGACCGCCGAGAAGAAGGGCTATGACACGGGCCTGCGCGTCGTGCATCCCTTCGATCCGTCTTGGACGCTGCCCGTCTATGTCGCCAATTTCATCCTGATGGATTACGGCACGGGCGCGATCTTCGGCTGCCCGGCGCATGACCAGCGTGACCTCGATTTCGCCAATGCTTACGGCCTCGGCGCGACGCCGGTCGTCTGCCCGGAGGGCGTCGATCCTGCGACTCTCATCGTCGATGAGACCGCCTTCGACGGCGAGGGACGGCTCGTCAACTCGCGCTTCCTGGACGGGCTCACCGTCGCGGAAGCGAAGGAGGAGGTCGCCAAGCGCCTCGAGGCCGCGCAGTTGCACGGCCGTCCGCAAGGCGAGCGCAAGGTCAATTACAAGCTGCGCGATTGGGGCATTTCGCGGCAGCGCTATTGGGGCTGTCCCATCCCCATCATCCATTGCCCGGATTGCGGCGTCGTGCCCGTGCCGGACGCCGATCTTCCTGTGAAGCTGCCGGAGGATGTGACATTCGACCGGCCGGGCAATCCGCTCGACCATCATCCGACATGGAAGAATGTCGCCTGTCCGAAATGCGGAGCCGCCGCGCGGCGCGAAACCGACACGATGGACACTTTCGTCGATTCGTCCTGGTATTACGCGCGCTTCACCGATCCGCACAATGAGAAGGCGCCCGCCGCGCCGGAGCAGCTCGCGCGCTGGCTGCCGGTGGATCAGTACATAGGCGGGATCGAGCACGCGATTCTGCATCTGCTCTATTCGCGCTTCTTCTCGCGCGCCATTCGCGACACGGGCCATGGCGGCGTCGCCGAGCCTTTCGCCGGCCTCTTCACCCAGGGCATGGTGGTGCATGAGACCTATCGCGCCGCCTCCGGCAAATGGATCGCGCCCAGCGAGCTGCGTTTCGAGACCGGCGACAAGGGCCGCCGCGCCTTCCTCATCGAGGGCGGCGAGGAGGTCGTGATCGGCGCGATCGAGAAAATGTCCAAGTCGAAGCGCAACACGGTCGACCCGGACGATATTATCGCCAGCTATGGCGCCGACACGGCGCGTCTCTTCGTGCTCTCCGATTCGCCGCCCGACCGCGATGTCGTGTGGACGGAGGAAGGCGTGCAGGGCGCTTGGCGCTTCGTGCAGCGCGTCTATCGCCTGGCCGGCGAGTTGGCCAATGCCGCGGCGCCCGTCGGCGCCGCGGCGCCGGCCGAATTCGGCGCGGCGGCGCTGGATGTTCGCAAGGCGACGCATCGCACCATCGCCGCCGTCGGCGACAATATAGAGCGCCTGCGCTTCAACACGGCGATCGCCCGCATTCGCGAATACGCCAATGAGCTGACCGCCGCGCTCGACAAGGTGGAGACGGTCCCGGTCTCCGCCGATCTCGCCTTCGCCTTCCGCGAGGCGGCGGATGTCTTCGTGCAGCTGATCGCGCCGATGACCCCGCATGTGGCGGAAGAGTGCTGGAGCGATTTCGGCCATTCCGAGATCGTCTCGCTGGCGCCCTGGCCAGAGGCCGATCCTACTCTCGTCGCGCAGGACATGATAAGCTTGCCGGTGCAGGTGAACGGCAAGAAGCGCGCGGAGATTCTCGTGGCCCATGACGCCGATGAGGCGACGATCCGCGAGGAGGCGCTGACGCAGGAGGCCGTGCTGCGCGCCATGGAAGGCAAGCCGTTGAAGAAGTTCATTCTCGTTCCCAAGAGGATCGTCAATGTGGTCGTTTGAACGGCGCGCCAGGACCGCGAGCCTTCAGGCTCGCGGCGCGAAGAGCGAGCCTGAAGGCTCGCGGTCCAAGCCACTGGTCGCCGCCATCGCCGCTCTGGCGCTCTCGGCCTGCACGGTGCAGCCGCTCTATGGCCCCATCGGAACCGACTCGCCGCTGGCGGCGGAGCTGCAGGCGGTCGCGGTCGATCCCATTCCCGACCGCATCGGCCATTACGTCCGCAATGAGCTGATCTTCGCCCTGAACGGCACAGGCTCGGACGTTCCGCCGCGCTATCGGCTCAAGGTCGAGCTGAAAGAGCGCGTGCAGACGCCGATTCTCGATACCGTCACCGGCCGCGCGACATCGGCGACGGTGATCGTCGACGCCGAATATAAGCTCATCAATATCGCCGACGAGCAGATCATCACCAAAGGCGTCGCTTTCGGCGTCGCCAGCTATGACCGTTTCAGCAATCGTCTCGCCAATGTGCGCGCCGCGCGCGACGGCGAGATTCGCGACGCCAAGGTCATCTCCGACATGATTCGCACGCGGGTGTCGACGGCTTTGGCGAAGTGAGAGGAATAGCGAATAGGGAGTAGCGAGTAGAGCTATTCGCTACTCCCTATTCGCCATTCGCTCGCGCACGCCCATGACCGCCATCAAGACCCGCGACGCCGAGCGCTTCGTGAAGGCGCCACCGGCCAATATCTTCATGTTCCTGCTCCACGGCGCCGACTCCGGCCTCGTGCGCGAGCGCGCGCTCGCCATTGTCGCGCAGCGCGTCGACGATCGGCATGATCCGTTTCAATGCGTGGAGATGAGCGGCGACGCAGTGGCCGCCGATCCGCTGTCGCTGCTCGACGAGGCCAATACGATTCCGCTGTTCGGCGGCAGGCGCGCGATCATCGTCGAGACGGGCGGCAAATCCATCGTCTCGCCGCTCGAGCAATTGCTCGCCGCGCCGCCTGTGGATTGCGCCGTCGTGCTGACCGCCGGCGCACTGAAGCGCGACGCGCCGCTGCGCAAGCTGATCGAGCCGTCCAAGATCGCCGCGGCGATCGAATGCAATCCAGACGATGAGCAGGATCTGCATGCGCTGATCGACAATAGCCTGCGTGAGGCGGGCTTTTCCGTCACGCCGGAAGCGCGGCTGCTGCTGCAGGCGGCGCTCGGCGAGGATCGCCGCATGAGCCGTTCCGAGCTCGCCAAGCTGATGCTCTACAAGCATGGCGCGCGCGCGATCGAGGCCGGCGATGTCGAGGAGATCGTCGCGCACGCCTCCAATATCGCCTCCGATCGCCTGGTGCTGGACGCTTTCTCGGGGCAGGCCGACGCCGCGGGCGACGCTTTCGACAGAGCGGTCGCCGGCGGCGGCGACGCTGGGCAGCTACTGAACGGCGCGCTGCGCTACGCCATGGCGCTGCATCGCGCGCGGCTCACCGTGGATCGCGAGGGGCGGCCGGATTTTGGGATCACGATTTTGATGCGCAGCGGCTTCGGCTTCTCGCAGCGGCCGCAGCTAGAGCAGCATTTGCGCATCTGGTCCGCGGCGAAAGTGGCGGCTCTGCTGCCCGCGCTACGCGACGCCAATCATCGCGCCCGCGCCAATGCCGCGCTGGCGGAGATGGAGGCGGGACGCGCGCTGCTACGCATCGCGAGTCAGGCCGGGCGGCGCTGAGCCGCCGCCGGAGCGGGATTGAACGGCCGGCTCTTTCAGAGCGAGCGGGTGAAGCGCAGCACGCCGCCCTTGGCGCCCTTGAGGACGAGGTCCGAGCCCTGCAGGTCCCAGAAGGGGCCGGACAGCATCACCTGCCAGAAATCGCGCTCGATCGCCTGCAGAGCCGGATCGCATTTGGCGTCGGCGACGGCGGGCATGGCCTTGGGGCCGAGCCGATTGCCGCCGACGACGAAAACGCCGGACCATGACTTGCAGCCCGAGAAGCCCGAGCCGCGCATCGTCGTGTCGATGCGAATCCAAATGTCGGCGGGCGGCGCCTTGCCGTTTATGTCCTTGAGATTGAAAATATAATTATGCGGGAACGGCTTGTAGTTCGGCGGCGGCTCCTGCGCGGTCGCCTCCTGCTGATCCTTCTCCTTTTGCGCCGGCTTGCCCTTGGCCAGCGCGGGGCCGCAGGCGGCGAGGCCGACCAGAAGCGCGGTCAGAAATCGTCTCATCCTTCGATCCTTGTTGAGAGCGACCCTCGAGCGAATCGCTTCAGGAGAATGGCGCGCGTCTTGTGGTTTTTTTCCGAACGGAAATGCGCCGGAAAGCTCCGACGCGCGCGGGGAGAGGAGCGGAAACGCGCCCTCACAACATGCTGGGCAGAACGCGATCCGGCGGGCGGTGCCCGTCCATGAAGGTCTTGATGTTGATGATGACTTTCTCGCCCATGTCGACGCGGCCCTCATTGGTGGCCGAGCCCATATGCGGCAGCAGCGTGACCTTGCCGGCCTTGGCCAGCTTGACGAGCTTGGGCGAGACGGCCGGCTCATGCTCGAAGACGTCGAGGCCGGCGCCGGAAATCTCCTCCGCCTCCAGCATGCGGATCAGCGCGTTCTCGTCCACGATCTCGCCGCGGGCGGTGTTGACGATGATGGCGTGCGGGCGCAGCTGCTTCAGCCTGCGGGCGGAGAGCAGATGATAGGTCGCCGGCGTATGCGGGCAGTGGATCGACAGAATGTCGATGCGCGCCAGCATCTGGTCGAGCGATTCCCAATAGGTCGCCTCGAGCTGGTCCTCGATCTCGACCGGCAGGCGGCGGCGATTGTGATAATGGATGGAGAGGCCGAAAGCGCTGGCGCGGCGGGCCAGCGCCTGGCCGATGCGGCCCATGCCGACGATGCCGAGGCGCTTGCCGGTGATGCGATGGCCGAGCATCCAGGTGGGCGACCAGCCGCCCCAGGAGCCGTCTGGAATGGTGCGCGCGCCCTCGACGAGGCGACGCGCCACGGCCAGTATCAGGCCCATTGTGAGATCGGCCGTGTCCTCGGTGAGGACGCCGGGCGTGTTGGTGACGGTGATCGAGCGGCGCAGCGCCGAGGCGACGTCTATGTGATCGACGCCATTGCCGAAATTGGCGATGAGCTTGAGCTGGTCGCCGGCCTGGCCGATGAGGCCGGAATCGATGCGGTCGGTGATCGTCGGCACCAGCACATCCGCGGTGCGGACGGCCTCGACGAGCTCCTCATGGGTCGCCGGCCGGTCGCTCACATTGAGGCGCGTATCGAAAAGCTCGCACATGCGGGTTTCGATCACCTCGGGGAGCCGACGTGTCACCACGACGAGCGGCTTCTTTTTCGCCATCTTCCCCTTCGTCCTCCCGCCTCGCGCGACTAAGCTCTCCGGCGCGCCCGAAGGCCCGTTCCGCCGATCGAGCCTTTGGAGCGGTTTCGACGTCTCTTCAACCAGGTCTTAACGACGATGGATGAAAAGAGCGTTTCGCCGCCCGCGCCCCTTTCCCATCGAACTTCCTAGCAGATGGCGGGACAAAGACAAGACGAGGCGTCGTTCGCATCTGCGAAGGGCGCGCTCCGGGAGAAGAGTAGAAATGGACGCAAAGCCCCTTTTGAGCCGACGCGCGGCCGCCGCGATCCGCCGCCTCGCCGTCGATCTGCTCGCCATCGCCGCTCTGCTCGCCGTCGCGCCGGCGCGCGCCGACGCGCAGCAGCAGCTCGGCTCGGCGTCCGGCCTTCCCCTGCCGCGTTATGTCAGCCTCAAATCGGACCGCGTCAATCTTCACGAAGGGCCGAGCAAGGAGCATCCGACGCTCTGGGTCTTCGAGCGCGCCGGCCTGCCTGTCGAAATCACCGCCGAATTCGAGACTTGGCGGAAAATTCGCGATTCGGAAGGAACCGAGGGCTGGGTGCTGCATTCGCTGCTCTCCGGCCGCCGCACCGCCCTCGTCGCGCCCTGGAAGAAGGAGCCGATTCTCGCCTACGCCAGCGATCGTGCGACGGCGGTGGCGAAACTCGCGCCCGGCGTCGTCGCCAGCCTGCGCCGCTGCGACGGAGCCTGGTGCCGCGTCTCGGGAGAAGGTTTCGACGCCTATGTGAAGCAGGAAGGCCTGTGGGGCGTCTATCCGGGCGAGAAGATAGAGTGACCAGCCGATAGGCTCACTCGGCCGAGGACGCGAAGGCCCCCTCCCTCACCCTCCCCCGCTTCGCGGGAGAGGGCGGCGGCAGGCGTGTCGCGAAATTTCGATGAAGCGCCGCATCTGCTCCCTCTCCCGCGAAGCGGGGGAGGGCTGGGGAGGGGGCGCGAGCGAGTGAGATGGCGCCCTCGCTCAGTCCTCGTCCTTGCACAGGCGGACCACCACATCGACGCGGGCGATTCTCATGCCCGGCGGCGGCGGCGGCAGGCTGGCGACGTCCACATGGGCGCCGGGGATATCGACGAGCCCCTCGCCCTCGACCAGGAAATGATGATGCTCCGACACATTGGTGTCGAAATAGACGCGCGCGCCGTCCACCGCGATCTCGCGCAGCAGGCCGACATCGGTGAATTGATGCAACGTGTTGTAGACGGTGGCGAGCGAGACCGGCAGATCGTCGGCCAGCGCCTCCTCGAAGAGCTTCTCGGCCGTCACATGGCGGTCGCCCTTGCCGAACAGCAGCCCACCCAGCGCCACGCGCTGACGCGTCGGCCGCATGCCGGCCGCCATCAGCCGGCTGCGCAGCCGCCGCATGGCGTCGCTCGGCGCCCGCTCGGAGGTTTCGACCGTGAATTGCTCGACCGTCATTCGCCCGTTCTTCCCGCCCCGCATCATGTCTCTTTCGTTACAATAGGGAAGCTCGGCGGCAGAGACAATCTTTTCCTCCGCGGGCCGCTGTGGACCGACGAAACCGCTCTCGAGGCCGCGCGCCCCCTTTGACCCGGCGGGCGCCTATGTTAACGAATGCGGCTTCTGGTCCGCAGCGCGGCCGGAAATCGTCACGTCGCAGACGCAAGAAGGAACATCATGAGCGAACGGCGCTCGTCTTTCGGATATGAGGATCTGCTCGCCTGCGCGCGGGAAGAGCTTTTCGGCCCGGGCAACGCCCAGCTTCCGCTGCCGCCCATGCTCATGTTCGACCGAATCACGGAAATTTTCGAAGAGGGCGGCGCCCATGGCAAAGGCTATGTGCGCGCCGAGCTCGACATTAATCCGAGCCTCTGGTTCTTCGACTGCCATTTCAAGGGCAATCCGGTGATGCCGGGGTGCCTCGGCGTCGATTCGCTGTGGCAGCTCACCGGCTTTTTCCTGGGCTGGCTGGATCTGCCCGGCCGCGGCATGGCGCTGGGCGTCGGCGAGGTGAAGTTCAGCGGCCAGGTGCGGCCGCACAACAAGCTCGTCCGCTACGGCGTCGATTTCAAGCGCGTGTTCAAATCCAAGCTCGTCCTCGGCATCGCCGACGGCTGGGTGGAGGTGGACGGCGAACGTATTTACGAAGCGAAAGACCTTAAGGTCGGTCTCGCCAAGCCGGAAGCCGCGTGACGGCCCGACGGCGCGCCGATCGCGGCGCGCGAGACAATCGCCAAACCAGACGGGACAAAGCAAAAGCCCGCCGGCGCGAGGGAGTTCGGACATGAGAAGAGTGGTCGTGACCGGCATGGGCGTCGTTTCGTCCATCGGCAACAATACGCAGGAAGTCGTCGCCTCTCTGCATGAGGCGAAGTCGGGCGTCGTCAAGGCGGACAAATACGCCGAGCTCGGCTTCCGCTGCCAGGTGCATGGCGCGCCGACCCTCGACCCGTCGACCATCCTCGACCGCCGCGCCATGCGCTTCCACGCCATGGGCACGGCCTGGAATCACGTCGCCATGGATCAAGCGATTCTCGACTCCGGCCTCGCGCCGGACGAAATCTCCAATGAGCGCACCGGCATCATCATGGGCTCCGGCGGCCCTTCCACCAAAGTCGTGGTCGAATCCGCCGATATCGCCCGCACCAAGGGGCCGAAGAAGGTCGGCCCCTTCGCCGTGCCCAAGGCCATGTCCTCCACCGCCTCGGCGACGCTCGCCACCTGGTTCAAGATCAAGGGCGTCAACTATTCCATCTCCTCGGCCTGCGCGACGTCGAATCATTGCATCGGCGCGGCCTATGAGCAGATTCAATGGGGCAAGCAGGACATTATGTTCGCCGGCGGCTGCGAGGAGCTGGAGTGGGAGCTCTCCGTGCTGTTCGACGCCATGGGCGCCATGTCCTCCTCCTATAACGACCGGCCGGCGACGGCCTCGCGCGCCTATGACAAGAACCGCGACGGCTTCGTCATCGGCGGCGGCGCCGGCGTGCTGGTGCTGGAAGAGTATGAGCGGGCCAAGGCGCGCGGCGCGAAAATCTACGCCGAGCTCGCCGGCTATGGCGCGACCTCGGACGGCCATGACATGGTCGCCCCTTCCGGCGAAGGCGCGATGCGTTGCATGCGCCAGGCGCTCGCCGGCGTGAAGACTCCGATCGACTACATCAATCCGCACGCCACCTCGACGCCGGTCGGCGATCTGAAAGAGATCGAGGCGATTCGCGAGGTCTTCGGCCGCGGCGACAAATGCCCGCCGATCTCGGCGACGAAATCGCTGACCGGCCATTCGCTCGGCGCGACCGGCGTGCAGGAGGCGATCTATTCGCTGCTGATGATGCAGAACGGCTTCATCTGCGAGAGCGCCAATATCGAGGAGCTCGACCCCGAATTCGCCGATATGCCGATCCTGCGCCAGCGGCGCGACAATGTCGCTCTGCGCGCCGTGCTCTCCAATTCCTTCGGCTTCGGCGGAACCAATGCGTCGCTGGTGTTCAAGCACCCGGACGCCTGACGAGAATAGGACCATCCAAAGATGACGGTTTCAACGGGCCTCATGCAGGGCAAACGCGGCCTTGTCATGGGAGTCGCGAATGATCATTCCATCGCCTATGGCATAGCGCGAGCGCTGGCGCGGCATGGGGCCTCGCTCGCCTTCACCTATCAGGGCGAGGCGCTCGGCAAGCGCGTCCGCCCGATCGCCGAGGAGCTCGGCTCCAATCTGGTGATCCCTTGCGATGTGGAAGATATCGCGTCCCTCGATTCCGTCTTCGCGCGGCTGCAGGAGGAATGGGGCGAGCTGGATTTTCTGGTCCATTCGCTCGCCTATTCCGACAAGAGCGAGCTGAAAGGCCTCTACGCCGACACATCGCGCGAGAATTTCATCCGCACCATGGTCATCTCCTGCTTCTCCTTCACCGAGGCGGCGAAACGCGCGGCGGCGATGATGAAGAATGGCGGGACCATGCTCACCGTCTCCTTCGGCGGAGGCACGCATGTGATGCCTAATTACAACGTCATGGGCGTCGCCAAGGCGGCGCTCGATTCCTCCGTGCGCTATCTCGCGGCCGATTATGGCGCGCGCGGCATTCGCGTGAACGCCATCTCGCCCGGCCCGGTGCGGACGATGGCCGGCGCCGGCATCACCGGCGCGCGCGCCATGGGCGCCTTCCAAAAGGCGCATGCGCCTTTGCGCCGTATGATAACGCTGGACGAGATCGGCGGCTCGGCGCTCTATTTCCTGTCGGAGCTGTCGGGCGGCGTGACCGGCGAGATCCACGTCGTCGACGCCGGCTACAACATCATGCTGCAGCCGCGCCCCGAAGATTTGAACGGCGGCGCCGCAGCGGCGGATTAGGCTCGCGTCCCTCGCTCGCCTTGACGCTGGCGGCGATCACCGAGAGCCGCGCCAGCTCGACCAGCGTGCCGATATTGGCCTTGGCCATGATATTGGCGCGGTGCAGCTCCACCGCGCGCAATTCGAGGCCGAGCCCTTCCGCTATGTCGCGGCTCGGCCTTCCTTTGGCGACGCCCGCCAGCACACGGCGCTCATCTTCGCTCAGCGCGCCGAAACGCGCGAGAACGGCGCGCGTCTCAGCGTCGCTCTCGGCCTCGCCGCGCCGAGACGCCAGCGCCCGCCGCACCGAGGCGAGCAGCGCCTCGTCGTCGAAGGGCTTTTCCAGAAGATCGCTGGCGCCGGCCGCCATCGCCTCCACCGCGAGGGAGGCGCCGGCGCAGGCGGTGATGATGACCACGGGCGGCGTCGCCCCGGAGGCGCGCAGCCGCCGCGTCAGCTCGACGCCGGTCATGTCCGGCAGCCGCATATCGGCGACGATGCAGCCCGATGTCTTCGGCCCCGCCTCGGCGAGACATTCCTCCGCCGCGCGATAGGCGCGCGAGCGAAAGCCGCGCGAGCGGAACATCAGCGTCAGCGCGTCGCGGATCGCCGGATCATCGTCCACGAGGTGCACGAACGGCGCTGGTCTCATAGGCTGGCCCTTTCCGCGAGAGGAAGCGTGAAGCTGAAAATCGCGCCGCCGTGAGGATTGGGCTCGGCCCATATGCGGCCGCCATGCGCCTCGACAATGGAGCGGGAAATCGAAAGCCCTATGCCCATTCCGCTCGCCTTGCTGCTGCGGAAGGGCTGAAACAGCGCGCTGGCGCCATCCTTCAGACCATGGCCGGTGTCGGCCACGTCGAGCCGCGCATAGCCGTCGGCGGCGGAGGTGGAGAGCGACAGCTCCCGCCGCGGCGCGCCGTCCATCGCCTCGACGGCGTTGCGCATGAGATTGACGATGACCTGCTGGATCTGCACGCGATCGGCGAGAACCTCGTCATTCTCGGCCTTGGCGGCGACGCTGATCTGCGCGCCGACCTGCCGCGCGCTGGCGACGCCCAGCGATTTCGCCTCCTCGACCAGAGCGCTGAGGCTCTGCACCGTCTTCACCGATTCGCCGCGGGTGACGAATTCGCGCAAGCGCCGCACGATGTCGCCGGCGCGCATCGCCTGCGCCCCCGCCTTGTCCAGAATATCCTCGACCTCGCTGCTCTGCTTGGGCTTGCGCTGCAGCAGCCAGCGCGCGGTGCGGACGTAGGTCGCGATGGCGGAAAAGGGCTGGTTGATCTCATGCGCGAGCGCCGCCGCCAGCTCGCCCATCGCCGCGAGCCGCCCGGCATAGGCGAGCTCCGAGCGCAGCTCGCAGAGCAGCGCCTCGGTGGCGCGCTCCTCGGTGAGATCGCGAATCACGGCGATGCGTTGGCGAAGCGCGCCGCGCGTCTCGGTCACGGTGAGCGCGGCCGGGAAGGCGGAGCCGTCCGGGCGCCGCGCCAGCGCGTCCGATCGCCGCTCGGCGGCGGCGAGGCGGCATTCGGGCAGCAGCTTCGCGGCCTCGACGCCCAGCAGCGCGTCGCCCGCGCAGCGGAACATCTGTCCCGCCGCGGCGTTGGCGGCCGCCACCACGCCTTTCGCGTCGATTGTGAGCACTGCGTCCGACAGAGAGTCGAGAACGGCCTCGAGCCGCGCCGTATCGGCGAGGCGCAAATCCTCCCCGCCCCCGGCCGCACGGCGCGAAGGCCGTGTCGACGCGGAAGTCTCTCGGAGCTCGGCGTGCGAATCGCTCGACGATCGGTCCATCGGCGAGTTCCCTCGAAACCCATTCGCTCTCGAAAAAGCCGGCGCGCCGCCAAACCATCGCCACGGTCGCCGCCCCGGAGTATTCTCCTCTACCGGCGGGTTTCAATTCCGCAATCACGCGCAATACACAGAATTCAGATGTGAATTGCTCCGCTCATGCTTTCTTTCCACCCGCCGAGTAGAGAAATGGCGCCTCGCTACGTATTTTCCATAGCCCCTGGCGCCCCCTTTCTGGGCGCCTTCACGCGGGCCCTGCTGGATGGCGCGATCATCCCCAGCCTCTCGCGCGAGAGCGGGCCGCTGGCTCTGGCCGCTACCACCATTTATGTGCCGACACAGCGCGCCGCGCGGGCTTTGGCGGCGCAATTCTCCACGGCGATCGAGGCGCCGGCGGCGCTGCTGCCGCGCATCTTGCCGCTCGGCGATCTCGACGAGCAGGAGGCCGCCGCGCTGTTTCATGTCGATCTCGACTCCGGCGAGGCGGCCCAGGAGCAAGCGCTGGCGCCGGCGATAGAGGAGCTGGACCGGCGGCTGATCCTGGCCGAGCTGACGCTGCAATGGGCGCGCGCGCTGCGCCACGCCATCGTCTCCATCGATTCGACCGGCGCGGTCGAGCACGACCCGCGCGAGATGCTGCTGATCGCCCCCTCCCCCGCCAGCGCCTATGCGCTCTCCGGCGAGCTGGCGCGGCTGATCGACGAATTCGCGATCGAGAAGCTGGAGGCGAGCGCGCTCGCCGGCCTCGCGGAGGAGGCCTATGACCGCTTCTTTGCGATCACCGCCAATTTTCTGAAAATCGCGCTCGAGGATTGGCCGAATATTCTCGGCGCCCGCGGCCTCATCGACCGCGCCGCGCGGCAGACCGCGCTGATCGAGGCGCAGATCGCGCATTTGGAGCGCGGCGGCGCGCGCGGCCCGGTGATCGCGCTCGGCTCCACCGGCGCGCATCCGGCGACGGCGCGCCTTTTGGCGGCGATCGCCCGGCTGGAGCGCGGCGCGGTGATCCTGCCCGGCCTCGATCTCGAGCTGGACGAAGCCGCCTGGCGCAGGGTCGGCGACGATGGCGAGAGCGAGCGCGACGAGCCGAGCTTCACCCATCCGCAGACCTTGCTGAAGCGTCTCCTCTCCACGATCGGCGTCACGCGCGAGGAGGTCCGCCCCATCGGCTCCGCTCCGCCCGTGCTGCAGGCGCGGACGCGGCTGCTGGCCGAGGCGCTGCGCCCCGCCGATTGCACCGATTATTGGCGCGACTTCCGCGCCGCCGCGGCCGAGGGATTCGCCGAAGCGCTCGCCGGCGTCTCCTTCATCGAGTCGGCGGACGAGCGCGAGGAGGCGCTGGCGCTCGCCCTTTCCATGCGCGAGGCGCTGGAGACGCCGGGCCGCACGGCGGCGCTCATCACGCCCGACCGTGACATCGCCCGCCGCGTCTGCGCCGAGCTGGCGCGCTGGGGCGTGGAGGTCGACGATTCGGCCGGCCGACCGCTGGGCGCGACGCCGATCGGCGCTCTGGCGCGGCTCATCGCCGCCACGGCGGAGGACGGCGCGTCGGCGATCGACGCCGCCGCTCTGCTCGCCCATCCGCTGACGCGCCTCGGCCTCGAGCGCGCGGAGATCGAGCGCCTCGCTCCGCTGGTCGAGATCGCCGTGCTGCGCAATGTCGAGAGCGGCGGCTCCTTCGCCGCCATGGCCACGCCGGCGCGCCAGCTCGCCGAAGAGACGCACGCCCATCCGGCGCTGAAGCGCATTCGCGAGGAGGACTGGCGCGCGATCGACGACCTCCTCGCCCGCCTCGACGAAGCGCTGCTGCCGCTCGCCGCGCTCACGCCGGAGGCGCGCCTCGGCGAGCGCGCGCGCGCCCATGCGCTGGCGCTGGAGAAAATCGCCGGCGAAGAGCCCGCCGGCGAGGGCGTCGAGCAATTGCTGCAGCTCTTCGACGCGCTGGAGGCCGCAGGCAGCGCGCTCGTCTTCGACGCCGCCGGCTACGCCTCCTTCTTCGACCGTCTCGCCTTCGAGGCGAGCGCGCCCTCCCCGAAACGCGCGCATCCGCGCCTCAAGATTCTCGGCCTGCTGGAGGCGCGCCTTCTCGACGCCGATCTCGTGCTGCTCGCCGGGCTCGACGAGACGATCTGGCCGCCGCAGGCCGAATCCGGCGCCTTTCTCAATCGCGCCATGCGCCGGCAATTGGGCCTCTCGCCGCCGGAGCGCCGCATCGGCCAGACGGCGCATGACTTCTCCATGGCCTTCGGCGCGGCGGAAGTCGTCGTCAGCCGCGCGAAAAAGCGCGACGGCGCGCCGACCGTGGCGTCGCGCCTCATCGCGCGATTGGCGGCGCTCTCGGGCGAGGCTTTCGCCGCCTGCAAGGCGCGCGGCGATGAAAAATGCGCGCTCGCCGCCGCGCTGGATCGCCCACAGGAGATTCGCGCCATATCGCGCCCGCTGCCGCGCCCGCCCGTGGAGCTGCGGCCGACGCGGCTCAGCGTCACGCGCATCGAAAAGCTGCGCCGCGATCCCTATTCCGTCTTCGCGGAATCTATTCTGCGCCTGCCGCCCTTGCCGCCGCTCGGCGCGCCCAAGGGCGTGCGCGAGATCGGCGTCGCGATCCATGCGGCGCTGGCGAAATTCCAGGAGGCGCATCCCAAAGGCCCGCTGCCCGAAGACGCCCGCGCGCTGCTCGTCGAGATCGCGCGCGCCGAGCTCGGCGAGTTCCTGGACAATCCATCCTTCCTCGCCTTCGACTGGCCGCGCATAGAGGCCGGGCTCGATCATGCGCTCGCCTTCGAGCGCGAGCGCCGCGAGCAGGCGCGCGAGATTTTCATCGAGAAAGGCGCCGGCTGGAAGCTGACGCTCGCCGACGGCAGCGTCTTCACCCTCTCCTGCGTCGCCGATCGCATAGAGGTGGATGCGAGCGGCGAAGCTTTCGTCTTCGATTACAAGACCGGCAATCCGCCGACCGCCTCACAGGTCGGCGCCGGCTTCTCGCCGCAGCTCACATTGGAGGCGGCGATGATCGAGGCCGGCGCCTTCGACTCCGTCGGCGCGCCGCGCGTCGCCGGCGCCGCTTATGTGCGGCTCGGCGGCAAGAGCGGCGGCGAGACGCAATGGCTGAAATTCAAGGACAAGGGTTTCGGCGACGTCGTCGCCGAGCATCGCGCCAATCTCTTCGTGCTGCTGAATCAGTTTCGTCTCGCCGACACGCCCTATCCCTCGCGGCCATGGGTCGAGTTCGCCTCGCGCTACAGCGATTACGACCATCTGGCGCGCGTGAAGGAATGGTCGCGCGAGGGCGGCGGTGGTGAAGAGTGACGCTTCACCGCGAAGCTGCGAAGCGTTCACCCTGTTCTTTGACGCTTCGGCAAGGAATCGGCGGCCGATTTTCGGCGCTCCCGATTCGGACGCGGTTTGTGCGCGTCCCGTGCCGCAATTCCACTTTCGGGACCACGCGAAGAGGCCGACGATTCACCACTCGCTAAGCCTGTGAAGGCGGCGACGGGCCGAGCTGCGAAGAGACCGCATTTACGAAGCCTTCGCCATGATGATTGACGCTTCGGCAAGGAATCGACGCCTCATTTTCGGCGCCCCCGATTCGGACAGGGTTTGTGCGCGTCTCGTGCTACAATTCCACTTTCGGGACCACGCGAAGAGGCCGACGATTCACCACTCGCTAAGCCTGTGAAGGCGGCGTCGCGCCGAGCCGCGAAGAGACAGCATTTACGAAGCGTTCGCCATGATGATTGACGCTTCGGCAAGGAATCGACGTCCCATTTTCAACGCCCCCGATTCGGACAGGGTTTGTGCGCGTCTCGTGCTGCAATTCCACTTTCGGGACCACGCGAAGAGGCCGACGATTCACCAATCGCTAAGCCTGTGAAGGCGGCGACGCGCCGAGCTGCGAAGAGACCGCATTTACGAAGCCTTCGCCATGAAGATTGACGCTTCGGCAAGGAATCGACGCCCCATTTTCGGCGGGCCCGATTCGGACAGGGTTTGTGCGCGTCTCGTGCCGCAATTCCATTTTCGGGACGGCGGAAGCGGCGCCGCATTCACTTTTCGCTGAGCCTATCGACGCGACATGCCGCGCCTTGCGCACGCCGGCGACGCCGGACACGGGGGCCTCGCGCCGCGCCGCTTCCGATGTCGCAAAATGACGCTTGCGCCGTCCCTTGGGTCATAGATTAGACCCGAGAAACAGGAGGGCTCGTCCAGTGAGAGAGTCGAAGCGCAAGGACGTGTTGCTGACCGCGGCGGAATGTGCGGAGCGCATCGGCGTCACCGTTCGCGGTCTCCGAACCTATGAGCAGCGCAGCCTGCTGACGCCGGCCCGTTCGGCGAAGGGCTGGAGGCTGTACGGCGAAAAGGAGATCGCCCGTCTCCACGAAGTGCTCGCTCTGAAACGCTTCGGCCTCAGCCTCTCGCGCATCGCCGCGCTGCTCGAGGGGCGCGCGGTCGATCTCGATCGAACACTGGAAATGCAGCAGTCGGCGCTCGCCGAACAACGCCAGCGCATCGACGAGAAGCTGGCGCTCGTCGGCGCCGCCCGAACGAAGCTCTCCAAGGGTGGGACGCTCTCGCTCGACGAACTCATAACGCTCGCAAAGGAGACCACCATGACGCAGACATCGCTCGACCTGATCGCGCAGCGCCGCTACGAGCAGGCGCGCCCGCGCAAGACGACGCCCGTAAATCCAGAAATCTATGATCGCTATGTCGGCGCCTATCGCTTCGACGCCATCGGGGGCGTGATAAAAATCACGCGCGTCGACGACCGGCTCTTCGGTCAGGTGACCGGGCAGGCCGCCTATGAGATTTTTCCAGAAAGCGAGACCGAGTTCTTTCTGAAGGTCGTCCCGGCTCAGCTCGTCTTTTCCATAGACAGCGATCAATCAGTGAATGCGCTGACGATCCATCAGAACGGCGTCGAGCTGGTCGCGCGGCGGATCGACGAAGCGGAGGCCGAGCGTGCGGCGGAGGAGCTGACGCGCAGAATCCGCGATAATCGGCCGCAGCCGGACAGCGAAGAGGCGATCCGCCGAACGATCGACGACGCCCGGCGCAGAGAGATCGACGCCGCGCGCATGACGGAGCCGCTCGCCACATTGGCGCGCGAGCGAGCGGAGGCGGTCGCGGAGGAGCTCTCGGCGAAAGGCGCGCTCGGCGAGATTCGCTTCGTCGGCGTCGGCGTGGACGGCTGGGACGTCTATCGCGCACAATTCGAAAAAAACGAGACCGAATGGCGCATCGACCTCGCTCCCGACGGCCGGGTCAGGGGTCTTTTCTTCAGCACTCTGCCCTGAGAGGCGCTTGAGCCGCGCCGCCAGGACGGCGGCGCGGCCACGGCGACCGCGGCGTGGTCGCGGCCGAGACGCGGCGTTCACCATGATGATTGACGCTTCGGCAAGGAATCGGCGGCCGATTTTCGACGCTCCCGATTCGGACTTGTATTGTTCTCGCCTCGTGCCGCCGCTCTCACTTCGGGACGACGGACACGGTCATCGGATTCACTTTCGGCTAAGCCTATCGACGCGGCTTCCCGCGCATCGCGCATGGCGACGAATGAAAATCGAGGACACGAAGTCTTCACCACACTTCTTGACGTTTCGGCAAAGAATCGGCCGCCGATTTTCGGCACCCCCGATTCGGACGGGCTTTGTCCACCTCTCGTGCCATTCTTCCCGCTTCGGGACGACGCCGCGCAGCCGAAGATTCACGTCTCGCTAAGCAAAAGATCGGAGCCGGGGGCGGCGACCGCCTTCGATAGCGGTCAAACTACATTTCTTGTATGGTTTCCCGAAACGGCCTTCGATCCTCATAAACGCCGGATCGACGCGCAGCATTCGAACATGGGCGAGGAATTTGAAAATGGCTCTCGAAGGGTCGGATAAAAGCTATCGCTATCGCAATCGCATCATCTTCGCGAGCCTCGTCGGCACGACGATCGAATTCTTCGATTTCTACATCTACGCCACCGCCGCCGTGTCGGTGTTTCCGCTCTTGTTCTTCCCCGCCGGCGCGGGCAGCGCAGCGCTGCTCGCCTCCATGGCGACATTCGGCGTCGCCTTTGTCGCGCGGCCGATCGGCTCCGTCCTCTTCGGCCATTTCGGCGATCGCGTCGGGCGCAAGGCGACGCTCGTCGGCTCGCTGCTGCTGATGGGCCTCGCCACTTTCGCCATCGGCCTTCTGCCGACCTATCATCAGATCGGCCTGTTCGCGCCAGTCCTGCTCACTATTTTCCGTTTCAGCCAGGGCGTCGGCCTCGGCGGCGAATGGTCCGGCGCGGCGCTGCTCGCCACCGAAACCGCCGATAAGGGCAAGCGCGCCTGGGCCGCCATGTGGCCGCAGCTCGGCGCGCCTTTCGGATTCATTCTCGCCAATGGATTCTTCCTTACGCTCACCATTCTCTTCGCCTTCGATTCGACGCGCGCGACGCCGGACGAGCATTTCCTCGCCTGGGGCTGGCGCCTGCCCTTTCTGCTCTCCATTCTGCTCGTCACGCTCGGCCTCTATGTGCGCTTGAAGCTGCATGAGACGCCGGTCTTCGCGCGCGCATTGGAGCGCGGCGAGAAATTGAAATCGCCGCTCGCCCATGTGTTCCGCAACAATGCGAAAGAGCTTTTGCTCGGCACTTTCATCATGGTCGCGACCTATGGTCTCTTCTATCTGATGACGACATGGATTTTGTCCTATGGCATCGGCAAGGTCGCGCTCGGCAATCTCGGCATAGGCTATCGCGATTTTCTCGTGCTGCAGCTCATTTCGGTGCTGTTCTTCGCCGGCTTCATCCCCGTCTCGGGGCATCTCGCCGACAGGATCGGCCGCCGCAAGCTGCTGCTGATCGTGACGAGCGGCATCGTGCTGTTCGGCCTCTCCTTCCGCTTCTTCCTCTCCAAGGATCTCATCGGCACGGGCGAGAGCGCCAATCACGGGCTCATATTGGTTTTCCTCAGCATAGGCATGTCGCTGATGGGCCTCACCTTCGGGCCCATGTCGGCGATATTGCCGGAGCTTTTCCCCACCAACACGCGCTATACGGGCTCGGGCGTCTCCTATAATCTCGCGTCGATACTCGGCGCGGCGCTGACGCCCTTTGTGGCGACATGGATCGCGCAAAATTACGGAGCGGAATCGGTCGGCCTCTATCTCGCCGCGCTCGGCGCCTCGACGATCATCGCGCTCCTCTTCACCAAAGAGACG
This sequence comes from Methylosinus sp. LW4, assembly GCF_000379125.1. NCBI lineage: Bacteria > Pseudomonadati > Pseudomonadota > Alphaproteobacteria > Hyphomicrobiales > Methylocystaceae > Methylosinus > Methylosinus sp. LW4. Next base: position 3,859,841 of record NZ_KB900626.1, on the reverse strand, counting down.
AAGGCGACCGATCTCGACAGCATGATCGACGAGGTCGTGGCCGAGAATATCGAGAAGACATCGCCTTAGAGCGCTTTCCTTCGCTCTGAATGGAAATTGGATGAGCGACAGACGCCCCATCGCCAAGGACACGCGGGAACGGCAGCGGACCGCTTCCGACCCCGCGCAATCGGCCTGGGTGGCGGCCCATGCGGGCTCGGGCAAGACGCATGTTCTATCGCAGCGCGTGGTGCGTCTGCTGCTCGCCGGCGCGCCGCCCTCGCGCATATTGTGCCTCACCTACACAAAGGCCGCGGCCGCAAATATGGCGGCGCGCATTTTCGATATTCTCGCCGGCTGGGCGCTGCTCGACGATGAGGCGCTGACCGCCGCGATTCTCGCCACCGGCGCGCCGCAGCCCTCGCGCGCGGAGCTCGTCTTCGCGCGGCGCCTATTCGCGCGCACAGTGGAGACGCCGGGCGGGCTGAAGATTCAGACCATCCACGCTTTTTGTGAAAGGATTCTGCATCTCTTTCCCTTCGAGGCCAATGTCGCGGCGTCCTTCCGCGTGCTCGACGATCTCGAGCGCGCCGAGCTTTTGGAGCGCGCGCGGCGGCAAACGCTCGCCCGCGCCGTGCTGGACGAAGGCGAATTGCGCGCGGCGCTGGAGACGGTGTCGCGGCTCTGCTCCGGCGGCGGCTTCGACGAGCTGATCGCGGAATTGCTCGGCCATAGGGCGGCGCATCGCAATCTCTCTTCCGGCGATTATGCGGAATTGCTGCGCGAGCGCTTGGGGCTGCGCGAAGGCGAGACGCTCGAGGCGGTGGAGCGGGCGATTATCGAGGGCGGGATAGCGCCGCGCGATTGGAATGGAATCGCGCAAGCGCTGCGCGGCGGCGGCGCGAATGATGGAAAGCTCGCGACGCAATTGATGCTCGCCGCGGGTCTGGCAGGCCCCCTCCCCGGCCCTCCCCCGCTGCGCGGGAGAGGGGGCGCGAGCGATCGACATTCGGCGTGTGTCGAAGAGTATTTGGCGGTCTTCTTCAAGAAGGATGGCGAGCCGCGCGGGCTCGGCAAGCAGAAGATCATTTCCGCCGCTTTGCAAAAGCAGCAGCCGGCGTTGCTGGCGCGGCTCGAGGAGGAGCGCGATCGGCTCGTCGCGCTGGTGGAAAAGCGCAAGGCCGCCGCCGCATTCGATCGCTCCATAGCGCTGGCGCGGATCGGCGACGCCATTCTCTCGGCCTATGAGCGGATGAAGAGCAATCGTGGCCTCTTCGATTTCGACGATCTCATCGAGCGCACGCGCCGGCTGTTTCAAAGCTCGAGCCCGTCCTGGGTGCTCTACAAGCTCGATTCGCGCATCGATCATATTCTCGTCGATGAGGCGCAGGACACGAGCGCGGCGCAATGGGACATATTGGCCGCGCTCGCCGATGAATTCTGCGCCGGCGCCGGCGCCACGCGGCGCATCCGCACCTTTTTCGCCGTGGGCGACGAGAAGCAATCGATCTTCTCCTTTCAAGGCGCCGCGCCGGAGAAATTCGACGCCATGCGCCGCGATTTCGAGCGCCGTTTCCGCGACGCCGAGCTCCGCTTCGAGCCTGTGCGGCTGACGCGCTCCTTCCGCTCCTCGCCGCAAGTGCTCGGCGCGGTGGATATCGTCTTCTCCGTCGAGGAGAACAGGCGCGGCCTCGCGGCGGATCGCGAGGAGCCCGCGCCCGTGCATGAGGCGTGGAAGAGCGACGTGTCCGGCCTCGTCGAGATATGGGAGCCGGAATCGTCCCAGGGCGCGGAGACGCCGGAGGATTGGCGCCTGCCGCTCGATTATGTGAACGAGGCCGGCCCGCCTGCGCGGCTCGCGCGAAAGATCGCGCGCAAGGTGATGGCCCTGCTCGCGCCGCAGAATGGCGAATGCGTCGAGGACAGAGGCGCGATGCGCCCCGTGCGGCCCGGCGATGTGATGATATTGGTGCGCAAGCGCGACGCTTTTTTCGAAGGCGTCATTCGCGCGCTGAAGGCGGAGGCGATTCCCGTCGCCGGCGCCGATCGTCTCGATCTCTCCGGCCATATTGCGGTGATGGACCTCGTCGCGCTCGGCCGCGTCGCGCTGCTGCGCGAGGATGATCTCACTCTGGCGACGCTGCTGAAATCGCCGCTCTTCGGCTTCACCGATGATGATCTCATCGCCCTCGCGCCCAAGCGCGAAGGCGCGCTCATCGATGCGCTCGCCGCCTCGCCGGAGCCGGCGCATAGAGAGGCGGCGGCGCGCGTCGAAGCTTGGGCGCGCGAGGCGCGCACGCGCGCGCCATTCGATTTCTACAGCCATATTCTCAGCGCCGGCGGCGGCCGCGAAAAACTGGTCGGCCGGCTCGGCCAGGAAGCCAATGACGCGATCGACGAATTCTTGCGCCTCGCGCTCACCTTCGAGCGCGAGCAGGCGCAGGGTCTCGCCGGATTTTTGGCGAGCGTCGAGAGCCTGCAACTCTCCGTCAAGCGCGACATGGAGGCGGCCGGCGACGCCGTGCGCGTGATGACCGTGCACGCCTCCAAGGGCCTGGAGGCGAAGATCGTCTTTCTGCCGGATACGTGCGGCGGCCCCTCCGGCCGGCACGATCCGAAGATATTCCGGCTCGGCGAGGACGACGGCGCGACGCTGGTCTGGTCCGGCGCTATGGCCGCCGATCCGCCCGCCGTCGCCGACGCCCGCGAGGCGCTGCGCGAGGCGGCGCGAGAGGAGCATCGCAGGCTGCTCTATGTGGCGCTGACGCGCGCCGAGGAGCGGCTCTATGTCGGCGGCTTCCATGGGCCGGCGGGGCGCGGCGCCGGCTGCTGGTACGACGCGATCCGCAACGCGCTCGAGCCCGCCTGCGACAGCGCGCCGGACCCGCTGGACGAGACGAAGCAGATTTTGCGCTATGGCGTCACGGCGCATGGCGCGACAGCCGCGAAAGAGACGCGAGAGGCCGAGCCGATCATCGTCCCACTTTATGCGCGCGCGCCGGCGCCGGAGGAGCGCGCGCCGGCCCCGCCCTTGCGGCCGGCGACGGCGCTGGCGGCTGCCGATCCTTTCGCCGGCGAGGAGACCGCAGCGCCGACGCGGCGCGACCGCGAGCGTCTGCTGGTCGGCCGGCTCACCCATGCGCTGCTGCAACGCCTGCCGGACACGCCGCCGGAGCGGCGCGTCGAGGCCGCGCTGCGCTTTCTGGAGCTGCGCGCCGCCCCGCTCGACGCCGCGCAGCGCCAGGGGCTCGTCGCCGCCGTGCTCGCGGTGATCGACCACGCCTCGCTCGCGCCTTTATTCGGCCCGGGCTCGGCGCCGGAGGTGGAGATCGTCGCGAAGCTCGACAGCCCGCGCGGCGAGATCGCCATTTGCGGCCGCATCGACCGGCTCGCCGAGACGGAAACCGACGTCATCGTCGCCGATTTCAAGACCGGCGCGCCGCGCCATCCGGCGACGCCCGCGCAATTGCGCCAGCTCGCCGTCTATCGCGCCGCGGCGCGGCGGCTCTATCCGCACAAAAATGTGCGCTGCGCGCTGATCTTCACGCAGAGCGCGACGATAGAGGAGCCGGAGCCCGAGGCGCTGGACGCCGCGCTGGAGGAGATTTTGCGGGAGGTTTGAGACGAGGGAAAAGCCGGACGCGCTTTCGCCGCGATTTCACGCTAGCTTTCGTCACAATTGTCGACGCGCGCATTGGGACGATAGACCATGGAGATCGACCGCGGGGACCGCATCGCCCCGCCGCCTTCGCCGGAAAGGAGCCGCGTCTGGATCGGCGCGCTGGTCGCGATTTCCGCGGCGCTCGGGCTCGCTGTCGTCGTCGCGCCCGAGCTCGGCGATTTTCTGCGCCGCGAGGCCTATACGGCGGCGGAAGCCGTCGGCGCGCCGACCCCGGCCGACGAATATGCGCCCCTCTACGCCCGGCTCGAGATGGAGCCTTTGCGGGCGGGCCTCGTCGCCTCGCCCAAAATCTCCGCGCCGCTCGCCAAGCTTTTGCGCGAGCCCTGCGACAAGCGCGCGATCGCCGCTCTCGCCGAGGCGCTGATCGTCGAAGGCGAGGAGCGCGTCGCCGCGCGCGGCTACAGCGGCTTCGCGGCGGCCTGCCCGGACAGCGCGATCGAGAAGGGCCGCGCCGGCGAATTGTTCCTGCGCATCGGCGATGCGGAGGGCGCGCTGAAGATCGCCGACGCGCTGATCTCCGAGCAGCCGATCCAGCCGGATTTTCATTATCTGCGCGCGCGGACGCTGTTCGCGGCCAAGCGCTATGACGCGGCGATCGGCGAATATAAGACGGCGATCGAATTGTTCCACGATCGCGCCAAAGTGCATGAGCGATTATTCGTCGAGCTGGCCAACGCCTATGTCGCCGTGGGCAAGCCTTGCGACGCGGCCTTCACGCTGTTTTCCTGGATCGCGCTCGATCCGACGCGGCGCGGCACGCCGGGCGCGCGCAAGCGCGTCGAGGAATATGGCGCGCTCGGCTGCCGCAATCTGCCCGCCTTCGACGAGCCGAAGAAATTGTAAGGGATTTCGGACGCGGGAACGATCGAAATGAAATTTCCCTCATGCCGAGCGCCTGAAAGGCGCGTCTCGAAGCACGAGGGAAATTTCACGCGACGCCTTCTGGACCCCCCTCGTGCTTCGAGACGGCCGCTTCGCGACCTCCTCAGCATGAGGGGAGAGCGTTGCTTTTGCTTACAGCTTGCCGACGACGACGAGACGCTTGATCTCGCCGCGCTCGAAAGCGCGCAGGAAGGCGGCGTAATTCTTGAACGACACGCAGCCATTGGAGTCGCCGCGCGGGCCGAGCATGTAAGTATGCGCGAGCAGGCCGGCGCGGCCGAAGATCGCGCCCTCGCCGCCGACCGGCGTCAAGCGGATCGCGCGCACGCCATGGAACAGGCTCTCGCGGAAGGTGAGATCGTAAGTATGCGGCGGCGTGACGCCGCGCATGCGCACATGGGCGAAGCGCGGATCGTCGAATTTGTCGCCGAGGCCCGAATGCGCCTCGAGACGCGTGCCGTCCGGCAGATAGACCGTATGCGCGCTGATGTCATAGACGGCGGTCTGATTGTCATAGGCCGTCGTCGGATTGCTGCGCGTCACATTGCGCAGACCGTCGAAGAGCCCGGTCTCCGGCGCAGCATAGGCGAGCGCCTTGCCGGTGGGCCGCAGCGGGCCGAAGACTTTCTCGAAGAAGGAGGGGCTGCTCTCCTCTTCCGCGGACGACGCGGAGGCGGTCTTGCGCGCGCTGCGAATGGTGGGCAGATGGACGCGCAGGCCGAATTCGGAGGGGCGCGGCGGCGGCAGCGGCGCGCTGTCTTCTTCCTCTTCCGCGACCTGCTGCTCGAGGCCCGCGTCCTTGCGGGCGGGCGGCGTCGGCGCGGCCACGGGCGCCAGCGGAGGCGTCGGCAGGGATTTCGGCGCCTCGAGCGCGGCGACCACCGTCTTGGGCGCCGCATGGGAGCGCAGATCGCCGACCAGCACGCCGAAGGGAATGGAGAAGGAGGGCGACTCGATCGAGGCCGTCGTCTCCTCGGGGCTGTCTATCGTGAGCGCGGCGGCTGCGGGCGGCTCGGGCTTCTGCTCGGCGCTGCGCATCGCGAGACCCGCCAGACCGCCCACGGTGAGGGCGCCGGCGAGAAAAAGAGTCGAGAGCAGAATGCGGCGAGAGATTTCACGGCGAGGCAATGAATTGGAAGAGCATCGTTCACCGGGATTCTTACGCATCCACCCCCACTTTCGGAAGGACTTCCGTTACGCACACTGTCGAAGCGTCTCCAAGAGCGAGCCGCTCGACTACGCCACACGCGCCCGGAACGAAGCTTCTTCTCTCCGATCCCGAGCATTGTTCGAGAAACTGAAGTTACAATTTGGCGGTTTTTTGTCCGCGCTACGTAGCTTCAGCGCAAGTATTCGCGAGCTCGACTTCTCGAACCTTGCGGTTCGACCAACGCGAGCTTCACTGACCATGGCGGTGAATTACGCCGCAATATAGTAAAGATTTTCGTAAATCCTTCGCATAATCTCGCCGGCCGGAATGCGACGCGGCGACGCGTGCGCCGGGCGCGCTTTCCCTCTATAGTCTCGGCGACAAAGGGAGCTTCGCATGAGCGGAGACATCGCCAATTCGCATTTGGCCAATTCGCATTTGGACCGCGTGCGCTCGGTGGTCGCGGACGAGACCGCGCCGGCGCGCTCGGCGGTCGCCGCCTCCTGGCGCCGCTGCGTCACGCTGCATAAGCTCGATCCGGCGGCGAGCCTCGCGCCCGCCATTCTCACCGCCGCCGAATTGCGCGAGTCGCGCGAGAGGCTGGAGCCGCTGGCGCGCGTCGCGCAGAGCGTGATGGAGCGGCTCTCGGCCGCCATAGGCGATCTCGGCTGCTGCGTTCTTCTGGCCGATGCGCGCGGCGTTCCGCTGGAGCGCCGCGGCGCCCCTGCGGACGCCGAGATTTTCGACCGGCGCGGATTGCGGACCGGCGCGCGATGGAGCGAGGCGCATCAGGGCACCAACGCCATCGGCGCCTGCATCGTCGAGGAGCGCGCGCTGACGATCCATCGCGACCAGCATTTTCATGCCCAGAACACCGGGCTGAGCTGCACCGCCGCGCCGATCTTCGATCATTTGGGACGGCTGGCGGCGGCGCTCGACGTCTCCTCCTGCCGCGAGACCTTGGCCGACGGGCTGACCAATCTGCTCTCCGTCGCCGTCGTCGACGCCGCGCGCACGATAGAGGCGCTGAACTTCCGCCGCGCTTTCGCCGAGGCGCGCATCCTGCTCTCGCCGCAGGCCGATCGAAACTCGGCCTCGCTGATCGCCGTCGATCGGCACGATCTCGTCATCGGCGCGACGCGCGCGGCGCGGCTCGAGCTCGGCGTCACCGATGCGCGCATAGCGGCGCAGCTGGCGGCGGCCGATCTGCTGAGCGGCGCCGGCGAGACCGAGCTGCAGAACGGAGAGCCGCAGCGAAGCGAGCTGGAAGACGCCGAGCGCGGCGCCATTCGCCGCGCCCTCGCCCGCGCCAATGGCAATGTGACCGCCGCCGCGCGCCTGCTCGGCGTCAGCCGCGCCACTCTGCATCGCAAGCTCGGGCGGCTCGGATTGTCGCAGGGACATTAGAAACCGCCGCAGGTGTCGCAAATTTGCGACACCTCTCGCTCCGTCATGCGTTCCCCCCTCTGGCGCCGCCGACCGCGCGGGCGGATGATCTCCCCCGACGCCGCAAAGGCGCAGAGACACTAAAGGGGAAACGTCATGACGAGGCCCGAATTCCTCCGCTCCACGACGCCGAAGTTCGAGGCGCGCTACGAGAATTTCATCGGCGGCCGCTGGATCGCTCCGCGCGCCGGCCGCTATTTCGAGAATGTGACTCCGGTCAATGGACAGATTCTCTGCGAGGTCCCGCGTTCCGACGCGACCGACATAGAGCTCGCGCTCGACGCCGCCCATGCCGCCAAGGACGCTTGGGGCCGCGCCAGCGTCGGCGAGCGTGCGCGCGTTCTCCTCGCCGTCGCCGATCGCATGGAGCAAAATCTCGCGGCGCTGGCGGAAGCCGAGAGCTGGGACAATGGCAAGCCGATCCGCGAGACGACGGCCGCCGACATTCCGCTCGCCATCGATCATTTCCGCTATTTCGCCTCGGCGATCCGCGCGCAGGAAGGCGGCATATCGGAAATCGACCATGACACGGTCGCCTATCATTTCCACGAGCCGCTCGGCGTCGTCGGCCAGATCATCCCGTGGAACTTCCCGCTGCTGATGGCGGCGTGGAAGCTCGCTCCCGCGATTGCGGCGGGCAATTGCGTGGTGCTGAAACCGGCCGAGCAGACGCCCGCCTCCATACTCGTATGGGCGAAGATCGTCGGCGATCTTCTGCCGGCCGGCGTCGTCAATATCGTCAATGGATTCGGCCTCGAGGCCGGCAAGCCGCTCGCCTCCTCGCCGCGCATCGCCAAGATCGCCTTCACCGGCGAGACCAGCACGGGACGGCTGATCGGCGAATATGCCGCGCGCAATCTCATCCCCACGACATTGGAGCTCGGCGGCAAATCGCCCAACATATTCTTCGCCGATGTGGCGGCGGAGGACGACGCATTCCTCGACAAGGCGCTCGAAGGCTTCGCCATGTTCGCGCTCAATCAGGGCGAGGTCTGCACTTGCCCGAGCCGCGCTCTGGTGCACCGAAGCATCTATGACAAATTCATCGAGAAGGCGGTGAAGCGCGTCGGCGCCATCGTGCAGGGCGACCCGCTCGACGCCAAGACGATGATCGGCGCGCAGGCCTCCAAGGAGCAGATGGAGAAGATCCTCGGCTATATCGACATCGGCCAGAAGGAAGGCGCGGACATATTGATCGGCGGCGGACGCGCCGAGCTCGGCGGCGATCTTTCCGGCGGCTATTATGTGAAGCCCACAGTGCTCGCCGGCAATAATAAGATGCGCGTGTTCCAGGAGGAGATTTTCGGACCCGTCGTGTCGGTGACGGTGTTCGACACGGATGAAGAGGCGGTGGCGATCGCCAATGACACGATCTTCGGCCTCGGCGCCGGCGTGTGGACGCGCGATATCAACCGCGCCTATCGCGTCGGCCGCGCCGTGCAGGCGGGACGCGTGTGGACCAATTGCTATCATGCCTATCCGGCGCATGCGGCCTTCGGCGGCTACAAGCAGTCCGGCATCGGCCGCGAGAATCATCGCATGATGCTCGATCACTACCAGCAGACGAAGAATCTGCTGGTCAGCTATAGCCCGGACAAGCTCGGCTTCTTCTGAGCGTCCGGCCGGGGCGGCCGTTTCCCTCCCTGCGGTCGCCCCGCTCCCTTTCCTTGAATAAATCAGTAGTGCATTGTCAATTGCGGCGACGAGCGCTCGAGCGAGAGGACAGATTTTCTACTTGTGAATATTTGATTTTACGTCGCGGCCAGAGCCTCACATGGGATAAACCGGCGAAGTCGACCACTTTTGACGCTTTTTGCAATTGACGCGAATTGGCTTGCGGTATCCTCCAGCCTCTTCACTGGAGTGATTCATGCTCACCGACAGCCGCGCCGACAGCCGCGAGATCATCCGTCGTCTGGAACGCGAAGGCTGGCTGCTCGTCCGCTCCAAGGGCTCGCATCGGCAATACAAGCATCCGAACATCGTCGGACGCGTCACCGTCGCTCATCCAAAGAAGAATATTCCGCCGAAGACCGCCGCCGACATTTATCGTCAGGCCGGCTGGCCGAAGGACTGATTATTCCGCCGCGCGCGAGAGCCTGTCCCAAGGGGCTTCGATGGCGATGATGAAGGCGGCTCCTTCGAAGCTCTCCGCCCATTCTGGGTCGTCTCTCAATTTCGATAGCTCGCGCGGCTCGGGGATCGGCGCGCCGTCCTCGCGCATGCCGTCCGCCCAAAGCTCCAGCGCCTCGGTCGCCATGACGAAGAGATCGTCGAGCTCGTCGGCCGCCGAGAAGCAGCCTGGCGCGTCGGGAAAGCTCACGCCATAGGCGCTGCCCTCTTCCTGATGGACGATCGCGATATAGGGTTTCATGGTCGGCCTGCTTTTCGAAATCGTCGACAATATAGCTCATACGCCGGATTTGGCCACGCCCTTGCGACGCCAGCAGGGTCTTGACCGCGCCCTCCGCGCGACTTAACAGCCTGACGCGAGGGGGAGGCTCGGATCGAGCATATCGGGCGCGCCGGCCCGCTCCGTCCGCCGTTGCGAGGACGGAAATGAGACGCTGGCTCCTGCTCGTCCTGCTGATCCCCGTCACGCTCGGCCTATGGCGGATGCGCGGCGACGCCTATGGCTCCGGCGCCTTCCTCGGCTATGTCGAGGGCGAGCTTCTCTATATCGGCCCGGTGGAGGGCGAGCGTCTCGCCCGGCTCGACGTCGAGGCCGGCAAGGAGGTCGCGGAAGGCGAGCCTCTCTTCTCCATGGCCACGCCGGTGCTGGACCGCCAACGCGCGGAAGCCGCCGCGCGGCTGGCGCAAATGCAGGCGCAGCTCGAGAATCTGCGCGCCTCGATGAATCGTCCGCAGCAGATCGCCGTGCTGCAAGCGGCCGTCGAGGCCGCGCGCGCCTCGGCCGCGCTCTCGGCCGCCGAATATGAGCGCAAGCGCATTCTCTACTCGCATGGCAATGCGCCGAAATCGGCGCTCGATCAGGCGGTGATGGCGCGCGATCGCGACAAGGCCGCGCTCGCCGAGGCGGAACGCCAGATCGAGGTCGCGCGCCTGCCGAGCCGCAATCAGGAGATCGACGCCGCGCAATCGGCGATCGTCATGGCGCGCGCGCAGATCGAGCAGCTCGACACGCGCATCGCGCGGCAGAAGGTCGTCGCGCCGGCGGCGGGCGTGGTGCAGGATATTTTCTTCCGCGCCGGCGAGATGGTGGCCGCCGGCCAGCCGGCGCTCTCTCTGCTGCCGCCGCAAAATCGCAAGGTGCGCTTCTATGTTCCGCAGGAGCGGCTCGCCGCGGCGAAGCTCGGCGCCAGCGTCGCCGTCGAATGCGACGGCTGCGAGAAGGGGCTTTCCGGCCGCATCAGCTTCATCGCGCAGCGGGAGGAATATACGCCGCCGGTGATCTTCAGCGATCAGGAGCGCGCCAAGCTCGTCTTCAAGGCGGAGGCGCGGCTCGAGGACAGAGCGCTGCTGCTGCCGCTCGGCCTTCCCGTGCGCGTGCGCCTTTCCGCCGAGAGCGCGGCGCCGTGAGCGGCGTCGAGATCGCCATCGAGGCCGAGGGGCTCACCAAATCCTTCGGCGCCCGCAAGGTGGTCGACAATCTCACCATGCGCGTCGAGCGTGGCCGCATTCACGGCTTCCTCGGCCCCAATGGCAGCGGCAAGACGACGACGATCCGCATGCTCTGCGGATTGCTGACGCCCGATTCCGGCCGCGGCTCCTGCCTCGGCTATGACATTCGCACGCAGCAAAACGAGATCAAGCGCCGGGTCGGCTATATGACGCAGCGCTTCTCGCTCTACGCCGATCTCTCGATCCGCGAGAATCTCGAATTCGTCGCGCGCATCTACGGCCTCGCGCGGCCCGTGGAGGCGGCGCGGGAGGCGCTCATTCGCTTAGGGTTGGACAAGCGCGCCGAGCAGCTCGCCGGCGAGCTCTCCGGCGGCTGGAAGCAGCGCTTGGCGCTCGCCGCCTGCATATTGCCCGGCCCTGCGCTGCTGCTGCTCGACGAGCCGACGGCGGGCGTCGATCCCAAGGCGCGGCGCGATTTCTGGGACGAGATTCATTCGCTCGCCGCGCAAGGCCTCACCGTGCTCGTCTCCACCCACTACATGGACGAGGCGGAGCGCTGTCACGAGATCGCCTATATCGCCGACGGACGCCTTTTGGCGCAGGGAACGATCGCCGAGATCGTCGCCCGCTCCGGCCTCTCCACTTACATCGTGACCGGCCCCGACCTCGGCGCGCTCGCCGCGCGGCTGAAGGCGACCGAGGGCGTGGACATGGTCGCGCCTTTCGGCATGGCGCTGCATGTCGCCGGCCGCGACGCCGCGCGCCTCGCGGAGATCGTGCGCGCGTTCGGCGAGAACGCGCCGCAGCAATGGACGCGCGGCGAGCCTTCGCTCGAGGATGTGTTCATCGACCTCATGACGCATAGAGAGGCGCGCGCATGAGCGTCCCGCCGAACATACGCGCCGCGCTCGGGCGCCTCTATGCGATGTTCGTGAAGGAGCTGATTCAGCTGCGTCGCGACCGCGTGACGTTGGCGATGATCGTCGGCATTCCGCTCATTCAGCTCTTGCTGTTCGGCTACGCCATCAACGCCGATCCCAAGCATCTCGCCACGGCGCTGTTGGTGCAGGACGACGGGCCGCTGGCGCGCTCCTTCGTCGCGGCGCTCCGCACGACCGATTATTTCGACATCATCGCCGCGGCGACGGACGAGAGCGACGCCGAGAAGCTGATCCTCTCCAATCGCGTGCAATTCGTCATAGAGGTGCCGCCCGATTTCGGCCGGCGCGTCATTCGCGGCGAGCGGCCTCCCGTGCTCGTCGTCGCCGACGCCACCGATCCCACGGCGACCGGCGGCGCCGTCTCCGCCGTGACGGCCGCGGCCGCGAGCGCGCTGGACCGCGAGCTGACCGGCCCGCTCGCGCATCTCGCGCAAGGACCGCCGCCTTTCGAGGTGCGGGTGCATCGCCGCTACAATGCGGCTGGCGAGACGCGCCGAAACATCGTGCCCGGACTCGTCGGCACGATTCTCACAATGACCATGCTGATCTACACCGCGCTCTCGGTGACGCGCGAGATCGAGCGCGGCACGATGGAGGCGCTGCTCGCAATGCCGGTGCGGCCGACCGAGATCATGCTCGGCAAGATCGCGCCTTATGTCGTGGTCGGCGGCGTGCAGATGGGCATTATCCTCATCGTCGCGACGCTATTGTTCGGCGTGCCGATCGTCGGCTCGCTGCTCGCGCTGGCGCCGCTGACGCTCTTGTTCATCACCGCCAATCTCTCGGTCGGCTACACATTCTCGACGATCGCCGTCAATCAATTGCAGGCGATCCAGATGACCTTCTTCTTCTTCCTGCCCAATATGCTGCTCTCGGGCTTCTTCTTCCCCTTCCGCGGCATGCCGCAATGGGCGCAATATGTCGGCGAGGCGCTGCCGCTCACCCATTATCTGCGCATCGTGCGCTCGATCATGCTGAAAGGCTCGAGCTTCGGCGACCTGACCAGCGACACGCTCGCGCTCGGCGTCTTCACTCTGGCGGCGATGGGCGTCGCGGTGATGCGCTTCCGCCAGACACTGGACTGATACGGCTTCGCCGATTGGTTCGCGCGGCATTTGCCGCCTTCCTTCTCCCCGCATTGCGGGGAGAAGGGGGAACGCGCCCAACCATTCAGCCGGACGCGCTTGACCCCGCCATACGCAAGCGCCAGGATGACAGGGTGGAAGGCGTCGGGCCGCATCGGCGCGAAAGGGCGATCATGAACGCTTTTAGTCGCAACATGCTGCTCGCGCTCGGCGTCGCAGGCTTCGGCTATTTTCTGTGGTCGCTCTTCGTCGCCAGCCGCTATCAGGCGCTTTGCGAAATCTCCTATTGGTCCGCGACCGAGGCGCAATTGCGCGCTTGCGACGAGATGCGCTCCTCCCTGCCGAGAAATTGACGAGGCCGCGCCGCGCGCGCATTGCGGAACATGGAATGAACGCCTCACTCTACGCCCTTGCTTCCTTCGCGCTGCTGCTCGCGCCGCACGCCCTCGCCTCAGAAATTCATCTCGATTGCGGGCGCACGAATCGGACGGTCGCGATCGACATCGACACCGGCCGGCGCTTCGTGCAGCTCATTTGGGAGGACGGCGTCGCCGAGGAATATCGCGACGGCGATTCCTATGTCTCCGGCGCGAGCGGCTCCAGCGAGACGCAAAAGGTCACTTATGCGGTCAGCGTCGACAAGGATGCGGTGAGCTTCGGCCAGGACCGCGTCTGCGTCGCCGCGAATGGCAAATGCCACGACCAGCATGTTCGCAACCTGCTCGACATAGCCGCCGGCACGCTGAAATATGACGATGGCGGCGTCATCGCCGTGATGAAATGCGCGCCCGCGCCGCCGGGCCGCCGATTCTGAGAGGCGGCCGGCCCGACAATACCATCGCAGAGCTTCACCTTGCGCCGAGGCGGCGCGGTCGCCTAAGAGAGCGCATCCCGATGCGCGGCTCTCGCGCGCGGCGTTCAATCGAAAAGAGGTTCGCGTGGCCGACGACGAAGACTATGTCTATGACGAAGCGAGCGGCGAATGGGTTCCGGCGTCGCAGCTCGCCGCGGCGGCGGCGCAGGCGAAAGTCGTGAAGGATTCGGCCGGCAATGTGCTCGCCGACGGCGACTCGGTCATCCTCATCAAGGATCTGAAGGTGAAGGGCGCCAATCAGACCTTGAAGCAGGGCACTGTGATCAAATCGATCCGCCTCACCGACGATCCCGAGGAGATCGACTGCCGGCACGACGCCATCAAAGGTCTGGTGCTGCGCACGGAATTCGTGAAGAAGCGCTGAGCCGGCCTCTTGGCCCGCTCGTCAATGCCCGTTGACGTCATGGCTCTTGCCATGGCCGTTCGCGAGGCGCTCCGACAGAGCGAAGGCCAGCGTCGAGACGACGAACACCATATGAATGCCGAGATAGAAATACAGCTCCCGGTCGTTGGTGTGCGGCACGTCCATGAAGGCTTCGAGCAATTTGATCGCCGATATGGCGACGATGGTCGAGAGCAGCTTCAGCTTCAGCTCGGAGAAATCGATCGAGCCCATCCAGTCCGGCCAGCCGGGCTGGTTCTTCGTATCGACTCTCGAGACGAAATTCTCGTAGACCGACAGCATGACCGTCACCACGAGCGCGCCGGTCAGCGTCATGTCGATGAGGTCCAGCACCAGCAGCGTCATGTCGGATTCGGCGGCGGTGAGGAGATGCGCCGTCGCCTCGTAGAGACGTACGCTCGCCTTATAGAGCAGCTCCAGCAGCCCCACCGCCAGCATGACGAAGAAGGGCGCGAGCAGCCAGCGCGACATGAACAGGAAGGATTCGAAAAAGCGCTTCATCTTCGACTCGTTCTCGTGGGGAGGCGACGGAGCCGTACACGAATTCGCCGCGCCGGCCAAGCTCAGGAGACCGGCGCGCGCGCCGATCGCCCCTATGCCCGCGGAATCGCCTTGACCCCTGCGGTCGTCTCCCGTAACGTCTGCTCCGTTATTTCACCTGGAGCGGGCCGTGAAGGGCATTCTTCTCGTAGGCAGGGCGCTGGAGACGGAGCGGGTCTGATCCCGAGCTTCCGCCGCTGGCGCTTATCCGAGGCCCTCCAGGGGGCCTTTTTTATTGCCTATGGGGGCGCGCCCGCGCGGCCCTACGTCTCGAGGGTCGAGGAAAGCGGAGCTGGAGAGAATGGCGAAGCAAATGACCGGAGCGGAAATGGTGGTCGAGGCCCTGAAGGACCAGGGCGTCGAAGTGCTTTTCGGCTATCCCGGCGGCGCCGTCCTTCCGATCTATGACGTTCTCTTCCACCAGGAGAAGGTGCGGCATATTCTCGTGCGCCACGAGCAGGGCGCGGCGCACGCCGCCGAGGGTTACGCCCGCTCCTCCGGCAAGCCGGGCGTGCTGCTGGTGACATCCGGCCCCGGCGCCACCAACACCATCACCGGCCTCACCGACGCGCTGATGGACTCCATTCCGCTGGTCTGCATCACCGGCCAGGTGCCGACGCATCTCATCGGCTCCGACGCCTTTCAGGAATGCGACACGGTCGGCATCACCCGCCACTGCACCAAGCATAATTATCTGGTGAAGAATATCGCCGATCTGCCGCGCATTCTGCACGAGGCTTTCTATGTCGCCTCCAGCGGGCGGCCGGGGCCGGTCGTCATCGACATTCCCAAGGATGTGCAATTCGCGTCGGGGGCCTACACCGGCCCGCGCAATGTGCATCACAAGACCTATCAGCCCAAGCTCGACGCCGACACCGACGCCATTCGCCGCGCGGTGAAGATGATGGCCGCCGCCAAGCGGCCGATCTTCTATACGGGCGGCGGCGTCATCAATTCCGGCCCGGCCGCCTCGACGCTGCTGCGCGAATTGGTGTCGCTCACCGGCTTTCCGATCACCTCGACGCTGATGGGCCTCGGCGCCTATCCGGGCTCTGGGCCGAACTGGCTCGGCATGCTCGGCATGCACGGCACTTTCGAGGCCAATAACGCCATGCACGACTGCGATCTGATGATCGCCGTCGGCTCGCGCTTCGACGATCGCATCACCGGACGGCTCGACGCCTTCTCGCCCGGCTCGAAGAAAATCCACATCGATATCGATCGCTCCTCGATCAATAAGAATGTGAAGGTCGATCTGCCGATCGTCGGCGATTGCGGCCATGTGCTCGAGAGCATGGTGCGCATCTGGCGCGCCGAGGCGATGCACGCCGAGAAGCAGCCGCTCGACGCCTGGTGGAAGAAGATCGACGAATGGCGCGACCGCAAGTCGCTGGCCTTCCGCAACTCGGACAAGGTCATCAAGCCGCAATACGCCGTGCAGCGGCTCTATGCGCTGACCAAGGATCGCGATCCTTACGTCACCACCGAGGTCGGCCAGCATCAGATGTGGGCCGCGCAGCATTATCATTTCGACGAGCCCAATCGCTGGATGACCTCCGGCGGGCTCGGCACAATGGGCTATGGCCTGCCGGCGGCGATCGGCGCGCAGCTCGCGCATCCCAAATCGCTGGTCGTCGATATCGCCGGCGAGGCGTCCATTCTGATGAACATTCAGGAGATGTCGACGGCGATCCAATATCGGCTGCCGGTCAAGATCTTCATCCTGAACAATGAATATATGGGCATGGTGCGCCAGTGGCAGGAGCTGCTGCACGGCGGACGCTACTCGCACTCCTATTCCGAGGCGCTGCCCGATTTCGTGAAGCTCGCCGAGGCCTTCGGCGCCAAGGGCATTCGCTGCTCCGATCCCGCCGATCTCGATCGCGCCATTCAGGAGATGATCGACTATGACGGGCCGGTGATCTTCGACTGTCTCGTCGAGAAGGGCGAGAATTGCTTCCCGATGATCCCCTCGGGCAAGGCGCATAACGACATGCTGCTCGCCGATCTCTCCGACGACGCCGGAGTCGAGCTCGGCTCGATCATCGACGAAAAGGGCAAGATGCTGGTGTGAGCGAATAGCGAAATAGCGAGTAGCGAATAGAGCTACTCGCTATTCGCCACTCGCCACTCGCCACTCGCTGGAAACGGACCCATGAACGCTCCCCTCTCGCCACCCTCGCCCTACTCGTCCCCGACGTCGCGCTCCAATGTGGAGACGCATACGCTCGCCGTGCTGGTCGACAATGAGCCGGGCGTGCTGGCGCGCGTCGTCGGCCTGTTCTCCGGGCGCGGCTATAATATCGAGAGCCTGACGGTGGCGGAGGTCGCCCATGGCGAGCATCTCTCGCGCATCACCGTCGTCACCTCCGGCACGCCGGAAACGATCGAGCAGATTCAGCATCAGCTCGAGCGGCTGGTGCCGGTCCACAAGGTCACCGACCTCACCGTCTCCGCCCGCTCGCTGGAGCGCGAGCTGGCCATGGTGAAGGTCAAGGGCAAGGGCGAGGAGCGCAACGCCGCTCTGCAGCTGGCCGAGGCTTTCCGCGCCCGCGTCGTCGACGCCACCATCGAGAGCTTCATCTTCGAGCTGACCGGAAAGCCCGACAAGATCGACGAATTCGTCGATCTTTTGCGCCCGATCGGCCTCGTCGAGGTGTCGCGGACGGGGGTCGCGGCGATCTCGCGCGGGCCGGACCCGATCTGACCGCGCAAATCCTTAATTTTTGACCTTCGCGCGCCGGACGCGTAGAAAGGTCGGCGAAATACGCTCTCGTCCTGCGGTTCTTCCCGAGACGAGAGAAAAGCCACGTAAAATCAATCAGGAAACCGACTCCACCGGCGCGACCGGCGGTTGCGGCGCTCTTGAAGACTAGCGACGGCCGACTGTCGTCCTGCGGGGGAAAGCGAGAATATGCGCGTCTATTACGATCGGGATGCCGACATCAATCTGATCAAGGGCAAGAAGGTCGCGGTGGTGGGCTATGGCAGCCAGGGCCACGCCCATGTCCTGAACCTCAAGGATTCCGGCGTCGGCGAGGTCGCGGTCGCGCTGCGCAAGGGCTCTGCCTCCGCCAAGAAGGCCGAGGGCGCCGGCGTCAAGGTGCTGGAGGTGGCCGAGGCCGCCAAATGGGCCGATGTCGTCATGATGCTGACGCCGGACGAGCTGCAGGGCGAGATCTACGCCGCCGAGCTCGCGCCGAATCTCAAGCCCGGCGCGGCGCTGCTCTTCGCCCATGGCCTCAACATCCACTTCAATCTCATCGAGCCGCGCGCGGATCTCGACGTCATCATGGTCGCGCCCAAGGGCCCCGGCCATACGGTGCGCGGCGAATATCTGAAGGGCGGCGGCGTCCCCTGCCTCATCGCCGTGCATCAGAACGCCTCCGGCAATGCGCTCGAGCTCGGCCTCTCCTACGCCTCGGCGATCGGCGGCGGCCGCGCCGGCATAATCGAGACCACCTTCCGCGAGGAATGCGAGACCGATCTCTTCGGCGAGCAGGTCGTGCTCTGCGGCGGCCTCGTCGAGCTGATCCGCAATGGCTTCGAGACGCTGGTCGAGGCTGGCTATGCGCCGGAAATGGCCTATTTCGAGTGCCTTCACGAGGTCAAGCTGATCGTCGACCTCATCTATGAGGGCGGCATCGCCAATATGAACTATTCGGTCTCCAACACGGCCGAATATGGCGAATATGTCACCGGCCCGCGCATCGTCACCAAGGACACCAAGGCCGAGATGAAGCGCGTGCTCGAGGACATTCAGTCCGGCAAGTTCACCCGCGACTGGATGCTCGAGAACAAGGTGAGCCAGACGTCCTTCAAGGCCACGCGCGCCCGCAACGCCGCCCATCCGATCGAGGAGGTCGGCGGACGCCTGCGCGCGATGATGCCCTGGATCGGCAAGAATCGGCTGGTCGACAAGGACCGCAATTAGAGCGCGTTCCGATCGAGCGGAATCGCTCGATCGATCAGAATTCGCTCCCAACGAATGTTTCGAGAGCGCGAGCCGAGCCGATCGGATCGCGCTGTCGTCGAGCGCGATGGAGGGGGCCATAGGGAAGTTCAGCTCGGATCGAACGCAACGTCGAGACAGGAGCGGCCGAGACGCCGCCCCTACGACGGAGAGGCGCGATGCAGCCGAAAATCGACGCGCCTGACGAAGAGGAACGTCGCAAGTTGAGACACAATGTCTTCGAGATCACGCGCCTGCGCATGTCGGGCCAGATCGAGGAGATGTTGCGTTATTTTGCGCCGGATGTGATCGTTCGCTATCACGCGACCAAGGAAGGCTTGTTTCTTCCCGGCGTCCTACATGGCCGCGAGGCGTTTCGCGAGAATATTCGTCTCACCGACGTCGACTATGAGCCCCTCGGCAGCGAGGTGCTGGACATATTGGTGGACGGCGACATGACGGCGGTGCGGTGGCGCAACTCCTGGCGGCATCGCAACTCCGGCCGCACGGCGACCATGGACATGGCGCATTTCCTGTCCTGGCGAAACGGCATGGTCGTCGAAGTGTTCGAATATCTCGATTATCACGGCTGGAATCCCTTCAGCGACCACGAGCTCATCGAAAGGGACGAGCCCCGCCCCTGAGAAGAAAGCGCGAATCGAGGCGCCCATGACCGATATCGAAGAGCTTTTCGCCCATCGCCCGCCGGGGCTGGAACGCGACGAAATCCGTCGCCGCCTCGATCTGATCGCCTCGCAGCCGGCCGAGAACGGCGATTTCAGCGTCATCCACGAGTTGTTCTCGCCGGATGTCGTCTGCGAGTTCGTCGGCGACAAGACGCGCATTCCCTATGCCGGCCGGCATACGGGCGTCGATGCGCTGCTCAATATTTTGCGCGCCATCAACATAGACTTCTGCCAGTCGGAGCCGATGATCGACGATGTGGTCATCGACGGCGGCCGCGTCGCGCTCCGGCGCAGCGTGCGCTGACGGCATCGCGGCACCGGCCTCGAGGGCCGCGTCGACCTCGCCGATTTCGTGCGTTTCGAGCACGGGCTCATCGTCGAATTGATCGAGTTCCGCGATTCGATCAGCATTCTCAACATTCAGGGCGAGCCCTCCTGGCCCTGAATGTCGGCCCTGCCCCTTTTGGCCCCAGCCGAGCCTCCGCCCTCCCCATGCGATTGCGCTTTTTCACGCTCGACGTCTTCACGACGCATCGTTTCGCCGGCAATCCGCTCGCTGTCGTGCTCGGCGCGGACGGGCTCGACGGCGCGACGATGCAGACTATCGCGCGCGAGTTCGCGCTCAGCGAGACCGTCTTCGTGCTGGAGCCGCGCGACCCGGTGAACACGGCGCGGCTGCGTATCTTCACGCCAGCGCGCGAGCTGCCTTTCGCCGGCCATCCGACCATCGGCGCGGCGATCCTCCTCGCCACACAGCGCGCGCCGGAGATGCTGACGCGCAATGGAATCGTCATCGCGCTCGAGGAGGAGGTCGGCCTCGTCCGCTGCGATGTGGTGAGGGACGCCTCCCGCGCCGTTCTCGCCCGCTTCGCCGCGCCGCGCCTGCCGCTTCCCGGAGCGCCGGCGCCAGAGGCCGAAGCGCTGGCCCGCGCGCTCGGCCTCTCGGCCGCGGATATCGGCTTCGCCCGCCATATTCCTTCGCGCTTCTCGGCCGGAGTGGAGTTCGTCTTCATTCCGCTCTCCACCCGCGCGGCGCTGGATCGCGCGCGGCCGGACCCGGCGCTCTTTCCGGCCGTCATGGGCGAGGCGGTCGGCGCCTATCTCTACACCAGCGACACGGTGGAGCCGGCGAGCGCGGTCTGCGCGCGAATGTTCGCCAATGGCGTCGGCATTGGAGAGGACCCGGCCACGGGCTCGGCCGCCGCGGCCTTCGCCGGCGTCGCCCACGCCTTCGAGGCGCCGGAGGACGGCGAGCACGAATTCGTCATCGAGCAGGGCTACGCCATGGGCCGCCCCTCCCGCATCATCCTCGGCTCGCGGATCGAGGCGGGCCGGCTCGTCACCGTCACGGTGGCGGGCCATGCGGTGGAAATGCAACGCGGAGAATTGGAATTATGAGCGGCGAGATCGAGATCGCCGACGCCGCCGCCCTGCATTGCGTGCTCGAGCCGCATGACTGGGCCTTCGATCGGTTGCGCGGCGCGGAGATCGACGCCCATTGGGCCGCGCGCCGCGCCCTGGTCCCCTCGCTCTATGACGGGCCTGTGCTGCTCGCCCATGGCGTCTCGCGCGGGGAGAATGGGACGCTCGGCGTCAAATTCTTCGCGACGCGCTTCTCGCGCTTTCTCGCCTGGCGGGATTTCGGCTTTCCGGGCGGCGGCGTCCACAATTGCTTCTCCATGCCGGCGCTGCGCTCGTCCGACGGCGCCTTTCTGCTCGGCGAGATGGGGGCGGATCATTCCGCTCCCGGGGCGATCTATTTCCCCGCCGGCACGCCGGACCCGAGCGACCTGCGCGACGGGATCGTCGATCTCGAGGCCAATCTGCTCCGCGAGCTGGAGGAGGAGACCGGCATTGCGGCGCATGAGGTGCGGCTTTCGCCCGAATGGACCATCGTCTTCGCCGGGCCGCGCGTCGCCTGCATGCGAATCGCGCAATCCTCGCTCTCCGCCGCCGCGCTGGAGGAGCGCGTGACCGCCTTTATCGCCGCGCAGAGCAAGCCGGAGCTGGCCGGCGTGCGCATGGCCGCGCGGCAAGCCGACCTCGCCGAGCCACGAATGCTTCACTTCATCCGCCGTTTTCTCGAGCCGCTGCTGCCCACATGAGCAAATGGGGGCTGAATTTCCTGGCGGCGCGGTGTAGATTGTACCTCATGAGCAAAGTGCAAGCGATCGGCGGCCATGCGGCGCGGCCGGGCGGACAGACTCCGCCCGAGGACAGCGCGCGCGCCATTCGCGGCGCTCTGCTCGGCCGCTCGCTGGTGCTCGTCGGCATGATGGGCTCGGGCAAGACCTCCATCGGCCAGCGCTTGGCGCAGCGTCTCGGCCTGCCGTTCAAGGACGCCGACGCAGAGATCGTCGCCGCCGCGGCCGGCATGTCGATCCCCGATATTTTCGCCAAATATGGCGAGGCGCATTTCCGCGATTGCGAGCGCCGCGTCATCGCCCGCCTGCTGGCCGGCGAGCCCTGCGTGCTGGCCACCGGCGGCGGCGCCTTCATGGACGAGGCCACCCGCGCGCGGGTGAAGGAGCGCGGCGTCTCGCTGTGGTTCGACGCCGCGCATGACGTGCTGCTGCGCCGCGTGCGCCGCAAGGGCGACCGGCCCCTGCTGCAGACCAGCGACCCCGCCGCCGTGCTGCGCCGGCTGATGGACGAGCGCTATCCGGTCTACCGCCAGGCCGACATCGCCGTGCTCTCCCGCGACGTTGCGCATGAGGTGATGGTCGAGGAGACCATCGCCGCGCTGCTGGCCTTTGCGCATGGAGCGCCGGAGAGCGCGACCACACGAGGATTCGACAGATTCATGACGTCACGAACGCCGCCCGCCCCCGTCGAGCCGCAGACTGTCGAGGTGGGGCTCGGCGACCGCGCCTATGACATCATCATCGGCGCCGGGCTGCTCGAGCAGGCGGGCGAGCATCTCGCGCGCGTCGCGCCGGGCGCCGCCTGCGCCATCGTCACCGACGCCAATGTCGCGCGGCTGCAGCTGCCCGTGCTGCGCCACAGCCTCGAGAAAGCCGGGATACGCACGGTCTCGATCATCGTCGAGCCGGGCGAGGCCTCCAAATCCTTCCCCGTCTTCCAGCGCGTCTGCGAGGAGATTTTGGAAGCCCGCATCGAGCGGCGCGATGTGGTGCTGGCGCTGGGCGGCGGCGTCGTCGGCGATCTCGCCGGCTTCGCGGCGGCGAGCGTCAGGCGCGGCTCGCGCTTCGTGCAGGCGCCGACCACTCTGCTGGCGCAAGTCGACTCCTCCGTCGGCGGCAAGACCGGCATCAACACGCCGCAGGGCAAGAATCTCGTCGGCGCCTTCTATCAGCCCTCGCTGGTGCTGGCCGATGTCGACGCTCTGGCCACTCTGCCGCTGCGCGAGTTCCGCGCCGGCTACGCCGAGGTCGTGAAATACGGCCTCATCGACGACGCCTTCTTCTTCGAATGGCTGGAGAACAACGCCTCCGCCGTCTTCGCCGACCGCGCCGCGCGCGTCGAGGCGATCTCGGTGAGCTGCCGCTCCAAGGCCAAGATCGTCGCCCGCGACGAGACCGAGCAGGGCGATCGCGCTCTGCTCAATCTCGGCCATACTTTCGGTCACGCCCTCGAGCGGCTCGTCCATTACGACAGCGAGCGCCTCGTCCATGGCGAGGGCGTCGCCATCGGCCTCGTCAGCGCCTTCCGCTTCTCGGCGCGGCTCGGCCTCTGCAGCCTGCAGGACGCCGAGCGCGTCGGCCGCCATCTCGCCCGCGTCGGCCTGCCGACCCGCATTCGCGACATTCCCGGCTGGCGCGACGACGCCGACGCCATGCTCGACGCCATGTTCCAGGACAAGAAGGTCGAGAGAGGCGCGCTCACCTTCATTCTGGCGCGCGGGATCGGACGGTCCTTCGTCTCCAAGGGCGTGGACGTCGATCTGGTGCGCAGCTTCCTCAAAGACGAAATCACGCGCGAGTAGCGCGAGCAGGGTCCAACATGCACGGCGGAGCGGAAGCGGGCCTGGAGAATGTCGACATATGGGTCGCGACCCTGGTCGTGCTTTTATGCGTGCTTCTCTCGGCCTTTTTCTCCGCCTCGGAGACGGCGCTGACCGCCGCCTCCCATGCGCATATGCACTCGCTGGAGAAGGAGGGCGATCGCCGCGCGGCGGTGGTCAATCGCCTGCTGCGCCAGCGCAATCGCATGATCGCGGCGCTGCTGCTCGGCTCCACTCTGGTCAATATCGGCGGCTCGGCCTTCACCACCAGCGTGCTGGTCTATCTCACCGGCGAGAGCGGCGCCGTCTACGCGACCATCATCATGACGGTGCTGCTGCTGGTCTTCGCCGAGGTTCTGCCCAAGACGGTGGCGATCAACCATCCAGACCGCCTGTCCCTGCGCGTCGCCCGCGTCATCAGCGTCTTCGTCGCCGTCTTCGGCCCGCTGCTCTTTGCGGTGGAGGCCTTCGTGCGCGGTGTGCTGAAGCTCGCGGGCGTCGAGATCGGCCATGGCCGCACGCTGCTCTCGCCCTATGACGAGCTCAAGAGCGCCGTCGACATCATGCATGAGGAAGGCACCGTCGAGCGCAATTGGCGCGACATGTTCGGCGGCGTGCTCGATCTACAAGTGCTGCATGTCGCCGATGTGATGATCCACCGCACCAAGATGCGCACCATAGACGCCGATCTGCCGCCCGAGCAGATCGTGCGCGAGGTGCTGGCCTCACCTTTCACGCGCATGCCCTTGTGGCGCGACCGCCCGGACAATTTCATCGGCGTCATCCACTCCAAGGATCTGCTGCGCGCGCTCGACGCGGCGAAGGCGGATTTCTCCAAGCTCAATGTCGACGATATCGCGCTCGAGCCCTGGTTCGTGCCGGAGTCGACGACGCTCGAGGATCAGCTCGAGGCCTTCCTCAAGCGCAAGACGCATTTCGCGCTCGTCGTCGACGAATATGGCGAGGTGATGGGCCTCGTCACGCTCGAGGACATATTGGAGGAGATCGTCGGCGACATTCGCGACGAGCATGACCTCGCCATGCAGGGCGTGCGCCCGCAGGAGGACGGTTCGGTGCTCGTCGACGGCGCCGTGCCGGTGCGCGATCTCAATCGCGTCATGGAATGGAGCCTGCCGGACGAGGAGGCGACGACCATCGCTGGCCTCGTCATCCATGAGGCGGCGGCGATTCCCGAGGCGGGGCAAGTGTTCAACTTCCACGGTTTCCGCTTCGAGGTGCTGCGCAAGATGCGCAACCGCATCACCGTGCTGAAAGTGACGCCCGCGGAGGCCAAGGAGCCGGAGTGACGGGCGCCCGGCTCACGCCGCGCTCTCTTCGGCAGGCGCTTCGTCTGCGGCGAGCCCTTCGTCTGCGACAGGCCCTTCGTCGAAGCGCCGACGCGCAGCGACGATCGCCGGATGGCTCTGCTCCGCCCAGCGAATGAGCGCGGCCAGCGGCTCCATCATGGCGACGCCGAGCGGCGTCAGCCGATAATCCACGCTCGGCGGCTTGGTCGGATAGACCCTGCGCGCGACAAGCCCATCGCGCTCCAACGTGCGCAGCGTCTGCGTCAGCATGCGCTTCGAAATATCCGGCGTCGCGCGATTGAGCGCGCCGAAACGCTGCGGTCCCCCAGCCAGCGCGATCAAGATCAGCGTCGACCATTTGTCGCCGACGCGATCCAGCACATCGCGCACCGGACAGCGGCTCGCATCCAGCGCCAGACCTCGCCATTCGTCGAATTTGCGCGCGAGCTCCTCCCGCGCCGTCATCGAGACGGTTCCCTCGGCGTCCCCTTGTCCCAAAAAGCTGCCTCCTTCACGGTCTCTGAAGTCTCGTTTAGAGACCTTATATCAGAAACGAGACCCAAAGGAACGCCGCTATGACTTCCTCCGCTCATCCGCGCATTTTCGTCACCGGCGCGACCGGCCAGCTCGGCCGGCTCGTCATCGCCGCGCTGCTGCGAAACATTCCGGCGACGCGCATCGTCGCCGGCGTGCGCCGAACCGACAGCGACGCCGCCCGCGATCTCGCCGCCCGCGGCGTGGAGCTGCGCATCGCCGATTATTCCCGCCCGGAGACCCTCGACCCGGCCTTCGTGGGCGTCGATCGTCTGCTGCTGATCTCCTCGAGCGAGGTGGGCCAGCGCGTGGCGCAGCACCGCAATGTCATAGCGGCGGCGACGCGGGCCGGCGTCGGCCTTCTCGCCTATACGAGCCTGCTGCGCGCCGATGTCTCGCCGCTGGCGCTGGCGCAGGAACATCGCGAGACGGAAGCAAACCTGCGCGCCTCGGGAACGCCTTTCGCGCTGCTGCGCAATGGCTGGTATACGGAAAATTACGCCGCCTCCATCGCCCCGGCGCTGGCGCATGGCGTCTTCATCGGCGCCGCCGGCGCGGGCAAGATCGCCTCCGCCGCGCGCGGCGATTACGCCGAGGCCGCCGCCGCCGTGCTGACGGGCGCGGATCAGGCCGGCCGCATCTATGAGCTGGCCGGAGACGAGGCCTATACGCTCGGCGAATTCGCCGCCGCGATCAGCGATGTCGCGGGGCGAAAGATCGCCTATCAGAACCTGCCCGAAGCCGATTTCGCCGGGGCTCTCGTCGGCGCCGGCCTGCCGGGCGCATTCGCCGCTCTGCTGGCCGATTCCGACGCGGGCGCGGCGAAAGGCGCGCTGTTCGACCATGGCCTCCAGCTCAGCGCGCTGATCGGCCGGCCGACGACGCCCTACGCCGTCACTATCGCGCAGACATGGGCGACTCTCGCCGCCGCCCACAAATGACGCGCCGCGCCGCGATCGGTGATAAGCTTCGCGGATGAGCCAAGCGGCGGATTTCTCCACGGTCACGGTCGGCGCTTCTCGCCGCGTCGTCTTCGGCGATCATTTGCCGCTCGCCCTCATCGCCGGCCCCTGCGCGCTGGAGAGCCGCGCGCAGGGCCTGGAGATCGCCGAAGCGCTGGCCGCGCTCGCCGAGCGGCTGAGCATTGGCGTGGTCTTCAAAGCCTCTTTCGACAAGGCCAATCGCAGCTCCGGCTCCTCAGGACGCGGCCTCGGCCTTGCCGCCGCTCTGCCGATCTTCGCCGAGATCGAGGAGCGCTTCGGCCTTCCCATCCTCACCGACGTCCATGAGACGACGCAATGCGCGCCTGTCGCGGAAGTGGCGGATATTCTGCAAATCCCCGCCTTCCTCTGCCGGCAGACCGATCTTCTGGCGGCGGCGGCGCGCACGGGGCGCGTCGTCAATGTGAAGAAGGGCCAGTTTCTCGCGCCCTGGGACATGCGCCACGCCATCGACAAGCTGCGCGCCGAAGGCGCCGCCGGCGCGCTGGTCACGGAGCGCGGAACCAGCTTCGGCTATAACGCCCTCGTCTCCGACATGCGCGCGCTGCCCATTCTCGCCGAGACGACCGGCGTTCCAGTCATTTTCGACGCCACGCATTCCGTGCAGCAGCCGGGTGGGCTCGGCGCGGCCTCCGGCGGCGAAAGGCGCTTCGTGCCCGTGCTGGCGCGGGCTGCGGCGGCTGTGGGCGTCGCCGGCCTCTTCATCGAGACGCATCCAGACCCGGACAGCGCCGTCTCCGACGGTCCGAACATGATCGCGCTGCGCGATCTGCCGGCGCTGGTGGAGGAGTTGCTGCCCTTCGATCGGCTGGCGAAAGAGCTTTCCGCTTGAGGTGGAGCGATGGCCCCCTCCCTCACCCTCCCCCGCTTTGCGGGAGAGGGGGGCGTCGACATTTCGCGAACCTTCGATCAAGGCCCGAATCCGCTCCCTTTCCCGCGTAGCGGGGGAGGGCTGGGGAGGGGGCTTTCACCCCCGCCCGCGATAGGGCGGCACGCCCTGGTCGGGCAGCCAGAGTCCTGCGGGCGGCGCGCCCGTCTGCCAGAAGACGTCGATCGGAATGCCGCCGCGCGGATACCAATAGCCGCCGATGCGCAGCCAGCGCGGCGTCATCGCGGCCACGAGATCCTTGGCGATGCGAATGGTGCAATCCTCATGGAAGGCGCCGTGATTGCGATAGCTGCCGAGATAGAGCTTCAGCGACTTCGATTCGACGAGCCATTCCATGGGCGCATAGTCGATGACGATATGCGCGAAATCCGGCTGGCCGGTCACCGGGCAGAGCGAGGTGAATTCCGGCGCGGCGAAACGGACGAGATAGGTCTCGCCCGGATGCGGATTGGCGACGAGGTCGAGCTCGGCCTCTTCGGGCGATTGCGGCAGCGGCGCCTTCTGCCCGAGAAGCGCGGCGCCCTTATGCGTCTTCGTCATGCGCAAAGCTCTTAACCCGACGCGCGCGCGCGTCAATCGGGAATGAGACCCGAGCGAAAGCGGCGCGTGAGCTCGATCATCGCGCCCGCAGCGACGGCCGCGCCGGCGATGAGCGCGAAAAAGCCCGCGCCCGAGAGGCTCGACCAGAAGCCGCCGAGCCAGCCGCCGAGAAAATTGCCGGCGAACATTGTGAGGAACCAGGCGCCCATGGCCATTGAGCGCGAGCGCGGCGGCGCGAGACGCGACACCAGCGAGAGCGTGATCGGCGAAAAGCACAATTCGCCGAGCGTGAGCAAAGCGAAATAGGCCGCCAGCCACAGCCAGCTCGACAGCCCCTCCCCGCGCGTCTCCGCGGCGAAAACGAGGATCAGATAGGAAAGGCCGAGGCAAAAGCAGCCGAGCGACAATTTGACGATGGTCGAGGGCTCCCGCCCCGCCGCCGCGAGCCGCGCCCACAGCGCCACCAGAGGCGGCGTGAAGAGGAAGATCATCAGCGGATTGACGGCCTGAAACCAGGTGACGGGAATTTCGCCGCGCCAGAACAGAAGATCGACATGGCGATCGGTGAAGCGCTCCGCCCACAGCGCGATGGTGTTGCCCTGCTGCTCATAGGCCGCCCAAAAGAGAATGGCCGGCGGCGCCAGCAGCAGCAGGCCGAGCAGCGCGCGCCCATCGCCGTGCGTCGCAGTCGCGTCGACCGGCGCGGGCGCGGCCTCGAGCGGCAAGCTCGGCAGGCCCGCAAGATAGATCGCGAGGCCGATCCCCATGCCGATCCCGGCGCTGGCGAAGCCGTAATGCCAGCCCCAAGTCTCGCCCAGCGTGCCGCTCACCAGCGGCGCGAGAAAGGCTCCGAGATTTATACCGACATAGAAGATAGAGAAGGCGCGGTCGCGGCGCGGATCGTCTTGCCGATAGAGCCCGCCGACTTGCGTGACGATATTGGGCTTGAAGGCGCCATTGCCGAGCGCCAATGTGACCAGCGCCAGCAGAAACAGGCCTTCGGACGCCATCATGAAATGGCCGGCCATCATCAGCGCCGCGCCGAGAATCACCGTGTAGCGGCGCCCGAGCCAGCGATCCGCGAGATAGCCGCCGAGAATGGGCGTCAGATAGACGAAGCCGGTGTAGAGCCCGTAGATTTGTGAGGCGAAAGGCTGCGGCGCCAGCGGGCCGAGCAGAAATTCGAGCCCCTGCTTCAGCGCGCCGAGGCCGATGACGCTCTGCGCTCGCTCCGGCGCGAGCAGATGATCGACCATGTAGAGCACGAGCAGAGCGCGCATTCCATAATAGGAGAAGCGCTCCCACATCTCGGTCGCGAAGAGAAAGGCGAGGCCCTTCGGATGGCCGAGAAGATCGGCCGAGCGCGCGCTCACAGAGGCTCGCCGGCGTCCGGCCGCATGATCTTTTTCAGAATATCCGGCGGGATGCGAATATCGGCGACCTTCCACGTCCAATCTGTGAGCGCGAAGACGATGGCGACGCCATCCTTATGGGTGATGCGAAACCGCGTCGGCGACAGAAGCTCGAAGCGATGCGCGAAGCGACGCAGATCGAGCTCCTTCGGCTCTTGTCCGCCGGCCTCGCCTCCACCGCCGCCGGCCGCCGGCGCGCGCCGCGCCAGCAGAGCGCCGATGGCGGCGGGCGAGACGAAGCGATCGATCGCCGTGTCGATGAGAGCGGGGCCGATCGCGGCCAGCAGCCCGGCGCCGAGCCGCGCACCGGCGCTGCGGCGCCTATCCGCCTCGTCCAGCGCGCGCGACATGACGATGGCCGAAAGCTGCTCCTTGATGGAGGCGCGCACGGCGGGAAAATCGACATGATCGGAAATGGCCGCGGCGTCGCCCGCCTTCACCCCCGCCTCGAGCTGGCGCAGCGAGAGAAAGGCGTAGCCGGCGTAGAGAAGCGCAAGAGCGAGAAGGGCGAAAACGGCGATTAGAGCGCGTCGCATGATCGTTTCCCCAGGAGCCGCCCGAAACAGGGCCGCAGGATCTTTAAAAAATGCGGGTCTCCGCTTCTCGTCCCGTCGGGGCCGGCTTGCAAGCCCCTCCGGCGCGGCCGCTCATCGCGCCACCCAATTCGTTCCGTTGCAGATCGCGAGCGTCTTCGTCGCGCCGCCGCCCGAGACCTTCGCGCCCCATATGGCCGCGCTCGCGTCGGTCACATAGGCGATTTGGCCGAGTGCGCCGGAATTGCAGCGGGGCAGAGAGCCAACTGTCGAGCCGAGCAGCGTCGCCAGTCCCTTCGCCTCGGACGGGCCATCGGCCGAAGAGCGCGGCCAGAGCCCCGATAGGTCGATCCCCGTCCCGCGCGAGGAATTGGACGACGGAGACCTGACGCAGCCGGAGACGGCGGACGGCGAAACCTTCACATTGCCGACCGTGTCCTGCGCCACGACGGCGTAATCGTAGAGATACGGCGCGAGGCAATATTGCATGTCGAGATGGATCGTCACATCCGAGGTCGATCCCTCCAGCCGAACAGCGGTCTGCCCGACGAACCCGGACGAGGCGAAAATCGCGTCTATTTTTATCCCGCGGACATTATGCGCGAGAACCCCGCCGGCCGAATCATTGGCGATCCACGTCCCTTCCATGCTTATCGAATTCACGCCGGCGCCGGCGGCCGCGGCGTCATCGGCAGAGAAAGTGAAGGCGCTGCCGATATGCTTCGGCGAGGACGCTCGCGCATAAATATTGCCGATATTTATATTCTGGATGACCGACCCCGCACCGGTCGCCGTCGCTTCGACAATTCCGCCATTGACGGGACCGCGCTCCTCGCCATGGCCGTCGAATTGAGAGCCGGTCTCGATCCATATGTCCGAGATCGCGGCGCCGTTCGAGGCCGCTATCTCCACATTCTTCGCGGAGTAATATCCGACCCACGCATGGAAGCGCAGGCCCGCGACGCCCGTTCCGGCGTGATCGGCCTTGATCCATATGTTGCGCGTAAAGTTTCCGCCGGTGGAGCAGGACGCCAGCGTCCCGCGGCAGGGCGTGCAGTTCATTTGATAAAAATCGGCGTCGCCGACGAATGAGCCGGCGCTCGACGTCGGGTTTATGTTCAGACAATAGGCGCGCGGCGCGGTCGAGAACATTCCGATGCGCCGAAATTCGATCAAGCGCCCATTGCGCCATTCTATGGCGTTGACGAAATTCTCGAAGTCTATGTCGTGAATGCGGTTCTGCTGCGTCGGGTTGAACGACGTCCCATCATCCTTGCCGATGCGCAGAAGGCTCGTCGCCGAATAGGCGGAATTGTTGACGAGCTGGAATTGGCCGACATCGAATGACGCGTTTTGCTCGGAGGCGGACGAAGGCGCGACGAGATCGATGAGCGCGTCGCCCTCGAATACCTCGGAGGCCATGATTCGCGTGCCGCCGAGCGCCGCCGCGCAACCGGTGAATTGAAGCGGAAACCACGTCGCCGGCGAAAGCGCGACCGTGCGGGCGAAAGTATAAAATCCGCAGCCGAGATCGACGCCGTATTTCGTGTTTCGCGGCGTCAGGACGCCGCGGTGGAGCGCGGCGAATTTCGCGCTGTCATGCGCGGCCTGCACCGACGCCGCCTGATCGGCGTCCCCCCACCATTCCGGCTTGGGAAAAGCCAGCCCCCTGACCGCGCCGGGGCCGCTGAAAATCTGATAGGGGCCGGCGACGACCGTCGCCCCGTCCGCAAAGGTCAGCGCTTTCCGATTCGCGACCCGAAATCCTCCATTGCGCTCGACGAGCCACATCGTCACGCCGGACAGAGCGAGGTCGTTCGAGACCGCGCACACTCTGTCGATGACGATCGTGCGTCCGGCCGCCGCAGCCGCGGCGAGCGCCGCGTCGTCGCAGGTCGCGCCAAAGGCGGAAATGGACGTGATCGCCCTCTGCGCGCCGAGGTCCTCGAAGCGAAGGTCCATCCCATGGGCCGCCGCGACGCCCGCGATGATCGCCGAGCCTGCGAGAGCGAGCGAGCGAGACACTCTGCGAGAGTGAGATGGTGCCCAGGAGAGGACTCGAACCTCCACGGCTTTCACCACTGGTACCTGAAACCAGCGCGTCTACCAATTCCGCCACCTGGGCAACGCGGCTCTCTTACGAGGCGGACGCTCTGCTTGTCAATGGCGCTCGTCATGCTTCGTTCACGCTGCTGCGGCGCATTCCCTTTCCGGCCAAATCGCGCTAGAGCATCCGCCCGAAACGGAGCGATATTTTCGATCGCTCCTCGAGCGAATCGGCGTGGGGCGAAGAATGAGCGCAGATGTGAAGGATGCCGGGCGGATCGTGACGGTGTTCGGCGGGTCGGGATTCATCGGGCGCCATGTCGTGGCGGCCCTCGCGCGGGACGGCTGGCGCGTGCGCGTCGCCTGCCGGCGGCCGGACCTCGCCTTTTTCCTGCAGCCTCTCGGCAAGGTGGGGCAGATTTTCCCGGTGCAGGCCAATTTGCGCAATCCCGCCTCCGTCGCAGCCGCCGTGCGCGGGGCCGAGGCCGTCGTCAATCTGGTCGGCGTGCTGGCCGAGGGCGGCAAGCAGAAATTCTCCACCCTGCATGCGCAGGGCGCCAAGGCCGTCGCGGAGGCCGCCGTGGCGGCGGGCGTGAAGCATCTCGTCCATGTCTCCGCCATAGGCGCGGACAAGAATTCCCACTCCGCCTACGCCCGCACCAAGGCGGAGGGCGAGGCCGCGATTCGCGCCGCCTTCCCCGGCGCGGTGATCTTGCGCCCCTCGGTCGTCTTCGGCCCGGAGGACGAGTTCTTCAACCGCTTCGGAACGCTGGCGCGCTATCTGCCCTTCGAGCCGGTGATCGGCGAGGCGACGCGCTTCCAGCCCGTCTATGTCGGCGACGTCGCGCAGGCCGTGGCGCTGGCGGTGGACGGCCGCGCCCAGGCCGGCGCGACCTATGAGCTCGGCGGCCCGGAGGTGAAGACCTTCCGCGCGCTGGTCGAATATGCGCTGAAGGTCGCCGAGCGCGACGTCAAAATCTGGCCGCTGTCCTTCGCGACGGGGGCGCTCATCGCCCGCATCACGCAGACGCTGCATTCGCTTTCGCTCGGCCTCTTCCCCAGCCTGCTGACGACGACCGTCGATCAGGTGGAGCTGCTGCGCCACGACAATGTGGTCTCGGCCGACGCCAAGGCCACCGGGCTGACGCTGCAAGGGCTCGGCATCACGCCGACGGCGATCGAGGCGATCGTCCCGACCTATCTCTACCGCTACCGCAAGACCGGCCAATATCAGGCGCAGCGGCTCGCCTGAGCCGCGCCCAGCGCCTCTCCAGCCCTCAGCGCGCCCGCGCCTCCGCGCGGACCGCCGGGGCCGTGAGGCGCTTGTGCAGGCGCACCATGAAGGCCACGCCGAACAAAGGCGTGAACAGATTGAGGCCCGGCACGGCGACGAAGCCGGCGATGAACAGGCCCGCGAGGAACAAGGTCGTCGCATGGCGACGGGTCAGCTCGCGAGCTTCCTCCAGCGAGCAATAGCGCGTCGCGGCGAAGGCGAAATATTCCCGGCCGAACAGATAGGCGTTGGCCAGCACGAAGACGATGGCGTTGACGCCGGGCACGAGCAGCAGCAAGAGCGCGACGAGATTGACGCCCGCCGAGACGAGCGCGAAGCGCAGCGCCATCACCATCGCCTGACCGGCCGGCAGCGGACGCCCGCGCGGCCCGTGCGGATCGATCTCCTCCTCGACCACATCGGCGAGATCGTCGAGGAAAAACCCCGCGACGAGGATGGAGATCGGCGCGATGAGAAACGCAAGGCCGACGACGAGCCCGGCGCCGGTCGCGAAGGTGACGACTGCGCGCAACCAATAGTTGTCGGCAGTGAGAAAAGACAGCGCCGCCTTGTCCAGCCCCGTCCAGGCCAAGGCCAGCAGGACGAAGGTCAGACCGAGGCTCTTGAGCAGAACATTACGAAAGGGCGGCGAGAAGATTTGACGGGCGGCGTCCAGGGCGGCTTGCAGCATGGGGGCTCCGAGGCGGAAGTCGCCGTCAAGATGGGGGGAGCCGGGCGCGGGCGCAAGCCACGCCGAGACCGCTCTTCGAGGACCGCCGCGCCGGGTTAGGCGCGGCCGTGGATTTTGTGCTAGGGGCTGCGCCGCGGCCCGGATTCGAAAGGCGAGGTTTTCGCATTGCTAGGACGAAATTGGTTCAGACGGCGCCCCCGCTCCGAGGAGGTCGCTGTCGCCAGCCTGTTTTCCGGCGAGGAGACGCGCGCGCCGTCGCACCAGAACGCCATCGACGCCATTCCCGGCTGGAGCTGCCATTTTCCCATCGAATTGGGGCTTACGGCCGGACGGCTGCCGGCCTTCGACGATCCGCGCATCACCTGGTGCATCGAGCGCTATGGCGATCTCACGGGACGCCGCGTGCTGGAGCTCGGTCCGCTGGAGGGCGCGCATACCTACATGCTGGCGAAGGCCGGCGCCCATATCGACGCGGTGGAGGCCAACCGGCTCGCCTTTCTGAAATGTCTGGTGACGCGGGAAGTTCTCGATTTTCCCGACACGCGCTTTTATCTCGGCGATTTCGTGCAATGGCTCGAGCAGGACGGTCCGCGCTATGATCTCGTGGTGGCGAGCGGCGTGCTCTACCACATGCGCGAGCCGCTGCGGCTGCTGCGCGCCCTGTCCGAGCGCGCCGACGCCATCTATCTGTGGACGGTCATGGTCGACGACGACCAGCTTCCGCATGCATTCACGCAGAAATTCGAAAATCTGGACGTGCGCCACTATGCGCGCGGCTATGGCGATCGCAGCGTCGCCTTTTGCGGCGGCGCGATGGATTTTCCCAATTGGATGCACAGGGACGACATTCTCGCCGTGCTGGCCGCGCTCGGCTATGACGACGTCACCGTGCTGAACGACATCATCGGGACGGCGGGCAATGTCCTGCCGACATTTTCTGTTTTCGCCAGACGGAGCGCTTCGGTCGGCTGACGCCACCGCGGCGCGCGCTTCCATCGAGGCGCGGTTAGATTCGAAGGCGCGCGCCGCGAGCGGGCGCCGCTTCACAGAGGAACGGCATGAGCATTCAGGACAACGCCAAGAAGCTCCCCATCGGCCGCCGCATCGTGCGCGCGCTTCGTTCGCTGGTCGGGCTGAAGAACGCCCCGATCCCCGTGGAGCACGTCAAGCTCAACCGCAGCCAGTACAAGAACATTTGGAACTCCGTCTCGGTCTCCGAGAATGACGCGAAAATGGCGGTCTCCGGCTATATCGACGAAGACCTCTATCGCCAGATGGGCGAAGGCACGCGCGACATGCTGCAGTCCTATGTCGGCATCGGCCCGGACGATGTGGTGCTGGAGATCGGCGCCGGCGTCGGCCGCGTCGGCGCCGCGCTCGCGCCGATCTGCAAGGAATGGATCGGCGCCGATGTCGCCGAGAACATGCTCGGCCATATTCGCCAGCGCCTCGCCGCTTTCGACAATGTGCGCACGGTCGCGACCAGCGGCTTCGATCTCTCCGCCGTGCCGGACGCTTCCGTCGACGTCGTCTACAGCACGGTCGTGTTCATGCATCTCGAGGAATGGGATCGCTTCAATTACATCAAGGAAGGCTTCCGCATTCTGCGGCCGGGCGGACGCATGCTGGTCGACAATGTGGACATCACCTCCGATCTCGGCTGGAAATTCTTCGAGGAGCATTGCGCGGTGCCGCCCTTCGAGCGGCCGGCGCAGATCAGCAAGACCTCGACGCCGCAGGAGCTCGAGACCTATTTCAAGCGCGCCGGCTATGAGGCGATAGAGCAGGTCCGCGCCGGACTCTGGATCATCACCTATGGCCGCAAGCCCGCGGCGCAGGAGCAGCCGCGAGAGCAGGCCGCCGAGCAGCAGCCCGCCGCTCCGGCGGAAGAGGCGCAAGCCGCCGGCTGACGGCGCAAATATTGCTTTCATGCCGCCCGAGGAAACGGGCGGCATGAAGACATTTCTCGACTGGTCGGCTTACGACACTTACGGAATAGGCGACGCCTATTCCGGCATTCCGGCGACGGGCGGCAATTACGCCAAGGCGGTGGCCGTGTGCATGCACAGCCGCGACTGCCAGAAGACCGCCAAGGGCGTGATGTGCCCGAGCTATCGCGTCACCGGCGAGGTCAAGCATTCCACCGAGGCGCGCGTCGCCGCCTTCAAGGCCGCGCTCAATGACGGCACGGATGAGCGCGCTTTCGCCGATCCGCGCCTCGACGAGGCGATGGACCTCTGCGTCTCCTGCAAGGCCTGCAAGAAGGAATGTCCCAGCGCCGTCGATATGACGCTGATAAAGACCGAATATCTCGCCCAGCGTCATGAGATCGTCGGCGTGCCGAAGCGCCTGCGCCTGTTCGGCGGCGTGCCGGAATGGACGGGCCGCCATCGCGTGCTGCTGCGCTTCGCCATTCGCCTGCGCAATCGCTCGCGGTTCCTATCGCGACTCGCGGAGAAATGGATCGGCGTCACCGCCCGCCGCCCCCTTCCCGAGCCCGCCCCCGCGGCTTTCACCCGTACGGCCCCGGCGGCGGCGAGCGCCGGGGCGCGCGGCGAGGTGATCCTCTTCGTCGATACGTTCTGCCATCACTTCGATCCGCATGTGGCCGAGGCCGCCGTCGAGGTGCTGGAGCACGCCGGCTATAGCGTGCGCATCGCCAAGCCGGCGCCGACCGACGCGGAGCCGGACCGCCCGCTCTGCTGCGGCCGCACCTATCTCACCACCGGAATGGTGAAGAAGGCGCGCGGCGAGGCGGAGCGCGTGCTCGCCGCCTTCCGCGACGAGATCGCCGCCAAGACGCCGATCATCGGCCTCGAGCCCTCCTGCCTGCTGTCGCTGCGCGACGAGCTCTACAGCCTCGGCCTCGGGCCAGAGGTCGGCGATCTCGGCAAGCAGCTCTATCTGCTCGAGGAGTTTCTCGCCCGCGAATATCAGAACAAGGGCCTGCGCCTGTCGCTGAAGCCGCTCGATCTGCCCAAGGCGGTCGTGCACGGCCATTGCCATCAGAAGGCCTTCGGCGTGATGAAGGCGACGAAGAAGGTGCTCGGCTGGATTCCGGGCTTCACCTTCGACATCGTCGAGACGAGCTGCTGCGGCATGGCCGGCAGCTTCGGCCTCGAGGCCGAGCATTACGAGACCTCGATGAAAATGGCGGAGCTGTCTCTGCTGCCGGCGATGCGCGACGCCGCGCCCGACGCCCCGCTGATCGCAAACGGCTTCTCCTGCCGCCATCAGATCGAGCATGGCAGCGGCCGTCAGGCCCGCCATATCGCGCTGCTGCTGCGCGACGCGCTGCAGCCGGCGCCGCAGGCCGCGGAATAAAACTGCAGAAGTCTGAGCAGAAAGGGCCGCGCGCACCTCCCCCTCGAGGGGGGAGGTCGATCGCCGAAGGCGAGCGGGAGGGGGTGACCGCCCGAGTCTTTGCCGTTGAACCCCACCCCGTCCGGCTGTCGCCGGCCGACCCTCCCCCTGAAGGGGAGGGTGGAGCGCGCGCCGGAATAAAAGGCGCGCCTCGCGCGCAATCGTCCAGAATTGTCCGCTAACCGACAGAATCGAACGCCGCGCGCTCAGCTCTCCCCGGCGCGACGCTGGGACAGCTCCTCCATCAGCGCCGACACCGTGTCGAGCAGGCGGATGGCGCCGGGCAGGCGGGAATGCGCGTTCTGCTGCGCCTCGCCCTCCGGGTCCATGCCGCGCCACCAGTCGATGAGGTCGCCGATCAGCGCGCGCCCCGGAATTTGCTCGAAGGGAACGCCGGGATAGGCGTCTAATCCGAAAGCCGCCTCGAAGTCGCGCAGGCAGGCTTCGACATAGCGCGCGTCGGCGCCATTGAGCGCGAAAGGCCGCTCCGGCGCGCGACGCACCATGCGCACCTCGCTCAGTTCCGGGATATAGTCCTTCACCACCGCGCCAGCTCCGTCTCCCGAGGTCCCGCGACGGGAGACTCCATCAATTGCGGCGCCAGCCCGCCGGGCGGCAATGGCGCGACGCTTGCATTTTTGGACGCATGACCACACACGCGACCGAGAGAGGGCCGGTTCCGCCGGCGCTCAAACGATTCATCTGGGATATTCAGTCGATGGTCGAGCTCGCCGACAGCGAGCGGGAGATTCTTCTCATCGGCCGCGATCTCATGACCCGCCTCGTCGCCAGCGACGATTGCCTGCCGGCGGTTTTCGCCGAGGCTCTGCCGGGGCGCGGGCGGCAATTCCAGCTCTACAGCGACGGCGAGGAGCGCTTCGCCGTCGTCGCCTCCGTGCTCGCCGGCGGCGCTGGCCTGTCGCTGGAGCAGCCGGGGGTCTGGGAGATCGCCGGCGTCTTGCGCGGCGCGGTGGCGCGGCGCCCGCCCGGCGGGACCGAAGAAACACGCACGCTGGAGAAAGGCGCGGTCGAAGCGCGGCTTTCCAAGACCGGCCCCTCGACCGCCCTGGCCAATGCGCTGGCCGAGGAGGTTTCGATCGCGATCCAGGTCTATGGCGGGCCGATCACCGGCATCGTCCGTCGCTCGATCGCGCCCGATGGCGCGATCGGCGAGGCCGAGCCCTACGCCAATGGCGAGGCGACGCCGCCCTATGACATCTACACCATTCAGACCGAGATAAAGGACTGATTTAGAGCCGGGAAAGCCCCCTCCCCGGCCCTCCCCCGCTGCGTGGGAGAGGGAGCAGATTCCGCTCTTCATCGAGAGTCGCGCAATGCCGGCCGTTCCCTCTCCCGCAACGCGGGGGAGGGCGAGGGAGGGGGCGCTCACGACTATCGGGCGAGGGCGAGCTCAGCGCGCCGAGACGAACCGATCCGTCGGCAAAATCGCCGCCTGTCCGGCGAAAGCCTGCGCCTGCCCGCTGGAGGTGGAGGGCGCGAAGAGCCCCGTGTCGGCGCGGGCGGCGGAGCGCGGCGCCGCGAGCGTGGTTCCGAGCGCCGTTCCGCCCGGCAGCCGGCTGGCGGACACGCCGGTCGTCAGCGCTTGGAAATTGGAGCGGTCGAGACGCGCCGGCACCAGCTCCACCTTGGCGGGCGTGGGCCTCGGCGTCGGCTTGGCGGCAGGCAAACGAAGCTCCGGCGCGAGATCGCTTCCATAGGGAAGCGATTGCGCGGCGGAGGGCGCATAGGCGAGCAGCGGCTCCGGCTTGGCGACGGCCTGCTGCGCCGGGCGTGTGGGCGGCGGCGGGGCATTATGCGCCTCCTCGCTGACGCCGCCGCGCAAGCTGGCGGCGCCGAGATCGACGAGGCTGGCGATGGCGCCCCCGGCCCGACGAGCGGGCGGCGCGGCGGGCGCGCTGGCCAGGGCGCCGAACTCGCTCGGCCGCGTGGGCGGCAGCGGCGCGCCGGCGACAGTGAGGAACATGGGCCGCCGGGGCGGCAGAGGGGCGGCCAGCGCCGCGTCGAGCTTGGCGTCGATCTTCGCCTCCTCGGCGGAGGGCTCGAGCGAGGCCACGGCGACCGGCTCGGCGCGCATCTGCGTCTCGCCACGCGGCAGATTGCGCTCGGCCGCGGCGATGCGCTCCTGCTCGCGACGGCTCGGCGCCGGGGCCGGAGCGGCTTCGGCGCTCTCCTCCTCGGCGTCGGCCGAGACGCGGCCCGAGCGGCGCGGCGCCAGAGACGCCCATTGCTTGCGGGCAGCAGTAGGCGGCGGGGCCGCGGCGATCGCGCTGTCCTCGTCCTCCTCGCCGCCACCGAACAGCATGGCGAAGAGACCCTTGCTCTGGCGCTCGACGGCCGGAACATAGGCGCCGTTGCCGCGCGCCTCGATCTCGGCCTTGGCTTCCTCATAACGCGCGAGCGGCTGGTTGTTGGTCGGCAGATGCACCGTCTTGCCGTCGGGGAACAGGCGCGCGAGCTGGTCGTAGCTCATGCGCGGCCAGGAGCGGACGCCGCCGACGTCGAGATGCACGAAAGGCGTGCCGGCGGTGGGATAATAGCCGACGCCGCCGCGCTGCATGCGCATGCCGATCTCGCGGATCTGCTCCATGGACATGCCCGGCATCGTCGTGTCCATCGCCTTGCCGAGCATATGCTGCGAAAATTTCGCCACGGCGCGCGAGCGGCGGCGCAGCATGGCGTTGGTCTCCGGCGAGCGATAGGCGGAGACGACATGGACCGGCTCGGTGGCGCCGGCCTGACGATAGGCCTCCCACACCACATCGAACAGATGCGGGTCCATCTTGGTCGGCTCGTCGCGACGCCAATCGCGCAGGAACCAGTTCAGCTGCTCCAGCACCGCGGAATCATAGCGGCCGCCGACCAGATAGGTCGCGGCGATCTGCTCCTTGGTGTGGCTGTGGAAGAGATAGAGCGTGCGCGTCTCGCCATTGGCGACCGCATTCTCGGTGAAGGACGGAGCCAGCGCCGTGACGAGCGCTGCGGCGGCGCTCGCGAGCCGCGCGATAGACCGTCGTGAGAGGAGAGGCGCGCCTTCCCGC
The DNA here is from genome assembly GCF_000379125.1 of Methylosinus sp. LW4. Taxonomy (NCBI): domain Bacteria; kingdom Pseudomonadati; phylum Pseudomonadota; class Alphaproteobacteria; order Hyphomicrobiales; family Methylocystaceae; genus Methylosinus; species Methylosinus sp. LW4. The sequence goes on along the minus strand of NZ_KB900626.1, from coordinate 3,820,027 downwards.
CGATCGTCCAAAACGTCTGTTCTTTCCGCTGGTCGACGGGCGAGAAGGCCCGACGAAATGAATTGCAGGACGCGAGCGCCGAACGCACGGACAATCGATCGGCAGATCGATCGCGGCTTCGTCCCTATCGGCGCCTCGGCGACGCGGGACCCGGCCTCTTCTCGAGACGAGCGAATCGGATTCGCGCGTAAGGCAAGGACGCTATTTCGACATAATGGCGAAAAATTGCCCAGCCGTCAGAGTGACACAATGTCGAGTTCCCGTTGAAAGTCAATGCGCCACGCCTCCCGCGAGGGGCAGGACGAAGGCGCCGGAGGCCAAAATCGGCTGCCCGCCGGGGATCAACGGCGCCGCGGCGGCCATCTCCGACAAAGGCTCCGAATGCGGCGCTTGCTGCGCGTCCGCGCTGGTGAAAGCGGCGGAAGGCGGGCGGCGGGGCGGCTCGGGCGCCTCGATCGGCGCGGCCTCATTGGCGCGGATGGAGGCGGTCGGAGTCGAATCTATGGCCCGGCTCGCCGACAGACGATCCCGCTCGGCGAGGGCGAGGCGGATCGGCCCCTGCGGCGGCGCGGCGGGATCGGCGAAGGCCTGCGACACGGCGCCTCGCACCTTTTGCGCGAGATCGCCCAGCGGATCGGCGGCCGGCGCGGCGGCGGCGACCGTCTGCGCGCCGCGGCGGGCGCGGCTCGCGACCACCGTGCGGTCGCTGCCATTGCAATTGCGAATGCCGAGCGAAATCAGCTCATTGCCGCTCAGCACCCGATATTGCCGGGTGAGATAGCCGAGCCGCTCGCGCACCGCCGCTGGATAGTAATTGAACAGCTCGGCGGAGACGCCGGCGTCGGTCTGATGGTCTATCGGATTATAGGCCAAATGAAATTTGACCTGCGAGTCGGGATAGACGCAGACATTGGGAAGGCTGAGCGCCATTGTGCAGGCGGATCGGCATTCGTGCAGCCGAACCTCGCGGCCCTCGCGGCGATAGATTTCCGTTTGCGCCTGATACTCCGAGACGAAACCGCCCACGTCCTTATAGACGATGACCGGCGCCGGAGCTGGCGGCGGCGACAGATAGCTCAAGCAACACCCCTACGCTCTACTGACGTCCGATAAGAGAAAATTCACCATGACAGGGTGAATAGTCTCTTAACGGCCGGATCATCCTCGAGCGGTCGGCTGGACGGCGACCCATCCGATCGCCCGTCGGATCATCCTCTGATTCCGACCCTGAGGCCGGGCGCAGGACGTTCTTGCAAGACATTGCGGCGAAAATGAAAAAGCGCTGCGGGGCGGCCGCCGGTCTTCAGCGACACCTCCCCCGTCGGCTCCACGGCGGCGGAGGTCTCGACGAGGCGACGGAAGTTCTGCTTGTGCAAATGGCGGCCGGCGATGGCCTCCACCGTGCGCTGCAGCTCGGTGAGCGTGAAGGCCGGCGGCATCAGCTCGAAGATCACCGGGCGGTATTTCATCTTGGCGCGCAGCCGGCCCATCGCCGTCGCCAGAATGCGCCGATGATCGTGCTGCATGGGCGCGCCGAGCGGAGGCGGCTTCACGCCGCGTTTCAGCGCCGCCTCGCGCCCGTCGCGCCAGGCCTCCTCGACGAGGCCCGCCTCATAGAGCAGCTCGTAGCGCTCGAGCGCATTCTCCTCATCGAGGCCCCTGCCCTGCGGGCGGAACAGAAGATTGACGCGGTCGCGCCGCCGCAGGCCGGAGGAAGAGAGCGCGTCCGGCGCCTCCTCCACCCAGGCCGAGAGGCCGGGCAATATCGTCGTCTCCATCGCCTCGGGACGGCCGCCGCGCCAATCCTCCCAAGGGAAGAACTCGTACCAGCTGCGAAAGCCGCGGATCTCCTCCACCTGCTCCTCGGCGATGCGGGTCAGCGCGAGATAGCCGACGGAGACCACATGCGGATCGCGGTCGCCGGCGCGGGCGTGGCGGCCGCGGTCGCCGAAAGTGTAGAGCTGCTCGACATAGCCGAGCGACATGCCGGTCTGCTCGGCGACCCAGGCGCGCAGGCCGATCTCGAAAGTACGGTGACGCACCGGATCGAAAGGGCCGGAGGGCAGAGCGGCGCGCGCGTCCTCGCCCGTGGCGGCGACAGTGAGGATGAGCGGCTCGTCCTCCTGCGCCGCGACGATCGCCGCCGTCAGGCCGATGGCGACCGGCAGCGGTCCTTCCGAGTCGCGCGAAGATGCGGGCGGCTCGCGCCGATGATCGAAGCTCGTCATCTTCTCTGGGTCAGGCGAGCTCGAGCGCGAAAGGCGCTCCCTCATAGCAATCGGCGCCGCGGCCGATCTCGGCTATGGCCGCCGACATGCGGCCGTCGCGCGCGAGAATGCGATCGGCCAAAGCGACGAGACGGCGGTTGGGCGTCGCCGTCGGCGAGGCGCGGCGCAGCTCGGACGCCAATTCGCTCTCCGCCCGCTGCGGGGCGAGCGCGCAGGCGAGAATGAAAGCCGCCGCCGGCGAGCGGCTGACGCCGGCGTAGCAATGGATGACCAGCGGCTCACGCCGGTCCCATGCGCCGGCGAAGGCCAGAAGGCTCTCGATATGCGCGCGATTGGCCAGCACATGGCCGTCCTGATCCGCGTCTATGTCGGAGACGGCGAGCCGCAAATGTCGCTCAGGGATGATCTCGCTCGGCCGCGCCAGCGAGGAGCCGGCGGTGAGGATTGTGATGAGCGAGCGCGCGCCGCTGGCGCGCACCGTGTCGACGACCTTCGTGAGCGAACAGACATAGAGGTGCGCCATGTCTCACCCGTTCTGTGTCACTTCGATGCCTCACGCTCTCATACGTCGCTACGCGCTTTGCTCGACCTCGGCGAAGCGCGCCAGAAAGCGCCGCTGCGCCTCTTCGACCGAAAGCGGCTCCAACGCCTGCGCGCAAGCATCGGGCGCGACCGCCGGACGGCCGAAGATGCGCTCGGCTTCCGCGCGTGTAAAGCCGGCGAGCCTCACCGCCTCGAAAAATGCCGAGGCGCGATCCGCCCGCTTGGAGAGACGCAACAGCGCGGCGTCCGGCTCCGGCGGCAGAGAGAAGCGCAGCAGGATCGCCGTCAGAATGCGTTTCTCCACGCTCTTGTATGTGTCGCCGATGGCGGCTTTGAAGGGGGAGATCATGTCGCCGATCACATATTCCGGCGCGTCATGGAGCAGCATGAACAGCCGCCCCTCGCGTCCGAGCCCGGGCGAGAGCGCGCAGGCGATCTCCTCGACCAGCAGGCTGTGCTGGGCGACCGAGAATATATGTGAGCCATGCGTCTGGCCATTCCAGCGGGCGACGCGCGCCAGCCCATGGGCGATATCCTCGATTTCCACATCCAGCGGCGAGGGATCGAGCAGATCGAGCCGCCGACCGGACAGCATGCGCTGCCAGGCGCGGGGGGCCGCCTCGGCCTTGCCCGCCTTCACTCCGCGCATCTGTGGCACTCCGCCAGATGGTCGTCGACCATGCCGACCGCCTGCATGAAGGCGTAGACGATGGTCGGGCCGCAGAAGGCGAAGCCTCGCGCTTTCAGATCCTTGGCGAGGCGGCGCGAGATATCCGTCTGCGTCGGAACGTCGGCCGTCGTGCGCGGGCGGCGGACAATGGGGGCTCCATCGACGAAGCCCCAGAGATAATTGGAAAATCCCACGCTCTCCTCGATCTCCAAATAGGCGCGCGCGGAGGCGATGGCGCCTTCGATCTTGGCGCGATTGCGGATGATTGCCTGATTTTGCATCAGAGCTTCGACGCGGGCGGAGTCGAATCGCGCGATTCGATCGGGATCGAATCCCTCAAAAGCGGCGCGAAAGCCCTCGCGGCGGCGCAGAATGGAAATCCAGGAGAGGCCCGCCTGGAAGCCATCGAGAATCAGCTTCTCGTAGAGCGCGCGCGAATCGCGCTCCGGGCGGCCCCATTCCTCGTCGTGATAGGCGACGTAGAGCGAATCGTAACCTGCCCAAGGACAACGCAAAAGACCGTCTGGATGACGCAGCGGCGCAGCGTCGCGCCAAGCGCGTGGATTTTCTCTTTCGGCGGCCATCGCCCCTTCCCTCACGCTTTACGCGCGCCATCTGAGCCCAAAGAGCGTTTCATAACATCCTGATTGCGGTCCCGGCGAGCTTGCGGCCCCTGCCCCGATGCACGACAATTGGCACAGGCCGTGCTCGCAGTGCGGCCGTCGGGAGCCGTTTGCGCCGACGAATCATCATTGGCGACGGCGCTCACCAAGGAGAAATTTGATGTCGATCCGTCTCGTCTCTTACGCTGCCGTCGGCGCCCTCGCGGTCGGCTTGGCGGTCGCCGCCGCAGGTGAAGCGAAAGCGCAGGCGAATGTTTTGAAGGAATGCGGCACGCAATATCAAGCCGCCAAGGCCGCCAATGAGCTGAAGGGGCAGAGCTGGCAGGACTTTCTGAAAGCCTGCCGCGTGCGCCTCTCCGAGCAGCCCGCCGAGACCGCGCCGGCCGCCGCCGCTCCCGCGCCGACTCCCGCCCCTGCTCCGGCCGCCGCCGCGCCCGAGCCGACCCCCGCCCCTGCGCCCGCTCCCGCGCCGACGACGACAACGGCGACGCCTGCTCCGGCCCCCGCTCCGACGACCGCCGCCAAGCCGGCCAAGCCCGTCTCCGAAGGCAAGGCCGCCCAGGCCGCGCGCCAGAAGAAATGCGGCGCCGAATGGAAGTCCAAGAAGGCCGAGCTGCTGAAGGCCGACCCCAAGGCCACCTGGCCGAAATATTGGAGCGAGTGCAACAAGCGCCTCAAAGCCGCTGGCGAGTGAGCCCCAGCCGATCGCTCGACAATCAGGCCCGGCGCGTCGCGCCGGGCTTTTTCATTGAACAAGATCGCTGGCGCTTCGCGCCGGGCTTCCTCATTGCGCAGCCCCCGGCGGTGGCCCCTCTTGCGGCGCGGCCGCTTTTCGTGGCACAGGCTGCGGGCCGCGAGACGACGGCGAGGCGCTCGGCAAGAGGCGCGAAGCGGGGGAAGCCGTATGGAGAAGATCGAGCTGCGCAAGCTGCAGGCCTTCTTGCGCCAGGCGCTCGGCAATGACGGGATCCGCGTGACCGCCGATCCCAAGAACCCCGACGACGCCGCGGTTCATTTCGGCGAGCGCAAGATCGCCTCCATCGTCGTGGACGACGAGGACGGCGACCGCTCCTTCGCCTTCGCGATGAAGCTGCCCGTCGGCCGCGAGACTCTGCAATCCTATCTGCGCAAGCTGTTCGAGAACGACAAGCTCACCATCGCGCCGCGCGGCCGCAAGACCGATTCCGTCGAGCTCAACAGCGGCGAGGATTTTCTCGGCGTGATCTCCGCCGACGACGCCAAGCAGACCAGCTACACGCTGCAAATCGCCATTCTGGACATCGACCTCGACGATTTTTGATCGATCGCGTCAGCGCGGCCGCGGCCGCTCCGCGTCGATGGAGGCGAGAAAAGCGCGCAGCCCGCGCGCCAGCTCTTCCCAATCGCGTAGCAGAACGGCGGAAAAGCGCGCCTCTACATCCAGATTCTTCCAGCGCAGCGCCCAAATGCAGGGCGCCGAGCCGAGAAAGCCGGCGTCGCGACGCGGGCAGCGGGCGAAAAAATCCCGGCCCTCCGGCGGCGCGAGATAGAGCAGCTCCAGCTCATAGGGCGAGCCCGGCTCGAAACGCCGCATGACGAGGCCGCCCGGCCCGCCCCAGACCTCGCTCTCCAGAAAGCGCGCATAGAGGCGCGAGGGACGCTCGGCCGGGTCGAGCGCCTCCTCGCGCGGCGCCAGCGTGACGAAGACGCGCATCGGATCGATCTCCTCCGCGGCGCGCCGGCGCGGATCGGCGCTCGGCTTTTGCGGCGGCCCGAAATCCGGCGCGACAGCGATGAAGGAGAGGCGGTCCAGCGCGCCGCCGTAGCGCGTCGAATCGTCGCGCGCATAGGCGGGCGCATAGGCGAAGCGGGCGTCGCCGAGGCTGGCGGCGACAATGGCCGGCTCGGCCGCATCGGTCTTGCGCGTGAAGCGATAGCCCGCCGCGACGAGCAGCGCCAAAATCAGAGCGACGAGAAAGAGACGCATGATCTCAGAGACAGAGGAGCAAAGCCGATTCGCCCGAGCTTAGCCGATTCAGCCCCGCGACGCGCGGTTCCCTCTTTTCGCCAAAGACTCTAGAAGGTCGGCGAACGCCCCCCGCGCCTCGTTCCGAGGCCGCCGCGAAGAGGGGCGCCGGAGACCTGACCCATGCCTCTCTACAAGCTCGACGGCGTCGCGCCGCGCGTCCCGGCCTCCGGCCGCTTCTGGGTCGCGCCCGACGCTCATGTCATCGGCCGCGTGCAGCTCGAGGAGGACGCCAACATCTGGTTCGGCTGCGTGCTGCGCGGCGATAATGAATGGATCACAATCGGCGCGCGCAGCAATATTCAGGACAATAGCGTGCTCCACACCGATATGGGCTTTCCGCTCGTCATCGGCGCCGATTGCACCATCGGCCATGGCGTCATTCTGCACAGCTGCCTCATCGGCGAGGCCAGCCTGATCGGCATGGGCGCGACCATACTCAATGGCGCGAAAATCGGCCGCAACTGCCTCGTCGGCGCCAATGCGCTGGTCACGGAGAATAAGGAGTTTCCCGACAACAGCCTGATCGTCGGCGCGCCGGCGCGCGTCGTGCGCACGCTGGACGAAGGCGCGCTCGCCCGCAATCTCGAATCGGCGAAGCATTATGTCGAGAACGCCGAGCGCTACGCCAAAGGGCTGGAGGCGATCTGACCGTCGCGGCGCGCCCTGCCGAAGGGCGCGCTGGCCTCAGCGCGCGGCGAACAGCGGGACGTTGGGATCGTCGACCGCGACCCAGACATTCTGGTCGAGCTGCGACTGCCGCTTGACGAAGCGATAGGGCGTGTTGGTCCAGGGCCGAACAGCATCGTTCATATTGTCGAGGACGAACTCGCCGCGATTGGTCCTCACCGTCAATATCGCATGGCCGTCGCCATTCTTCTCCTTCACCACCGTCATCAGCAGAGCGCCGCGCGGATAGCCGAGCTCGATCAGCAGGCGACGCTTCATCAGCGCATAATCCTCGCAATCGCCCTTGCCGTCGGTGGGATAGTCCCAGCGGTCGACGACGCCCCAATGATCCATGTCCGAGACCGGCTCGATCGCATGATTGACATGGGCGTTGACGCGCTGAATGTCCTTATAGGCTTTGGCGGTGAGATCGATGTCGCGCGGCCCGGCGGAAGCCTCGGCGGCGCATTCGCCGCGATAGCGATGACAAAAATCCAGCCAGCCATAGGGCACGCTGGTCTCCGGCCCCAGCGCCGCATAAAGCAGATGCTCCGAGGCAGCCCGGCCGGGCGCCGTCCCCCAGAGGGAGATCGCGCCGGCCAGCGCCGCGCTCATCGTCACTCTCGCTACTCTACCCAACATCTTCGTCGTCTCCCGATGTGGAGACGAGATTAGTTTTATTGTTTTGCTTGCTCTGTAAGTCGATAGCTCAGTTTTTCAGCCAATCCATTTAGATTTGACGACAATTTTCGTAAGTATACCAAGAGATGACCGAAATAGGCGAAATTTCGGGGTATTTTCCATAGACCTCTGAAATCACGCGCTGTTCTCGCCCCGGCGCGGCGGCGCGGCCGGGGCCCTCCATGGGCGTTTTTGCCCCTGACGGGCCGATTCGTTAACATGAGGCCCGGAATCGCGGTTAACGGGCTTGCCGCGGCGACGACGAGCGACGAAATTACGGCGGCGGCCATGGTTCGGTCTCAAAGGCGGCGTAGGGACCTCGGTCGAGTTTCCATCGGGTTCCGAGATTCCATCGGGGTTCTATGACGATGTTGCTGCGCTTCGCTATCGCTCTCGCGGTGAGCCTCATGGCCTTCGTCGTCACAGATGCGCCGATCGCCGAGCCGCTCAATCGCGCGGCGGAGAATCCGTTCGTCGCCAGGCGCAGTCCGCTCGAGAGCCATATGGACGAATGGCGTCTCGCCCTGCGCCTCTCCGGCGAGCAGGAGCGGCTATTCTCCGCCTTCGCGCAGCAGCTGCACGCCCTGGTTCAAGATCGCGACGCCGCCATCGTCGCCGCGGCGATCGACCGCAATCGCGACGGCGCCCCCCGCGACCCCGGCGCGCCGCTGCGCGCCCGCGCCGATCGGCTGAGCCGGCATGTGGAGAATTTGCGCGCCCTCGCCGACGCCGAGAGCAGCTTCTTCGCCTCGCTCTCCGACGAGCAGCGCCGCATAGCCGATCACGTGCTGCCCCGCGACGTGCTCGGCGCGCATGATCTTTTCCGCCGCCGCGGCCTCCGCCCGGACCGGAACGGCTGATGTCCCGCGTCGAGAACCATTGAACATGCGCGCGCCGGCTCGCTCGAACGATAAAAATCGTCTATCCGCCCACGAAGACAAAGCTCGTCATTCCGCCCTTCGCCCGCGAGACAAGAAAATGACATCCGTTTCGCTCGCCCCGAGCGCCCGCCCCGCGCTCCGCGTCGCCGTCGGACTTTGGGGACTGCTAATCTGCGCCCTTTCGGTGACCACGGCCTCGCCGGCCTTCGCCGCCAATGGCGCGGACAAGCCGCCGGCGCTGGAGCCCGCGCCGGCTCCCGCCGCCGCCCCGCCGCCGCCGGCCCTCGCCGGCAAATCGGCGCAGCCGGCGCCGGCGCCCGCGCGCAAGCGGCTCACCAAATTCGAGGCGAGGCGCATCCGCCACGCCTGCCAGGGACGCGCCAATGAGCGCAACCTCGTCGGGCCGGAGCGCGAGGCCTTTTTGGGGCGCTGCTATTTCGGCCGCGTGTCGACGCGGGTCGAGCGGCAGCAATGCCGGCAAGAGGCCGCCGCGCGCGGGATCGAACGCGCAAACCAGCGCGTCTTCATACGCGAATGCGTCCGCGAGCGGGTCCGCGCCAAGCGCGAGCATAAGGACTGAGCGCCTCGCTCGAGAGTGTTTTCGAGCGACGAGGAATTCTAGCGTCGCCCGGTTGAGATCGAACCGGGCGGCGCTGCATCTCATTGTTTTATGGCCGCACGACCAGCACGGAGCATTTGGCGTGGCGGACGATGGTCTTGGCGTTGGAGCCGAGCAGATAAGTGGACATGGCCGGCCGGTGCGAGCCGAGCACGATGAGATCGGCGCCCCACTCCTCCGCCTCCGCCAGCACCTCGGGATAGATCGCGCCGAAGCGCACCACCGTCGTCACCAGATTCTTGGGATAGTCGATCTTGGCCGCGACATCGGCGAGCTCCTGCTCCGCCGAGGTGCGCAGCTCCTCGTCGAAATTCGGCGGGATGTAGTCGATGAAGGCGACAGGCACCAGAGATTGCACATTGATGAGCCGAAGCTTGGGCTGCGGCGAGCCCTTGGCGAGGGCGAGCGCCTCGTCCAGCGCGAGGCGCGTGAGGTCCGGCTCGGTCAAATCGAGCGGAATGAGGATTTTCTCATGCATGAGCGCTCCCTCCTCTCATCGATCTAAGCCGCGGGCGCCGGCTTTGTCAGGGGCGCCATGTCGGCTTCATGGGCCATCCTCGCGCGGCGGAAGGTCGCGCCCGTCGATTTCCGCCTCGGCGAGATCGCCTTCGCGGACCACGGGCCGAAACTCCGAGCGGCGCGCCGCGACCGCCTCTATATGGCGTCCGATCTCGGGATTGCGCTGCGTGAAAACATGGAGATCGAAAGCATCGAGTATCAGCAGCTTTATGGGCGTCGCGGCGCGCACATTGGCGGTGCGGCGCGTCTTGCGCAGCAGCGCGATCTCGCCGAAGAACTGCCCCTCGCCGAGCCGCGTCGGCCCGCTCGGCAGCTCCACCTCCACCTCGCCGGCGGCGATGAAATACATGGAATGCGCCGGCTCGCCGCGGCGCACGACCAGCGCGCCGGCCGGCAGGGATTGCGCGCGCAGGTAACGCATGATCTCGGCGATCGCCGATGCGTCGAGCGAGGCGAACAGCGGCGCCTTGGCCACCATGCTCCAGGTGACGACGAATTCGCGCCGGTGAATCTCCTCCGCGAAAGCGGTGGCGACGATGCCGACCGGCAGGCCGAGCATGACGAAGCCCATCACCATTGAGATCGCGGCGATGATGCGCCCCGCCGGCGTATGCGGCACCACATCGCCATAGCCGACCGTCGCAATGGTCTGGATCGCCCACCACATCGCGGCGGGAATGGAGCGGAACGCCTCCGGCTGCGCGTCATGCTCGGCGATATGCATGGCGGTCGCCATGAACAGAACGACGCCGAAGAGCACGATGCCGGAGGCCGCGAGCGCTTTGCGCTCGGCCTCCAGCACGGCGAAGATGGAGCGTATGCCCGGCGAATAGCGCGCCAGCTTGAAGAAGCGCGCGAGTCGCAGGAACAAGAGGATGCGCAGATCGGCGGCGACGAGGACGGAGAGATAGAAAGGCGCGATGGCGATGAGGTCGACGATCGCGGAAACCGAGCTGACGAAGGCGATGCGCGCCTGCGCCGGGCGCATCGCCGCATAGAGCGCATGGTCGGGCGCGCTCCAGATGCGCAGCGCATATTCGACGCTGAAGGCGGCGACGGCGACATATTCGACCGCACGAAAGAGCGCGCCATATCGCGCGGCGTTATCGGGATCGGATTCGAGGATCACCGCGCCGACGGAGAGAATGACCAGCGCCATCAGCGCGCCATGGATAATTTGAGCGGCGCGGTCGCCGACGCCGCCGCTGTCGAGCAGAATATGGACGCGGCGGCGGAGGCCGGACGGCGCCTCCTCGATCGCGGCGCCCTCCTCGCTCACTGCGCCGCCTTGGCCCGCAGCGTCTCCTCGATCGCCGTCAGCGCAGCTTCCAGCGCAGTGGCGTCCGGCCCGCCGGCCTGGGCGAGATCGGGCCGGCCGCCGCCGCCCTTGCCGCCGAGCTTCTCCGAGGCGGCGCGCACCAGATCGATGGCGCTGTAGCGCGCCGTGAGATCGGCGGTCACGCCGACGACCACGCCGGCCTTGCCGTCGGCCGAGGCGTTGGCGATGGCGACGACGCCGGAGCCGATCGTCTTCTTGGCCTCGTCGACGAGCGATTTCAGGTCCTTGGCGTCTATGCCGCTGACCGCCTTGGCGAAGAGCTTGATTCCTGCGACGTCTCGAACGGGCTCCGCCGCGCCATTGCCGCCGCCGCCCATGGCCAGCTTGCGCTTGGCGTCGGCGAGCTCGCGCTCCAGAGTCTTGCGCTCTTCTATGAGGTTCGCGAGCCGGGCGGGCGCGTCCTCGACGGAGGCGCGGACGAGCGCGGCGATCTCGCGCAGCGCCTTGGCCTCTGAGACGAGCTGCGCCCGGGCGCCTTCCGCCGTCTTGGCCTCGATGCGGCGCACGCCGGAGGCGACGGCGCCCTGCGAGACGATGCTGATAAGGCCGATGTCGCCGGTGCGGCGCACATGCGTGCCGCCGCAGAGCTCGACCGAAAAAGCGCGATCGGCGTCGACGGGCGCATGGCCCATGGCGACGACGCGCACCTCGTCGCCGTATTTCTCGCCGAACAGCGCGCGGGCGCCGGAGCGAATGGCCTCGTCCTGATCCATCAGCCGCGTCTCGACCGGGGCGTTGTCCTGCACCACCTCATTGGCGATCTGCTCGACAGCGGCGATCTCTTCCTCGCTCAGCGGCTTGGGATGCGTAAAGTCGAAGCGCAGCCGGTCCGGCGCGACGAGCGAGCCCTTCTGCGCGACATGATCGCCGAGCACGCGGCGGAGTGCCTCATGCAGAATATGCGTCGCCGAATGATTGGCGCGCACGGCGTTGCGGCGGACGTGCTCGACCTCGAGCTCGAGCGCGAGACCGGGCGTGAGCGCGCCCTCCTCCACCACGCCCTCATGAACGAAGAGGCCGTGAACCTTCTTTTGCGTGCCGGTGACGCGAAAGCGCACGCCCTTGGCGCGCATCACGCCGATATCGCCGATCTGGCCGCCGGATTCTGCGTAGAAAGGCGTCTGATTGAGCAGCACGGCGCCGCGCGCGCCGGTCTCGAGCCGGAAGGTCTCCGCGCCGTCGTGCAGAAGGGCGACGATCTGCCCCTCGGCCTTCTCCCGCTCATAGCCGAGGAACTCGGTCGCGCCGAGACGTTCCTCGAGCGCGAACCAGACGGCTTCGGTCGCGGTCTCGCCGGAGCCGGCCCAGGCCTTGCGGGCCTCGGCGCGCTGGCGCTCCATGGCGGTCTCGAAAGCGGCCTTGTCGACGACGATGCCGCGCGGGCGCAGCGCATCCTCGGTGAGATCGAGCGGAAAGCCGTAAGTGTCGTAGAGCTTGAAGGCGGTCTCGCCGGAAAAGCTCGCGCCGGCCGTGAGCGAGGCGCTCTCCTCGTCGAGGATGGAGAGGCCGCGCACGAGAGTCTGGCGAAAGCGCGTCTCCTCGGTCAGCAGCGTGTCCCGAATGAGGCTTTCGGCGCGGGTCAGCTCGGGATAGGCGAGGCCCATCTCGGAGACCAGCTCGCCGACGAGGCGATGCATCAAAGGCTCGGCGGCGCCCAGAAGCTGCGCATGGCGCATGGCGCGACGCATGATTCGGCGCAGCACATAGCCGCGGCCCTCATTCGAAGGCGTCACGCCATCGGCGACGAGAAAGGCCGAGGCGCGCAGATGATCGGCGATGACGCGGTGGCTCGCCGCCTGCGGGCCTGCGGAATCGACGCTGGTGGCGTCGGCCACGGCGCCGATGAGTCGGCGAAAAAGATCGATCTCGAAGACCGATTGCACGCCCTGCAGCAGCGCGGCGATTCGCTCGAGGCCCATGCCCGTGTCGATGGAGGGACGCGGCAAGGGCGCGCGCTCGCCGGGCGCGGTCTGCTCATATTGCATGAAGACGAGGTTCCAGAACTCCAGGAACCGATCGCCATCCTCCTCCGGGCTGCCGGGCGGGCCGCCGGCGACGCTTTCGCCCTGATCGAAGAAGATCTCCGAGCAGGGACCGCAGGGGCCGACGTCGCCCATGCTCCAGAAATTATCGGCCGTGGGGATGCGGATGATGCGATCGTCGGAGAAGCCGGCGATCTTTTTCCACAGCGAAAACGCCTCGTCATCGTCGTGATAGACGGTGACCAGCAGCTTTTCGCGCGGGAGGGCCAGCTCGCGGGCGACGAAGTTCCAGGCGAGCTCGATCGCGCCTTCCTTGAAATAATCGCCGAAGGAGAAATTGCCGAGCATCTCGAAAAAGGTCAGATGCCGGGCGGTATAGCCGACATTGTCGAGATCATTGTGCTTGCCGCCGGCGCGCATGCATTTTTGCGCGGTGGTGGCGCGCGTATAATGGCGCTTCTCGAAGCCGGTGAAGACGTTCTTGAACTGCACCATGCCGGCGTTGGTGAACATCAGCGTGGGGTCGTTCTGCGGGACGAGCGGCGAGGATGCGACCTTCTCGTGTCCATTGCGCGAGAAATAGTCGAGGAAGGTCGAACGGATCTGGTTGACGCCACTCATATCGGTTCTTGTCGCCCGCTTGTTCGGCTCAAAATGCCATCGAACGCGCGCTCGGCCGTAACCGTCGCTGGGAAAAGGAAAAGGCCCGGCGCGAACCGAGCCCTTCTAGAGCATTTGTCCGCGAAGTGGAACAGGCGGCGCCGATCGCGGAAGGGGATGACGCTTCGGAGAGTCTTCGCGCCGTGACCCCACCCTCCCCCTGAAGGGGAGGGTGGGCGTTCGCCATCTGCGATCAGTCCTCGGCGCCCTCGCTCTCACCCTCGCCGCCGGCGTCGAGAATGCGCTCGGCGATGAGGCCGGAATTCTCGCGGATCGCCTGCTCGATCCGCTCGGCCGCTTCTTTGTTCTGCTTGAGGAAGGTCTTGGCGTTCTCGCGGCCCTGGCCGAGGCGCTGGCTGTCATAGGAGAACCAGGCGCCGGATTTCTCGACGACGCCGGCCTTCACGCCGAGATCGATGAGCTCGCCGACCTTGGAAACGCCCTCGCCATACATGATGTCGAACTCGACCTGCTTGAACGGCGGCGCCACCTTGTTCTTGACCACCTTCACGCGAGTCTGATTGCCGGTGACCTCGTCGCGGTCCTTGATGGAGCCGATGCGGCGAATGTCGAGGCGCACAGAGGCGTAGAACTTCAAGGCGTTGCCGCCCGTCGTCGTCTCCGGCGAGCCATACATGACGCCGATCTTCATGCGGATCTGATTGATGAAGATGACGAGCGTGTTGGAGCGCGAGATGGAGGCGGTGAGCTTGCGCAGCGCCTGGCTCATCAGGCGCGCCTGCAGGCCGGGCTGCACCTCGCCCATCTCGCCCTCGATCTCGGCGCGCGGCGTCAGGGCCGCGACCGAATCGATGATGAGAACGTCCACCGCGCCGGAGCGCACGAGCGTGTCGGTGATTTCCAGCGCCTGCTCGCCCGTGTCGGGCTGAGAGATCAGCAGCTCCTCGAGATTGACGCCGAGCTTGCGGGCGTAGACCGGATCGAGCGCATGCTCGGCGTCGACGAAGGCGCAGACGCCGCCCTTCTTCTGCGCCTCGGCGATCACATGCAGCGCGAGAGTGGTCTTGCCCGAGGATTCCGGCCCATAGATTTCCACGATACGTCCGCGCGGCATGCCGCCGACGCCGAGCGCGATATCGAGCCCGAGCGAGCCGGTCGAGATCGTCTCGATCTCCACGGCTTTCTGATTCTTGCCGAGCCGCATGATCGAGCCTTTGCCGAAGGCCCGCTCGATCTGCGACAAAGCGGCGTCCAGCGCCTTGGTCTTGTCCACGGATGTTCCTTCCACGAGGCGGAGATTGGCTTGGCTCACGGCGATGATTCCTTCTGGCACGGGTCGGGCGGCGGGCGCAACGCGAGATGCGGCCCCGGGGCGAAAGACTTGTGATGATTGGATCAGAAGCGAAGGCGAAGATCGGATGGGCAGATTGTATCGCATTTGTTCTCTTCGCCAAGTTCTTTTTTTGTTCTCGATGATTTTTCCCGCGCAGCCCGGCTGGGCGCGGCCCCGGCGCGAGCCGAGGAATGGAACCGGCTTGAAGTCCGCGAGTTCCTCGGCGTAAGGGACCGCAGCCGGCCCCGGCCTATTTCTCATGATCGACAGCGGAGTTTCGACAGCCCATGAGCGACACGCGCGCGCCTTCCCGTCCCGACGCCGTTATCGACCCCGCCGATCCGCGCTGGGCGCGGCTGCATCGGCTGATCGACACGCATTCGCTGCTGCGCGGCGATTTCACGCTCTCCTCGGGCCGCAAGAGCAATTATCTCTTCCAGCTGCGCCAGACGACCATGCTGCCGGAAGGCGCGCATCTCATCGCCGATATCGTCGTCGATTATATGAAGGCGCAGGGGATAAAGGGCGTCGGCGGGCTGGCCGTGGGCGCCGTGCCGCTGGTGGCGGCCATCGCCGCGGTGAGCTTTCCCAAAGGCGCGCCGGTCGAGGCTTTCTTCGTGCGCAAGGAGGCCAAGGGCCATGGCGCCAAGGAGCGCATCGACGGCTATGTGCCCAAGGACGGGGAGACGCTGATCGTGGACGATGTGGCGACGACGGGCGGCTCTATATTGGAGGCCATCGCCGGCATGGCGGAGGAACACCCGCAGGCGAGAGCGACGCGGGCGCTGGTCGTGATCGACCGTGAGGAAGGCGCTGCGGAAAAGCTCGCCGAAAAGGGAATCACTCTGGTGTCGATCTTCAAGCGCGGCGACTTTACAATATAGCCTCGCATGCCGTTTCGGAGGGAGAGCCCATGAATTGCGCGACGCCGATGGTCCTGGCCTTCATCGCTTGCGGAGGCGTCGCGGCGCCGGCGCTCGCGCAATCGAGCGATCCTTCCGCCGGGCGACGTCTCGCCGCCTCGCTCTGCGTCGAATGTCATCGCATAGACGACAAGACGCCGGCCAAGGACGAGGCCGCCAAAGCGCCGAGCTTCGTCGATGTGGCGCGCATGCCCTCGACGACGGAGCTGGCGATCAAAGTCTTTCTGCGCAGCTCGCATCGCAACATGCCCAATCTCATCCTCACGCCGGATGAGATCGACTCGCTCTCCGCCTATATCGTCGGCCTCGCGCCCGCGCGTTGAGGCGTCACGGCTTCGGGCAGTCGGGCTGCAGAAATTTCGCGTCTATGGTGAAGCCGGAGCGCTCGCGCGTGACGCCGCTCTTTTGCGTGAGCGTCGTCTTCGATTGCGCGCGATACCAGCTCGAGAAATCGCCCGTGAACAGAAGGCTCGTCACCTCGCGCGCGCCGTGGAGATCGCATGAGAAAGTGACGATGACCTCGCCGCCTTGCGCGGATTCGACCGTCGGCTTCGTGCAATTGTCCTGCGGGGCGCCGAGCAGGCCGTCGGCCGCCTCGATGCAGACGTCATGCGACTGCAATCCCACTTCCGGCGATATGGTCTTTATGCGCCAAAGGCCCGCCCGACGCTGCGGGAGATCATCCGCCAAAGCGCTCGCGGCGAACGGCAAGATCGCGGCGATGAGCGTCGCGCGACACGCGGTAGAAAGGTTCAACTCTTCGCCTCGATGACGGATGATCTTTTACGGCGCGGACTATGTGACGCGCGCCTTTGCGAGGCAATTCGTTTTCGATGTCGAGCGCTTTTTCGAGAATAGCTCCCGCGCACGCATCCCTATTTTTCCCGATAGCGTGACGCGGCCTCCCGAAGGAGGCCGCGCGACGGAGACTCAGGCCTGGCCCGCGGCGCCTTGGCCCTTGGGAATGCGCAGCACCTGGCCGGGATAGATCTTGTCGGGATCGGAGAGCAGCGGCCGATTGGCGGCGAAGATCTCTTCGTATTTTCCGCCCTTGCCCTGGCCATATTGCGTCTCGGCGATCTTCCACAGCGTGTCGCCCTGGCGCACCTTGTAGAAGAAGGATTCCGTCTCCTGCTTGCCGACGACGATATTGCTCTCGACCTGCGAGACGCCCTTGGTGTTGCCGACAGCGAGCACGATCTTCTCTGCGTCGCTGGTGGACTCGGCCTTGCCGCCGAGCTTGACCTTGTCGCCCTCGACCGAGATTTCGATCTTGGAGGCGTCGAGGCCTTTCTTCTCGATCTCCTTCTTCAGCTCTTCGGCCGGCGCGGCGGCGTTCTCGGTGGCGCCCTTGGGCGAAGGCGCATTCTTGTCGATCTTGTCGCCGCTCTTCGAGTTGTTCCAGAAATTGAAGAGACCCATTTTCTCGACCTCCTTCGCGCTTTGGCGTGGGCGCGAGCGCCGGTGGAATTGCGCCCGCGCCGCGTTACATAGGGCGCGCCGCGCTCAGGCGAGCCCATCGCGAAGAAGGCGCTCTTTCGCCGCCCGCACCCATAGCTTCGCGGCGAGCGGCGAGAAATGCAGGCCGTCATCGGTCATCTCCGGCCGCCGCGCGCCATTGTGCGAGAGCTGCGGCGCGAGATCGACGACGGCGAGCCCGCGCGCCTCGGCGAGCGCGCGCATCAGCGCATTGATCTCGTCTATGCGCGGCGCCGTCGCCGCATCGGCGACATGGGGCGCGAGCATCAGAACGCCGCGCGCATCCTCCGGCAGGCGGCGCAGCAGCGCGCGAAAATCATTTTCGATCTGCGCGAGCGGCGCCTCGTCGAACAAGAGATCGTTCAAGCCCCCGTCGATGACGAAGCAGCGCGCGCCCATCATGCGCGCCTCGACGATTTGCGCGCCTATATCCTTCAGCGTCGCGCCGCCGAGGCAGAGGCACAGCACGTCGAAAGGACGCAGGCGGAGCGGGCGCCAATCGCATTGCGCCGCGAGGCTGTCGCCGACGATGGCGTAGCGCGGCGGCCGCAGATGCGCGACGCGCCGATGCAGCGCGAGGCGAAAGGCGCGCCGCGCGCCGGCGTCCGAGGCGACGATCAGCGCGCCGAAGAGCAGCAGGAGGATGACGAGAATGAAAAGAATTTGCGCCAATGTCGCGATCATCGTCATCGCCGCCTCGCCCGCGTCATCGGAGGAACATAGATCCGAATCGACTCAGAGGAGGACGCACGAATGATCGCCCGCATCGCCAAGATCCTGCTCACCGCCTGCGCCGGCCTGCTCGGCCTCATCGCCGGGCTCGGCAATATTTTCGATTATGACACGAATTTCGAGGTTCTCCGCCATGTCGTCGCCATGGACACGACCCATGCCGACGCCGCGCTGATGAGCCGCGCCATTGTCTCCGACTCGCTTCAGCGGCGGCTCTATGCCGGGATCATCGCGACGGAGCTCGCCTTCGGCACGCTCTGCCTCTATGGCGCGCTGCGGCTTTTTGGCGCACGAAAGGACGAGCCGGCGCGCTTCGAAAGCGCCAAGCAATGCGCCATCGGCGGGCTCGCGCTCGGCTTCGCGCTCTATTTTTTCGGCTTCATGATCATCGGCGGCGAATGGTTCCAGATGTGGCGTTCCCTTGATTGGAACTTCCAGCAGCCGGCCTTTCGATTCATCGGCTCGCTCGGATTCATCCTGCTCTTCGTCGCGCAGCCGGAGCCCCCGCGCGGCTGAAGCGGCGAGCGCATTGTTTGGAACCGATCCAATCTATGGAGTTTGACGGGATTGGCGCTCCTTCACTAGATTTCGCGCGTCCCGCTCATTCGCAGAGTTCCCTCTCGCGATCGGAGAATCTGACTATGGCGCTCGCCGCTCGATCGCGCCTCTCGACTTTGTCGCGCGCTTTTTTCTTTCTGCTCGCCGCGTCCGCGCCGGCGGCGAGCCTCGAATCGACAACGATCGACGCGCGCGCCGCCGATGAGGCGCATCTCTCGCAGCGCGAGCTGCTGGGAAAACGAATTTTCGAGGACAAGAGCCTCTCGGAGCCCGCCGGCCTCTCCTGCGCCTCCTGCCATGATCCCGCCAAGGCGTTTCAAGGCAATAATGGCTCGCCCATAGCGGCGCTGGCGCGCGGCAGCCGGCCGGACGCGCTCGGAACGCGCAAGACGCCGACGCTCGGCTATGTGTCCTTCAGCCCGCGCTTTCATTTCATGAAGAAGAAGGACGAGGAGACCGGCGAGACCGAGCTGGTTCCCGTCGGCGGCCAATTTTGGGACGGCCGCGCGGACGATCTCGCCGCGCAAGTGGAAGGGCCGCTGCTCAATCCGCGCGAGATGAACAATCCGTCGAAAGCCGCCGTGGTCGAGAAGATAAAATCCGGCGCCTATGCCGATCTCGCGCGGCGCCTCTATGGCGAGAAGATTTTCGAGAGCGACGCGGGTTTCGACAAATTGGCGCATGCGGTCGCCGCCTATGAGAGCAGCGAGCGCTTTCATCCCTTCTCGTCCAAATTCGACGATTTTCTGCGCGGACGCGAGAAATTGACCGCCGAGGAAGCGAAGGGCTTCGCGCTGTTCAAGGACAAGAAGAAGGGCAATTGCATCGCCTGCCATGTCGGCGAGGAGAAATCGCGCCGGCCGCAGGACTGGCTGTTCACCGATTTCAGCTATGACGCGCTGGGCGCGCCGCGCAACGCCGCCATACCGGACAACAAAGACCCGGCATTCGTCGATCTCGGCCTCTGCAAGCGCGAGGGGCTCGCCAAGGTCGCGCCCAAGGGCTACGCCATCGACAGCCTCTGCGGGCAGTTCAAGGCGCCGACCTTGCGCAACATCGCCGTCACCGGCCCCTATCTGCACAATGGCGTCTTCGCCAGCCTGCGCGATGTCGTGGCCTTCTATGCGACGCGCGACACCGATCCTGCGCGCTGGTATCCCAAGAAAGAGGGCGCGACCGCGAAATATGACGATCTGCCGGAGACGTTCCACGACAATGTGAATGTCAAGGAAGTTCCCTATGATCGCAAGCCGGGCGAGACGCCGCGGATCGACGAGAGCGAGATCGACGCCATCGTCGCCTTTCTGCACACGCTGACCGACCGGCCCACGCCCGCGGCGAAGGCGGAGAGATAGCGCGCATAGGGACGAGAGCCGCCGCGAAAAGGACATAAGCCTAGGGCCGGATGCCGCCTTCTTTCCCTCGAGGAGGCGGCCCATGCGGCTTCGCGTGCTTCTGCTCGTTTGCGTGTCTTCGATCGCTCTCACCCCGGCATGGGCGAAGGAGACGATCGTCGAGGCGACATCGACGATCGACGGCGTCATCGTCCATCCCGACGCCGCCACAGTGACGCGCAGAGCGGCGATCGATCTGCCCGCCGGCGCGGCGACAATTCTCCTCAAAAATCTTCCCTTCGCGCTCGACGCCGATTCGCTGCGCGTCTCCGGCGAGGCGAATGGGCGCGTGACGATCGGCGCCGTCGAGGCGCGGCTCGCGCCGGCGGAGACGCAGGCCCCGGACACGGCGATCGAGGCGAAGCTGAAGCAATTGCGCGCCGCGCGCGAGAGCCTGCAAGTGACGCAGGACGCGCTCGCCGCCAAGCAGGCGATGATCGCGCGCTATTCGCAGGCCGGACCGGAAAAGCTCGGCCCCGAGACGCGGCCGCTCGCCATCGGCGAATGGAACGCGGCCTTCGACGCCATCGCCTCCGCATTGACCAGAACCGGCGAGGAATTGCGCGGCGCCCGCGTCAAGGCGAAGGAGCTCGACGACGAAATTCACGCGCTGGAGGCGGGAACAGGCGCGCGCGCGACGCGGCGCCCCTCGCGCGAGGTCGCCATAGCGGTCGAATCGGCGAGCGGCGGCAGATTGCAATTGTCGCTCTCCTATCTCGTCTCCGGCGCCTATTGGCGGCCCGCCTATGACGCGCGGCTGGAGACCGGCGGCGCGGCGGGCAAGCCGCAGCTCGAATTCATCCGCCGCGCCGCGGTGACGCAGAACACGGGCGAGGATTGGAACGATGTCGCGCTCTCCGTCTCGACGACGCGCGCGCATCGCGGCGCAGCGGCGCCCGATGTGCAGCCGCAGCGCGTGAGCTTCTACGAGCCGCCGATCGTCTATGCGCCGAAAGCCGCGGCGCCCGCTTCGATGGAGCGGCAGATGCGCAGATCGACGGAAGCGCCGATGGCCGCCGCTGCGGCGCCCGAGCCGGCGCCGGCGGAGCAGCAGACGGCGGCGCTCGAATCCAACGCCTTTCAGGCGAGCTTCAAAATCTCCGGCCGCGTCGGCGCGCCCGGCGACGGAACGACGAAGAGCTTTATCCTCTCCTCGCGCCGCATGACGCCGACGCTCGCCGCGCGCGTCGCGCCGGCGCTCGATCCCACGGCTTTTCTCGAGGCGCGAATCGTCAATGAGGAGGACGCCCCGCTGCTGGCCGGCCCTGTCGCCGTGCAGCGCGACGGAATGCATGTGGGGCAGAGCCGCATCGCTTTCGTCGCGCCGGGAGAGGCGGTGGAGCTCGGCTTCGGCGCCGACGACAAGATCAAGGTCGCGCGCGCGCCGGTCAAGCGCCTCGAGAATGAGCCGAGCTGGTTCGGCCAGACGAAATACGAGACGCGCGACTTCAGGACGACGGTCGAGAATCTGCATGATTTCATCGTTCCGGTGACGGTCGTCGATCAGATTCCGTTTTCGGAGACGACAGCGATCACGGTGGAGACTCTGCCGCAGACGACGGCGCCCACGACGAAGCAGATCGCCGACAAGCGCGGCGTGATGGGCTGGAGCTTCGACGCCAAGCCGCACGAGACGAAAGAGCTGCGCCTCGCCTATCGCGTGAAATGGCCGGCGGAGCGCGACATTGTGACACAACCGGCGCCGATCGCGCCGAGGTGACGGACTTGAAAGAGACTTCGGCGTAGCCATTTGTGCAGTGTCGCGGCGCACGCGCGACGAGGAGAGCCCCTGATGCATGTCAATATCGCCGCGGCGGAAGCCGCCATCACCGCCGCCCGCAAGCGCGCCTCCGAGCTCGGCACGAAAATGTGCATCGCCGTCGTCGATTCCGGCGCCGATCTGAAAGCCTTCTATCGCATGGACGACGCCTGGGTCGGCAGCATCGACATTGCGATCAAGAAGGCGAAGACGGCCGTCTTCTTCGGCATGCCGACGGGCGAGATCGGCAAGCTGTCGCAGCCGGGCGGCCCGCTCTTCGGCATAGAGCATTCCAATGACGGGCTCATCACCTTCCCCGGCGGCCTGCCCATCGTCGACGAGGATGGCGTGCTGGTCGGAGCCATAGGCGTCAGCGGCAGCTCGGTGGAGAATGACCACGCCGTCGCGCTCGCCGGCGTCGCCGTCGTCGGCGTCAGCGATCTGCCGGCGCATCCTTGGCGGACGTGAGCGCGCCGTCGAGCCAATCGCGCCACTGCGGCGCCGCGCCGATGAAATCGGCCAGCGCCGCATAGCCGCCGCTATTGGGGTGGGCGCCGTCGCCGGCGGCCGCCTCCTGCAAAAGCACGCCGCAGCGCGCAGCGAAGCCGCGCGTCTCGATATAGGGAATGCGCAGCGCGGCGCAGAGCTTTTCCAATCGCGGGCACAGACCATCGATCCGCGCTGCGCCCGGCAGAAACGGCCCGACCATCAATACGGGCGCGCGCGTCATAGCCTCGCGCAGCATTTGCTCCGCATGGGCCAGCGTCTCCTCGAGCGGAACGCGCGCGCGGCCCGCCTCCTCCTCCACGCAATCATTGGCGCCGAAGGAAAACAGCAGACGCGCGGCGCAATCTTCCGGCAGACGACGCCGCGCCTCCTCGCGCCAGCGCGCGGCGATATCGGCGCTGGTGTCGCGGCGAACGCCGAGATTATAGGCGGTGACGTCCCGCCCCGCCCGGCGCTCCCGCGAGACGAGCCGGCCCACCCAGCCGAGACCATCATCGTCGCCGGTTCCATTGACGAGGCTGTCGCCGAAAAAGCAGATGCGAACCGGCGTGGTCATACGCAACCCCTGGATCGTCCGGCGCGGCCTTCGCCGCCTTCCTTCTCCCCGCTCGCGGGGAGAAGGTGAGGATGAGGGGCCAGGGCATGAGCCACAAACGGAAAACGCCCCGAGCCCCTCACCCCGGCCCTCTCCCCGCTCGCGCGGGGAGAGGGAGAAAGATCATTCCGTCTCCGCGCTCCATCCGCAGAGCGCCAGCGCTTCGCGCATATGCGCGGGCGCCGGGGCGCGCACGACGATGCGCTCCTTGTTCTCGCGCATCGGAATGTCGATCTCGCGCGCGTGAAGATGCAGCGGCGGCGCGCCTTCGCGCTTGCCATGGCCATAGACGGGATCGCCGAGCATGGGCCAGCCCATGGCCTGGCAATGAACGCGCAGCTGATGCGTGCGGCCGGTCTGCGGCCTCAGCTCGAGGAAGGCGAGATCATTGCCCTGCGCGTCGCGGGCGCGGCCCAGCACGCGCCAATCCGTCTGCGCCGGCAGGCCCAGCGGATCGGGGCGCATCCACCAGCCGCGCGTCGAATCGAGCCGGCCGAGCGCCATGTCGATATGGCCCTCCTCCGCGGAAGGCGCGCCTTCGACGATCGCCCAATAGGTCTTTTTGATGCGCCCGTCGTGAAACAGCTTGCCGAGCCGCTCCAGCGCCTTGCGGTGGCGGCCGAGCACGAGGCAGCCGGAGGTGTCGCGATCGAGCCGATGGGCGAGCGCCGGCGCGCGCGGCAGGCCGAAGCGCAGAGCGTCGAAATGGTCCTCCAGATTCTCGCCGCCCTTGGGGCCGCGATGCACGGGCAGGCCGGCGGGCTTGTCGACGACGAGCATCAGCCCGTCCCGATAGAGGAGGCGCGAAACGAGATCATCCGGCGTCATGGGCGTCATCCTAATCGAATCGGCGATTTCGCGTGAGGGCAGGCGGCCCGCCCTTGCCGCCGCGTGGCGCGCGCTAGCTAGAGACATGCGGAGCCAGCCCTTCTTCCGAGGGCCGGCGATAGAGAACAACGGAGAGCACCATGGCCGAAGAAGACCAAGTCGACCGCCTGATGTCGCGGAACGCCTATATATTCGGAGGAGTCGGAGCCGTGCTCGGCGCGATCATGGGCGCCGGCGTCGTCGGCTTTCCCGCCGCGATCGGGACGGTGATCATCGGCGCGCTGCTGGGCGGCATTCTCGGGTCCTTCATCGTCACCAAATGACCCGGCCGAGCGACGCCCATTCGACGGAGCGCGGCTGCTCGAAGCCGCCGCGCTCCCGCCGCGCTCAAGCGGAATGGCCGATATGCGCGAGCACGAAATCCAGCGCGCCGACGCGCTCCAGCAGCCAATAGGCGCCGAGCAGCGCGATGACGGCCGATAGCGCATAGACGAGCTGCGGGCTGCGCTTGCCGCCGGTCTGCTTGTCGATGAGGAGCAGCGCCGGCACGAAGACCAGCACGATCGCCACCTGTCCGAGCTCGACGCCTATGTTGAAGGAGGCGAGCGCCGGCAGCACGGCGTTCGCCGGCACGCCCAGCTCCTTCAGCCCGCTGGCGAAGCCGAAGCCATGAACGAAGCCGAAGAGAAACGTGTCGCGCCAGCGTCCATCGACGCGGCGCGAGACGAAATTCTCGACCGCGACATAGATGATCGACGCGGCGATCGCCGCCTCCACCCATTGCGACGGCAGCGTGACGATATCGAGCGCCGCCAGCGACAGCGTGACCGAATGCGAGACGGTGAAGGCGGTGACGATCTTCACCACCGGCCACACGCGCGTCGCCCAGAGAAGAATGGCGATGAGGAAGGAAATGTGGTCGTAGCCGGTGAGGATGTGCTCGACGCCGGCCTGCACGAATTTCCACATCAGCTGCCACACGGTCTCCAGCGGCTTGGAGAGATCGAGCGGCGCATCGGCTGGATAGAGCATGGTCTCGCCGGCGTTGGCGCCGGTCAGCGTGACGAGATGCTTGCCCTTGGAGCCCGCGGCCGCCAGCAGATTTTTCGCGTCGTAGAAGATCTGGCCCGGAACATTCGCGCAATCGAACTTCAGCTTCACCAGCACGCTATCGACATTGGTCGGGTCCTCGCCCGAATATTCGACACGGCCGGAACAGGCGTGTCCCTCGGCGTCATGCATGGAGACGCGGCGCTGGATGAGCTTGCCGATCTCGATCTCTAGCGCGCCCGGCTGCGAAATATCGACGCCGGCGCGCTCGCTCATCGTGTCACGGAAAATGCGCTCGAGATCGGTCGCCAGAAAGCCGACGTCGACCTGATAGGAATGGTCCTTCTCGGGCGTGATCTTAGCGGTGGAGATATCCGCCGTATGGGCGAAGGCCGGCGCGATCGATGCGAGCAATGCGGCGACGATGATCGGCAGGCATTTCAACGACCAGCTCATTTTCGAAGGACTCCGGGCAAGCCTGACGGGGGCCGCGACAATGCCCGACGCCGCGAAAATGGACAAGACCGCGCCCCGCGGCCGGCGCGCGATTGCGGCGGCGCGCCCGGACGGGTAAAAAACAAAGAGATGCGGCCCAGATTGGACCGCCGCGCGGGGGGAGCGTCCGACATGCAGCGTGTCACCATGACCATCGACGATGATCTCATGGCCGCTCTCGACCAATATATGGAGGCCGGAGGGCATCAGAATCGGTCCGAGGCGGTGCGCGATCTCGTGCGCGCCGGCCTGCTGAAAAAGCCCGAGGCCGACGGCGGCGACCGCCCCTGCATCGGCGCGCTCGTCTATCTCTACGATCACGAGACGCGGCAATTGTCGAAGCGGCTGATGCACGACCATCACAGCCACGCCGATCTCTCCATCGCCGCCCTACATGTGCATGTCGACGCCGAGACCTGCCTCGAGGTGTCGCTGCTGCGCGGCCGCAAATCCGAGGTGGAGCATTTCGCCCGGCATGTGATCGGCGAGCGCGGCGTGCGCTACGGCCAGCTCGTCGTCGCGCCGGCCGAGGCGCATTCGCCGGACGGCTCCGCTCATGCGGCGAGCCATGACCACGGCCACAGCCATGCGTGAGCGACTGTGACGCAAATGCAACGCTGCGGGTAAATCCGTAAGCAGCCGTTGACCGCGGCCCCATTCGTATGATCGAATAAAATAAAAATCATACGAATGGGGAGCTACGATGATCCGCCGCCGGCTTGGAGAAATATCCGCGCTCGCTCTGGCGACGGCGCTGTGGAGCGGGACGGCCTTCGGGCAGGAGGCGCTTCCCGAGATCGAGGTCGGAGCCAATGCGCCGGCCTCCGCCTCGGCCGCGACGCCCAGGCCCGCCGACGGCGTCGCCCAGAAGCCGGATGTGACGATCAACGCCGCCAGCGAGAAGGTGTGGACCGGCCAGCAGGTCAACGCCGTTCCATTCTCGCGGCCCGGCGAGGCGCTGGAGGTGGTGCCCGGCCTCATCATCACCCAGCACAGCGGCGAGGGCAAAGCCAACCAATATATGCTGCGCGGCTTCCAGCTCGATCACGGCACCGATCTCTCGCTGACGCTGGACGGCATGCCGATCAACATGCGCACCCACGGCCACGGCCAGGGCTACGCCGACGCCAACTTCCTTATTCCAGAGCTGCTCTCCTCCATCGTGGCCCGCAAGGGACCCTATTACGCCGACAAGGGCGATTTCTCCTCGGCCGGCGCCGTCGACATGCAATATGTCGACAAGGTCGACCCCGGCCTGATCGCGGCGACGGGCGGCAGCTTCGCCTATGGGCGCCTGCTGAGCATCAAATCCTTCGAGGTGAATGGCGGCAATCTGCTCGCTGCGATCGAGAGCGGCGTCTATAGCGGCCCCTGGACGCGGCCGGACGAGGTGCGCAAGATCAATTCGGTGCTGCGCTGGTCGCGCGGGACGCAGGACGACGGCGTCTCCATCACCGCCATGGCCTACGCCAATCGCTGGTTCTCGACCGACCAGATACCCGAGCGCGCCGTCTATGGCGGGGCGATTCCGCTCTGGGGCAATATCGACCCCACCGACGGCGGCAACGCCTCCCGCTTCAGCCTCTCCGGCCGCTGGAGCCAGACCGAGGGCGCGCATTCGTCGCGGATCGAGGCCTACGCCATTCGCTCGACGCTCAATCTCTATAATAATTTCTCCTATTTCCTCGCGCAGCCGGATATTTCCGACCAGTTCCGCCAGTTCGATCGCCGCACGGTGCTCGGCGTCAACGCGCAGCATTCGGTGAAATATGAATTCGCCGGCTTTCCCATAGAGACGCGCGTCGGGCTGCAGAGCCGCTACGACAATATTCGCGTCGGCCTGCAGGACGCCTATCGTCGCCAACCCTATGACACGATCAGCAATGACCAGGTGGTGGAAGGCAGCGTCGGCCTGTGGACCGACACGACGGTGAGCTGGACTCCCTGGCTACGCACCGTCGCCGGCGTGCGCCTCGATTATTATGGCGCCTCGGTCGGCAATATTCAGGACCCGCTCTCCGCGCCCAAGGATCCGGCGACCGGCCTGCCGATCTGGACCGGCCCGTGGAATTCCGGCAGCAAGACCGCGGCGCTGTCGAGCCCCAAGGCCGGCATTATTCTCGGCCCCTTCGAGAAGACCGAATTCTTCCTCAATTTCGGCGAGGGTTTCCATTCGACCGACGCCCGCGGCACGGTCACCACGCTCAGCCCCGCCGACGGCTCGCAGGTCGCGACCATTCCGCTGCTGGTGAAGTCGCGCGGCGCCGAGATCGGCGCGCGCACCAAGATCATCGACGGGCTCGACTCCTCGGTGAGCTTCTGGTGGCTCGACTTCGACTCCGAGAATCAGTTCGAGGGCGACACGGGCAACACGACCTTCGGCCGTCCGAGCCGGCGCTATGGCGTGGAAATCACCAATCACTACTCGCCGACGCCCTGGCTGCATCTCGAGGGAGATGTGGCGCTCACCCATGCGCGCTTCCGCGGCGTGGACCAGCTGCAGGCGCTCACCTGGGTCGACCTGCTGCAGCCGGGCTCCTTCCAATATGGAACCTATGTCGGCAACGCCGCCGGCAATTTCGTTCCCGAGGCTCCCAGCATCGTCGCCTCGGGCTCGATCGAGGTCGGCGAGAAGACCGGCTGGTTCGGCGCTCTGCGCTATCGCTATTTCGGCACGCGGCCGCTGACAGAGGACGGCGCCTTCAAATCGCCGGCGACCGGCAGCCTCAATCTGCGCGTCGGCTATCGCTTCGACAATGGCTGGGCGATCCAGGCCGATGCGTTCAATGTCACCAATTCGCGCTCGGATCAGATCACCTACGCCTACGGATCGCTGCTCAAGACCGACGCGCTCTATGGTCTCTGCCAGGCGGGAACCGCGCCCGCCAATGTCTGCGCGATCGGCGTGATGGACCGTCATTTCAAGCCGATGGAGCCTGCGGCCGTGCGCGTCACCGTGAGCGGTCCGCTTCCCTTCTGATCGCTGTCGCAAAGGTTTCATACTGCGATCTGGCGCCCTGCGGAAAGCTCGGCTAGGCTGAGCGTTCCGCAGGGCGCAGGCTTTCCCTTCGTCGATGCGATTCCTTTACGCGGCGCGTGATTTTTTCGGCGCGCCGAGCTCTTTGCGAAAGAGACGATTATGACCGCGACCAAGCCCGAGAAGAAAAAGCTCGTCATCTTTTGTGACGGCACATGGAACGAGCCGACCAAGCGCGGCACCAATGTCGTCCGCATGCTCCAAGGCACGGATTTCGCCGACTCCGACGGCAATCCGCAGCTCACCCATTACATCGCCGGCGTCGGCACGCGGAAGGACGAGAAGGTCGTCGGCGGCGCATTCGGCTTCGGCATCTCCGAAAACATAAAGGACGCCTACGCCTTCATCGTCAGCAATTACGAGCCCGGCGACGACATTTATCTCTTCGGCTTCAGCCGCGGCGCCTATACGGCGCGCAGCATCGCCGGGCTCATTCACAATCTCGGCGTGCTGCAGCGCTGGAATCTGCCGCTCGTCTCCCTCGCTTATGACCATTACAAGGACAGGGCCGAGGAGTGGAGCCCAGACGGCGCCTCCGCGCAGACGTTTCGCGACGAGAATTGCCATCCCTATCCGGCCAAGATCAAATTCCTCGGCGTGTGGGACACGGTCGGCGCGCTCGGCGCGCCCTATGGCGAAATTATCGGCCGGCTCATCGACAAATTCTTCCACACGAGCTTTCACGACGTGACGCTGAGCACGAGCGTCGATTCCGCCTATCACGCGCTGGCGGCGGACGAGCGCCGCTGGCCCTTCCGGCCGACGCCGATCGCGCTCACCGACTATCACCGCGAGCGCAATGCGGCGAGCAGCTACCCGCTCTATGCGCAGCGCTGGTTTCCGGGCGTGCACTCCAATGTCGGCGGCGGCTATGAGGAGCACGGCCTCTCCGACTATGCGCTGGTGTGGATGGCCGAGCGCGCCGCGGAGAACGGCCTGAAGCTTTTGAATTTCGCCAATGTGAAGCTCTCCTTCACCCGGCCCTTCGGCCCCAATCCGGCCGAGAAGATTCAGAACAGCCAGACATTCCTCTATCGTCTGGCGACCGTGCTGCTGGTGAAGCTGCCGGCGACGCTCGGCCTGCCCTCCGTCTATCCGCTCGAGGATCAGCGCCTCGCCAAATTTGTGACCTGGAGCGGCGATTATATCCGCCCCATCGATTCCAGCGAGGATTTCGCCCCCGTGCGCGAGAAAGCGGAGATCGACCCCGCCTATCGGCCGAAGCAGCTGGCCGCTCTCCCCGGCGCGAAGGAGCCGGAGGAGGAGAAAGTGCGCGAGCCGGCGTGAGGAGCGCTCGCCGCTTCGGCGGAATGATCGATTTGCCCTGGCGTAGCGCTGGTCGAAGCAATTCGTATATACGATCGCATTCCGTGTCGAACGCGCCGCCGATCCCGTGTGGTTAGCGGGCAAAAGGCCCATTCGGCGCGCGCCGAATGCGCCGACAATGCTACTAGTGGCCTGCGTCATTCGATCCGACGATCGAAAGGCCCCCTCCCTCACCCTCCCCCGCTTCGCGGGAGAGGGAGGCGGCGCCGATTCGCGAGACATGGATGAAGCGCCGACTCTGCCCCCTCTCCCGCGAAGCGGGGGAGGGCTGGGGAGGGGGCGCGAGCAGCTTCGCTCGATCGACGAAGGCCATAACAGACACGATGCGATACCCACCCTCCTTCCTCGATGAAATTCGCGCCCGCGTGCCGGTCTCGGCCGTGGTATCGAAGAAGGTCAAGCTCAAGAAGGAGGGGCGCGAGTGGCGCGGGCTGTCGCCCTTTCAGGCGGAGAAGACGCCCTCCTTCTATGTCAATGACCAGAAGGGCTTCTACAAGGACTTCTCCTCCGGTAAGCATGGGGACGGCTTCACCTTTCTGATGGAGACGGAGGGCCTCACCTTCCCCGAGGCGGTCGAGCGGCTCGCCGGAATGGCCGGCCTGCCCATGCCGGTGGAGACGAAAGAGGCGCAGGAGGCGGAGCAGCGCCGCGGCTCGCTGACCGAGGTGCTGGAATGGGCGGCGCAATTCTTCGAGAAGCAGCTGCGCGGCCCCTCCGGCTCCGAGGCGCGCGCCTATCTCGCCCGCCGCGAGCTGGGTGAAAAGGAGCAGGCGCAATTTCGGCTCGGCTTCGGTCCGAGCGAACGCTATGCGCTGCGCGACCATCTCGCCGGCAAGGGCGCGAGCGTCGAGACGATGATCGAGGCCGGCCTGCTCATCCATGGCGAGGACATCGCCGTCCCCTATGATCGTTTCCGCAATCGGATCATGTTTCCGATCGCGGACCGCTCCGGCCGCGTCATCGCCTTCGGCGGGCGGGCCATGGAGAAGGACGCCAAGGCCAAATACCTCAACTCGCCGGAGACGCCGCTCTTCCACAAGGGCGCGACGCTCTACAATCTGCACAACGCCCGCAAGGCGGCGCATGAGGCGGGAAACATCATCGCCGTCGAGGGCTATGTCGACGTCATCGCCATGACCGCGGCCGGCTTTCCGCAGACGGTGGCGCCGCTGGGCACGGCGCTGACGGCCGAGCAATGCGGCCTGCTGTGGAACCACGCCGAGGAGCCGATTCTCTGCTTCGACGGCGACAAGGCCGGCCGCAACGCCGCCTTTCGGGCGATCGACACAGCTCTACCGCTGATCGGCCCCGGACGCAGCCTGCGCTTCGTGCTGCTGCCGGACGGGCAGGACCCGGACGAGCTTTTGCGCTCCGCCGGCCCTTCCGCCTTGGCCACGGCCGTGGCCGCGGCGCGCCCGCTGGTCGATCTGATATGGGCGCGGGAGACGGAGGGCGTCCCGCTCGACACGCCCGAGCGGCGCGCCGCGCTCGAGCGCCGCCTCGCCGAGCTCGGCCGCGCCATCGCCGACGAGACCTTGCGCCGGCATTATCAGAGAGAATTTTCCGACCGCTGCGATTCGCTGTTCGGCCGCGCGCGCGGCCAATTTCAGCGCCGGCCGGAGGCCCGCCGTCCGGGCGGACAGCAACGCTTCCGCCGCGATCTCGAGCCGACGCGCGGCCCGCTGACCATTGGCGCGGCGCTCGCCAATTCCCCGCTCTATCGCGGCACCACGCCCGCCATCGCGCCGCGCGAGGCGCTCATTTTGCTGATTCTCCTGAATCACCCGGAGCTGCTCGCCGCCCATCTCGAAGCGGTGTCGGCGCTCGATTTCGCCTCGGCGGAGGGCGAGAGGCTACGCGCCGTGCTGGTGCGCACCCTCGCCGACGGGGCCGGCGGGCGTGAAGAATTCGCTCGCGCCGCAGCCGCCGCCGGGCTAGAAGCATTTTGCGAGAAATTGGCGGGAATGGGCGCCCATGCGACGCTGTGGAGCGTGCGCGCCGAGGCGGCCCCGGCCGACGCCGCCGAGAGCCTGCGCCAAGCTCTCGTCTTGCAACATCGCGTGCGCGCATTAGATAAAGAGCTGCGGAAAATCGAGGCGAGGTTGGCGATCGCGCCCAACGAGCAAGATTCCGCGAGATTAAGCGATATTCAGGCGCAATTGAACGCGCTCGATGGAACCGAAGCCGCTCTCGACGGGTTCGGTTCACAATCGGGCCGTTCGGCGAGAAGCCTTTGACCCGCAAGCCGATCGGACGACGAGCAAAAGCTCTACCGATTTGGTTAGGCGAAAGTTAAGCCCTGGCCGCGACTGTGGGCTCGGGCGAATCGGTAGGGTCCTCTGCGGGGTCCGCCGTCTTGTCATGCGGTCGACGCTGTGGTTTTTCGTTAAAATGCGGCGAGCGGAAAAGTGAACGATCCCGGCATGGCGCAGCCTTCGGCTCGGAATGGCGGCGTGGGGTGGGGCTTGGAGCGAAGAATGGCGAAAAAAGACGACGAGAAAGTCGAAAACGAGGGCGCGGTGGCGGTGGAAACCGCCGACGGTCCTCTGCTCGACCTCAACGACGCCGCCGTCAAGCGGATGATCAAGCTCGCCAAGAAGCGCGGCTTCGTCACTTACACCGAGCTGAACGCCGTTCTGCCGTCCGAGGAAGTCTCCTCCGACCAGATCGAGGACGTCTACGCCATGCTGCAGGAGATGGGCATCACCGTCTCCGAGGGCGATGACCCGGACGACGCCGAGGGCGAGGAGCAGCAGGAGGAGGAGGAGGCCGAGGGCGGCGAAGTCGTCGAATCCGCGCGCTCCACCGCCGTCGCGACGCGCACATCCGAGCCCGCCGACCGCACCGACGATCCCGTCCGCATGTATCTGCGCGAGATGGGCTCGGTCGAGCTGCTGTCGCGCGAGGGCGAGATCGCCATCGCCAAGCGCATCGAGGCCGGCCGCGAGGCGATGATCGCCGGGCTCTGCGAGAGCCCGCTGACCTTCCAGGCCATCATCATCTGGCGCGAGGAGCTGGAGGCCGGCAAGGTCCTGCTGCGCGACATCATCGATCTCGAGGCGACCTACGCCGGCCCCGAGGGCAAGAACGCCAAGCCGCCGGTCACGCCGTCCGATCTCGCGCCCGCCACCGCGCCGCGCTCGCCGCCGGCCGCGCTGGGCGAAGCCGGCGCGCCGCCGGAGGAGGCCTTCGAGGAGGAGGACGACCTCGAGAATTCCGTCTCGCTCTCCGCCATGGAGACCGAGCTGAAGCCCAAGGTTCTGGAGACCTTCGCCCGCGTCGCCGATGCGTACAAGAAGCTGCGCCGGCTGCAGGATCAGAATGTCGAGAACAAGCTCAAGAACGAGACTCTGACTCCGGCGCAGGACCGCAAATACAAGCAGCTCAAGAAAGAGATCGTCACCGATGTGAAGTCTCTCTCCTTGAACCAGAACCGTATCGAGGCGCTGGTCGAGCAACTCTACGACATCAACAAGCGCCTCATCGGCTATGAGACCAAGCTGCTGCGTCTCGCCGACGCGCAGGGCGTCGCGCGCGAGGACTTCATCGACAAGTTCCAGGGCTCGGAGCTCGATCCCAAATGGATCATGCGCGTCTCCAAGCTCGGCTCGCGCGGCTGGAAGGAATTCGTCGCCAACGAGAAAGACCGGATCAAGGAGCTGCGCGGCGAAATTCACGCGCTGGCCACCGAGACGGGCCTCGAGATCGCCGAGTTCCGCAAGATCGTCCATATGGTGCAGAAGGGCGAGCGCGAGGCCCGGCAGGCCAAGAAGGAGATGGTCGAGGCCAATCTGCGCCTCGTGATCTCCATCGCCAAGAAATACACCAATCGCGGCCTGCAGTTCCTGGACCTCATCCAGGAAGGCAATATCGGTCTGATGAAGGCGGTCGATAAGTTCGAATATCGCCGCGGCTATAAATTCTCGACCTACGCCACCTGGTGGATTCGTCAGGCGATCACGCGCTCCATCGCGGATCAGGCGCGCACGATCCGCATCCCGGTGCATATGATCGAGACGATCAACAAGATCGTGCGCACCTCGCGCCAGATGCTGCACGAGATCGGCCGCGAGCCGACGCCGGAGGAATTGTCCGAGAAGCTCGCCATGCCGCTGGAGAAAGTGCGCAAGGTGCTGAAGATCGCCAAGGAGCCGATCAGCCTCGAGACGCCGATCGGCGACGAGGAAGATTCGCATCTCGGCGACTTCATCGAGGACAAGAACGCCATTCTGCCGATCGAGGCGGCGATCCAGTCCAACCTCCGCGAGACGACGACCCGCGTGCTGGCCTCGCTCACGCCGCGCGAGGAGCGCGTGCTGCGCATGCGCTTCGGCATCGGCATGAACACCGACCACACGCTCGAGGAAGTCGGCCAGCAGTTCTCGGTGACGCGCGAGCGCATTCGCCAGATCGAGGCGAAGGCGCTGCGCAAGCTGAAGCATCCGAGCCGATCGAGGAAGCTGCGGAGCTTCTTGGACAATTGAGCTATTGGCGATGCCGACGATCGCTTCGTTCTACGGCATCGCCATTCAGATGTTTTTCGACGACCACAACCCACCGCATTTCCATGCGCGCTATGGCCGCGCGAAAGCGCTGGTAAGGATCGCCGATGGAAAGATCGTCTCGGGTGAGTTGCCGCCGACAGCGGCGCGGATCGTCCGAGAATAGGCGCTGGCCAGAAAGCCGGAGCTGGAAGAAAATTGGCGTCGGGGACTGTCTTTTCAGCGCCTCGAGCGCATAGCGGGGCCCGACCACGATGGCTGAATTTCCCATGGTGGATGTGATCAAGCTGAAGCCGCTCGACGGCTTCAGGCTATGGGTGCGATTTACCGACGGGTCCCAGGGCGTCTGTGATTTTACCGCAATGATCACCGAAGACGGCCCAATGATCGAGCCCTTGTGTGAGGCCGCCTATTTCAATCGCGTCTTCGTCGAAATGGGCGCCCCGACCTGGCCCAATGGCTTCGACATCGATCCGATACACCTTTATATGAAAATGAAGGCGGCCGGCCTGCTGGAGCATGTGGCCGCGGCGTGAGCGCACGAATGCCGCCGTCGCTCGTCGATATTTGCTCTCGTCATGGATGAGCCCGTTGCGGCCAATACGCGCAAGCGCCGCGGCGTCGTCTACACGCCTGCTCCCATCGCCCGTTTTCTCGTCGCCCGAACCATTGCGCTGTCGCTCGACGAGCGACGCGCGACGCTCCTCGCGCAGCATGGCGGATGCGAGACGCGTGCCTTTTGGCGCGCATGGCTCGACGCTCTGCGGTCCTTCAAGATCATCGATCCCGCCTGCGGCGATGGCGCGCTTCTCGACGCCGCCTTCGACGAAATGGCGCGACGCTATGAGGAGACTGCGCTCGGCGCGATGATCGCGCTCGATGCGGCGCGCGAAACGGTCGCCAATAATCTCTTCGGCATGGACATAGATGCGCGCGCAGTGGAGGCCGCGCGCCGCGCGCTGTGGAGCCGACGCCAGCAGATCGCCGCGACGAGCGAGCCTGAAGGCTCGCGGTCCGAGGCGGCGACTGACGACAATTTGCGCATCGGCGACAGCCTCATCGACGATAGTGCGACGCGCGGCGGCTTCGATGTCGTCATCGGCAATCCGCCCTATGTGCGGATGGAATATCTCAAAGCGGCGAAACCCTATCTCACGAAACATTACGCCGTCGCCGCAGAGCGCGCCGATCTCTACGCCTATTTCTACGAGAAGGGCGTGCGATTGCTGAGAGAGGGCGGACGGCTGGGCTTCATCTCCTCGTCGAGCTTCTTTCGCACCGGCGCGGGCGAGAGCTTGCGCCGCTTCCTCGCCGAGAATGCGACGGTCGAAAGCGTCGTCGATTTCGGCGATGTGCGCGTCTTCGATGATGTCGTCACCTATCCGGCGATCGTGACGCTGAAGAAGAGCGCAGATCGCGGCGATCTCTCCTTTCTTCTGTTGAAGGATCGCGCGCCGAAGGACCTCGAGGCGGAGTTTGCGGAGAATGCGCGGCCAATGCCGCAGGCGCGGCTCGGCGCCGCCTTCTGGCGCTTCGAAGTGGAGGCGCTGGCGCGACTGCGCGACAAGATCGCGCAGGGCCGTAAGACGCTGCGAGAGACCTATGGCGCGCCGCTCTGGGGGATCAAGACGGGACTCAACGACGCTTTTGTCATCGACGGCGCGACGCGCGACGCGCTCGTCGCCGCCGATCCGCGCAGCGCCGAGATTTTGAAGCCCTATTGTCGCGGGGGAAGCATCGGACGCTGGCGCGCCGCGCGCGAGGACTGGCTCGTCGATGCGCCGAAAGGCGCTTTCGACATCGCCGAATATCCGGCCGTGGCGGCATGGCTCGCGCCGCTGCGCGAGCGGCTGGAGCGTCGCGCCACGCGACAAAAATGGTTCGAGCTGCAACAGGCGCAGCTCGCCTATCGCGCCGGCTTCGCGGCGCCCAAGATCGTGTTTCCAGATATTTCGCAAGGGCCGAAATTCGCGCTCGACGAAAGCGGCGGCCTCATCGACGCGACCTGCTTCTGCCTGCCTTGCGCCGATCTCGCTCTGCTCGCCTTTCTCAATTCGCGGCTCTGCTGGTTCGTGCTGCATGCCGTGTCCAATCCGCTGCGCGGCGGCAAATGGCGGCTGCGGCTGAAGGCGCAATATTTGGAGCCGCTGCCGCTGCCCGACCTCGCCTCCCCAGTCGCGGAACGGCTCGTGGCGCTGGCGCGCGCCAATTGCGTCGCCGCAGCCGAGCCCGACGCGGCCGGGCGCCGCGCCGCCGAGATCGAGGGCCGGGAGAAAGAGATCGATGCGTTGATCTACGATCTCTTCGGCCTGTCGGCGGCGGAGGCGGAATTGCTGGAGGCCTCGCTCGCCGGGCAATATTGAAAGGCGAAATCCCGCCCGGATTGCGCTATATTGCGTTGCATGAACCCGCATCTGCGCCCGATCGGCCTTCCGCTCGAGACTCAGGCCGCCGAGGGACTCCCCCGGCGCTGCTGGAGCGTGGCGGAAATCGAGGAAATGCTCCGCGCCGGCATCATCGATGACGACGAGCGGTTCGAGCTGATCGGCGGGGAGGTCGTGCCGATGTCGCCCAAGGGGGCCAGACACGAATGGGTGAAGATCGCGGTCAATCGTTTCTTGCAGCGCGCGGCTCCGCCGCATTTGGAAGTCGCCCAGGAAACCACGCTGCGCCTCGACGCGCGCACTTTCGTCGAGCCGGATTTCTGCGTTTTTCCGCGCGATCTGCCGCTCGCCGCCCTCGATGGGCCGGCGGTTCTGCTGGCGATCGAGATCGCCGATTCGAGCCTCGCCTATGACAAGGGCCGCAAGATCGGCGTCTATGCGGCGTTCGGCGTGCGCGAGGTCTGGGTCGTCGACGCCGTTCGGGCCGTGACCTTCATCCATCGCCGGCTGGGCGCGGCCGGCTATGGCGAGATCGTCGAGCTCGCCGGCGCCGCGCGCCTCGAGCCCATGCTCGCGCCCGAGCTCGCCTTCAGCCTCGCCGAGCTCGGCGTGACGCCCGGGGCGGAAAAGCAGTGATCCCATGACGCCGATGACGATCGCCCGACCCTCGACGACCACTGCGCTGCTGCGCGGCTTTTTGCGCAAATGCCCGCGCTGCGGGACCGGCGCGCTCTTCGACGGCTATCTGAAACGCGCCGACGCCTGCCCGCATTGCGCGGAGAGCTTCATCGGCGTCGACGCCGACGATGGCCCTGCCTGGCTCACCATCGGCGTCGTCGCCCATATCATCGTTCCGCTGCTGATCTTTCTGGAGACGCGCGCAACGCTGTCCTATGGCGCGGAGGCGGCGCTGGTGCTGTCCGCGACCATCGTCTCGACGCTGCTGCTGCTGCCTCTCTGCAAGGGCTTTTTCATCGCGGCGGTGTGGTCGCTGTCGAAGAAGACGGACTGACCGGCCAGTTCAGCGCTCGTCGCGCGGCTCGGGCTCGCGGGGCTCCAGAGGATGGCCGGCGGCGGCCCAGCCATCCGTTCCCTGCGAAAACCAGGACACGTTGGAATAGCCGAGCGCCAAGGCGCGCTTGGCGGCGTTCCAAGACATCCAGCAATTGGCGAGGCAGTAGAAAACCAGCGGATGGCTCTTGTCCCGAGCGCTCGCGCGCGCGAGGCCGTTTTCGAAATAGCGGAGCGAGGCCTCCGGCAATTCGCCATAGCCGGTCTCGGGAAGCCAGACGCTGCCCGGAATGTCGAAACGCGGCTTGTCGCGCCAGACGGCGTCGGGCGGCAGGCCGGCGGGCCTCGGCGGGCGCGGCAGGACGTCGACGAAGGCGGCGGACTTGTCGCGCCATAGGGCGAAGGCCTGCTCCGCGTCGATCACGCGCGCGCCGCGCAGAGTGGCGGGCACGGCGGCGCGAAAATCAGAGAGGCGATAGCCCTCCGGCTCGGAAACGGTCTCGGCGACGGCGGGCGCCGAGACGAGAAAGACAAGGCCGAGCGCGAGGCCGAGCCAGCGCGTCATGGCGTGGACGCGGTGGGCGCCGGCGCGATCGGCGCGTCGGATTCGTCGATCAGCGGCACGCCGAAATCGGCGAGCAATCGGTCGATCTCGCCCTGATTTTGCGCGATGAGCCGATTGAGCTCGCGCTTCCACTCCTGATCGGAATGGCGAACCCCCATGGCGATGCGGAAGCTCATGCGCGCGCCCTTGTCCCCGGTGAGCAGGGCCAGCTTCAGCCGACCCCCGGACTTTTTCGCATGATAGCCGGCGAAAGGCCCCCAGAGAATAGCGACGTCGATCGCGCCATTCTCGAGATCATGGATCATATCGGCGCCGGGCGCATCGACGCGCGTGTCGACGACCAGCGGATAGGGCTTCACCGCCGCGAGCAGCCGATAGCGGGCCAGGAGATTGCCCGGCGGCGTGTTGGCGACGAGGCCGATGCGCTTGTTCTGCGCGAGGCGCGGATCGGCGAGCGAGGTCAGCCCCTCGAGATCGGAGCCGGCGCGATAGACCGCCGCATAGGAGGTCCGATAATAGGGGTTGGTGGGCTGAACGAGATCGTCGCCCTGCGGCATTCCCATCACCACATCGCACAAATGCGCATTGAGCGTGTTGCGGATGAAGCCGGTCGCGCCCGGATAATAGGAATAGGCGATATCCTTGCCGAGCTTCTTGGCCAGAAGCTCTGCGAGCTTGTTCTCGAAGCCTTCTCCGGCGCTGTTGGAGAAGGGAAGATTGCTGGGATCGGCGCAGACGCGCAGAACCTTGGGGTCGATCAGCTCGATCGAGCCGCGCGCGTCGTCGACGCCCCCTTGGGGACGGGCGACGAGGCCCGGCGATTGCGCATGCGCCGGGGCCGTCGCGAGCAGGCCCGCGACGGCGACCAGGGAAAAAGCGAGACGACGCGACATGACGAGCCCTCGGCCGGTTCCGCCGCCAGCCGGCGTGCGAAGCCTCGACTGACGCGCGATCACTATTTGGCGCTCATGCACTTCGCTTCGGCCTCGGCGAAAGCCGGGGGCTTCTCCGCCTTCTTCTCCGGGCGGCCACGGCCGACCGCCTCGGTCGAGCGGGCGCGGAGATAGATATAGAGGTCGTCGATATAGCACATGGCGTTCTTGTTCTCGGCGAAAGCCGGCATGACGCTGTCATTGCCCGCCTGCTTGTTCTCGCGACCGCCGACGACGATGCCGTAGAACTCCTCGTAATTGAAGTTCTTGACCGAATTCTTCAGCGCCGGCGCATAGGTCGAGCCTTCGGCGTTGGGGCCGTGGCAGACGTGGCATTCGGCGTGATAGCGGCGATAGCCGGAGAAGGTGTACCAATCGACCGTGCCGTCCGCCTGCACCTTATAGGTCGGCTTGCCCTGCGCGTCGAACCACTTGCCGTCCACTTCCTTGACAGCAGTCGGGTCTCCCGGCGCTTCGGCGCGCGCGGTCGTTCCAACACCCATGAAGACGCTCAGGGCAAGGGCCCCGACGAGCGGCAGTCTCATTACTCCATCCTCCAGCAGTTTCCATCCACACAAACAACGCGCTCGGCGCGCGCCAGGAGCGTACGCCGAGCGCTGATCTTTTTATTGGCCTATCAGTTCGCCGGAGCGACGATCGGCAGAGCGTAGTCGGGCAGCGAGAAGACGGTCAGCACGCCGCCGAGAGCGGTGTAGTCGGACAGCGCCTTATAGCCGCCGACCGCGCCGAGGCCTTCATTGCTCTTGGACAGGCCGGCCGCGAGACCGATGCCGGCCCAACCGCCGACGCCGGACAGAACCGCGACATACTGCTTGCCCTTGTGCTCATAGGTGATCACGTTGCCGATGATGCCCGACGGAGTCTTGTACTTGTAGAGCTCCTTGCCGGTCTTGACGTCGACGGCCTTCAGATAGCCCTCGAGCGTGCCGTAGAAGGCGAGACCGCCGGCCGTGGTGACCGTGCCGGACCAGACCGAGAACTGCTCCTTGTTGGACCAGACGATCTTGCCGACGCGGGCGTCCCAAGCGATGAAATTGCCCATGTGGCTTTCGCCGGGCGGCGGGAACATTTCCAGCGTCGCGCCGACATAGGGCTGACCCGCGGTGTAGCTGACGCGGAAAGGCTCATAGTCCATGCAGACGTGGTTGGTCGGCACATAGAACAGGCCGGTGTCCGGGTTGAAGGACGCGGGCTGCATGTCCTTGGAGCCGAGAGCCGCCGGGCAGACGCCCTTGGTGTTGACGTCCTCGCCGTTCTGCTGCGTCGAATATTTCGAGACGACGAGCGGACGGCCATAGGTCGGCGAGTTCTTGTCCTGATCGACCTTGGACGCCCAGTTGACGGCCGGGTCATACTTCTCGGCGACGAGCAGCTCGCCGGTGACGCGATCGAGCGTGTAGCCGAAGCCGTTACGATCGAAGTGCACGGCGGTCTTGCGCGGCTGACCATTGATGGTCTGATCGGCGAGGATCACCTCGTTGATGCCGTCATAGTCCCACTCGTCATGGGGGGTCATCTGATAGACCCATTTGGCGACGCCGGTGTTGAGATCGCGCGCCCACAGGGTCATGGACCAGCGATTGTCGCCCGGACGCTGCGACGGGTTCCAGGTGGAGGGGTTGCCGGAGCCGTAGTAGATGAGGTTCAGCTCGGGATCATAGGAATACCAGCCCCAGGTGGTGCCGCCGCCGATCTGCCACTGATCGCCTTCCCAGGTCTTCAGAGACGAATCCTTGCCGACCGGCTTGCCGAGGAAGGTGGTCTTCTCGGGGTCGAGCAGCACCTCGGAGTCCGGGCCTTCCGAATAGCCGCGCCACGCGAGGCTGCCGTCCTTGATGTTATAAGCGGTGATGCTGCCGCGCACGCCGAACTCGCCGCCGGCGATGCCGACGAGGACCTTGTCCTTGAAGACGTGCGGAGCGGCGGTCGAAGTGGCGCCCTTGGACGGATCGCCGTTCTTCACCGACCAGACGAGCTTGCCGGTCTTGGCGTCGAGAGCGACGAGGGTGGTGTCGGCCTGGGCCAGGAAGATCTTGCCGTCGCCATAGGCGAGGCCGCGATTCACCGTGTCGCAGCACATGACCGGAACGACGCTCGGATCCTGCTTGGGCTCATACTTCCAGAGGATCTTGCCTTCGTTGTTGAGATCGAGGGCGTAGACGATGTTGGGGAACGGCGTATGAAGATACATCACGTCGCCGAGAACGAGCGGCGCGCCTTCGTGGCCGCGCAGCACGCCGGTCGAGAAGCTCCAAGCGGGAGCCAGCTTGCCGACGTTCTCGGTGGTGATCTGCTTCAGCTTGGAATGACGCAGATTGGCGTAGTCGCCCGTCGGCGAAACCCAATCCTTCGGATTCTTCTGGAGATCGAGCAGCTCGTCGGCGCTCGCCACGCCGGCCCCGAGCAGCGCGAGGATCCCCACCGAAGTCGACAACAACAGCTTATGCATGAGCTTTTCCTCCTGACGACATCACCGTGCAAAAGGCCCGGCCACGCCGCCGACATCGCGCCTTTCCGACGCCCTAGGCTTTGGGAAGCCGTTTCCCCGTTTTTTTGCCACGGCGATCAGGCGGAAACGCCGCGCCCGCAGCCCCGCCCGAACCTCCGTCGAGATGCTCTCCGGTTCCCGGCCGGAAAGCCTCTTTTAGGTCGGAAACGGCGGGATAATATGTCGCACAGAATTGAAGCGCAATCCCCAAATCCCATTCCCGAGTTTCCTGATTTCGCGCGTGAAACTGGCGAAAAACGAGGCTGAAAAACCAATGCTGCAACGCACTATTCTAGCGCTCGCCATCACATGTCTCTGCCTCGTCGCGAGCGGCGCGAAAAGCTTCGAGCTGACGGAGATCGCGCCCGGAGTATTCGTTCATCAGGGGGTGACCGCCTTGATGTCCCGCGACAACGCTGGCGGCATCGCCAATCTCGGCGCCATTGTCGGCGCGGAGGCGGTCGCCGTCATCGACACGGGCGGCAGCCGCGCGGAGGGCGAGGCCTTCCTCGCTGCATTGCAGCAGCGCACGACCAAGCCGATCCGCTATGTCATCGACACCCATGTCCATCCCGATCATATTTTCGGGAATATTGCCTTTCGAGACACGGGAGCGGTCTTCGTCGGGCACAAGAATCTCGCCCGCGCCATGGCGACGCGCGGCCCGCATTATCTCTCGTCTTTCCGCGAGGCGATGGGCGCCCTGCTCGACGGTGTGATTCTGGTTCCGCCGACCCTCGCCGTCGAGCGCGAGACGATTCTCGATCTCGGGGGCCGCGCGATCACGCTGAGAGCCTGGCGCACCGCCCATAGCGATTCCGATCTCACCGTGCTCGACCCGCAGAGCGGCACGCTCTTTACCGGCGATCTCTTGTTTCTGCAGCATGTGCCGATCGTCGACGGAAGCCTCTTGGGCTTTCTGTCCGTCATAGAGGAATTGCGAAAGATCGAGGCGGTCCGAGTCGTGCCGGGCCATGGGCCGGCGGTCGCTCCCTGGCCGCAGGCGCTGGAGGCGCAAAAGGCCTATTTCGACCATCTCACGCGCGATTTGCGCGCCGACATCGCCAAAGGCGAGACACTCGCGCGCGCGGTCACGACCGCCGGCCGCAGCGAAAAGCCCAATTGGCTGCTGTTCGAGGATTATCACACGCGCAACGCCACGGCCGGCTTCGCCGAGCTGGAATGGGAGGCCCCTTGAGCCGGCCGCGCTCACAGCGCTATGCTTCGACAGATACCGGAGGAAGGCAGATGAGCCCTTGGACCGCGAGCCTTCAGGCCCGCAAATCGCCGAATGAGAGCGAGCCCCGCGGCTCACGGTCCCTCCCGCGCTCCCTCGCAATGGTGGCGGCGCTCTGCCTTTCGGCCGGCGCGGCGCTGGCCCAGGAGCAGAAGATCGATCCCTGGCCGGGCCTCGTCACCGATATTTTCCACGATCACGCGATCACGTCGCATGAGGGCGTGGTGGCCCTGGAGGCGCCGAAGCGGGCCGAGGACGCCGCCATCGTGCCGATGACCATCTCGCTGCTCGAGCCCGGCCTGCGCGCGGCGACGCTGGTCATCGACGAGAATCCCATGCCCATGGCGGCGGCCTTCTCCTTCGGCGAGGGCGCCGGCGTCACGAAGATCGAGACGCGCGTGCGCGTGAACTCGTACACCAATGTGCATGTCGTCGGCCAAACGAACGACGGCGCGCTGCATTCGGTGGTGAAATTCGTGAAGGCCTCGGGCGGCTGCTCGGCTCCGGCGATCAAGGATCAGGACGAGGCCTCCGCCAATCTCGGCAAAATGAAATATCGGGAATTCGCCAGCGAGAATCCCACGCTGCGCGAGGCGCAGATCATGATTCGCCATCCCAATAATTCGGGATTGCAGATGGACCCGCTCACCCGAGCCTATATTCCGGCTCATTATGTCGACAAGGTGGAAGTGCGTCAGGGCGATGCGCTGATCTTCTCCATGGAGGGCGGAATTTCCCTGTCCGAGGATCCGAGCTTTCGCTTCGCCTACAAGCCCAATGGCGCCAAGGTGATGCGCGTCGAGGCGCGCGACAATCAGGGCAATGTGTTCAAAGGGGAGTGGCCGATCGGCGGGGCGTCGTGAGACGCTTTTCGTCCGTCGCCTCCACCCACTCGCGGGCGCGCGCTTCCGGCTCCGCGGCGCGCAATATATCGGTGACGACGCAGGCGCTGTCCGCCCCCGCCGCCAGCGCCGCGCGGGCGCGCTCCGGCGTCAGCCCGCCGATGGCGACCAGCGGAATCGCGCCGATGCGGCGTTTCCAGACGCCGATCTTCTCGAGCCCCTGCGGGGCGAAGGCCATTTGCTTCAGCAAGGTGGGATAGATCGGCCCCAGCGCGACATAATCGGGAGCGAGCGCCAACGCCCGCTCCAGCTCCGCCTCGTCATGCGTGCTGACGCCGAGCCTTATCCCATGGGCGCGGATCGCGGCGATATCGGCCGTGTCGAGATCGCTCTGGCCGAGATGCACGAAATCGCAGGAAAGCTCGATGGCGAGCCGCCAATAATCATTGACGACGAGCTGCGCGCCATGGGCGGCGCAAAGGTCGCGAGCGCGGGCGATCTCCGCGCGCAGCGCCGCCTCCTCACGATCCTTGACGCGCAATTGCACGAGCCGCACGCCGCAAGGCAGCAGCCGCGGCAGCCAATCGGCGGAATCGACGATGAGATAAAACGGGTCGAGCAAAATCGCGCTCATGCCTCGAATCCATCGCCGAAGGCGCGGCCGAGCACGGGCGTCGAGGGCGACGCCATGTCGCGCGGCTCCATCAGGCCGGAGAGATAGGCCGCCCGGCCCGCCTCTATGGCGAGCGAAAAGGCCCGCGCCATGGCCACCGGATCGCCGGCGCGCGCCACCGCCGTGTTGAGCAGAGCGGCGTCGAAGCCGAGCTCCATGACCGCCGCCGCCTGCGAGGGCGCGCCGAGGCCGGCGTCCACGATGAGCGGCGTATCGGGAAAATGCGCGCGCAACGCCCGGAGTCCGAAGAGATTGTTGATCCCGCGGCCGGAGCCGATCGGCGCCGCCCAGGGCATCAGCACGCGGCAGCCGGCGTCCAGCAGCCGCTCCGCGACGACGAGATCCTCTGTCGTATAGGGAAAGACGCAAAAGCCGTCGTCGCTGAGGATGCGCGCCGCCTCCACCAGGCCGAAGACGTCCGGCTGCAGCGTGTCCTCCTCGCCGATGACCTCGAGCTTGATCCAATTGGTTCCGAACAGCTCGCGCGCCATTTGGGCAGTGGCGACGGCCTCCTTGGCCGTGCGGCAGCCGGCTGTGTTGGGCAGCACGCGCACGCCCAATTCGCGAATGAGCCGCCAAAAGCTCTCGCCCGCGCGCGAGCCTCCCGCCTCCCGCCGCAGCGAGACGGTGACGATCTCCGCCCCCGCGGCGCGGATCG
This sequence comes from Methylosinus sp. LW4, assembly GCF_000379125.1. Taxonomy (NCBI): domain Bacteria; kingdom Pseudomonadati; phylum Pseudomonadota; class Alphaproteobacteria; order Hyphomicrobiales; family Methylocystaceae; genus Methylosinus; species Methylosinus sp. LW4. The sequence continues at coordinate 3,775,318 of NZ_KB900626.1, read as the reverse complement.
CCTCGGCGAGTATCGCCGGCGAAGGATAGCGCGCCGTGCCGAGCAGGAAGCGGGAGGATAGTCTCGCATCATAGACGACGAGGTCGTCGGGCTTGCTCATCCGAATATTCACCCTCCCTGCCGCGGCGTGACGATCTCGATCGTATCGTCCTCGACCAGCAGCGTCTCGCCGCGATCCTTGCTGCGCACGAATTCCTGATTCACCGCCGTGGCGATGGTCTGCTCGCTAAAGCCCAATTCCTCGATGAGGCGCTCCAATGTCGGCGCCTCGACCTCGAGCGTCTGCCCATTCACCCTGATTCGCATTCATGACCTCCGGGAAGATCTCGCCCGTGAAGAGGAAGCGCGCGACACGGCGCGCCAGCGCCGGCGCCAGCAAAAATCCATGCCGATAGAGCCCGTTGATAGAGAGCGTCCGGCCCTGGCGCGAAATGCGCGGCAGATTGTCCGGGAACGCGGGGCGCACATCCGAGCCCGTCTCGACGATCTCCGCCTCGGCGAAAGCGGGATGAATGGCGAAGGCCGAATTGACCAGCTCGACGATGGAGCGCGCGGTGACGCGGGAGCGCTCCTCATTCTCGATCATCGTCGCGCCGACCATGAACACGCCCTGCCCGCGCGGCACCACATAGACCGGATGGCGCGGATGCAGCATGCGGACGGGACGGGACAATTCGATCTCCTCGCTGCGCAGCACGAGCATCTCGCCCTTGACGCCGCGCAGCTCCGCCAGCTCGCCGCGCGCGGCGAAGCCGCGGCAATCGACGATCCAATCCGCCCGCGGGACAGAATCGGCGCAGAGCCGGATGCGGACATTGTCCATTGTCTGCAAACGTTCGAACAGCGCCGCCATCGCTGCGCGCGGCTCGAGATGCGCCTCCTGCGGAAAATGGAGCCCGGCCGAGAATCGCCCGGCGAGCGCCGGCTCCAGCGCCGCGAGGCCATCGGCGTCCAGCCGCTCGAAACAGCGGGTGCGGCGGGAGAATTCGGTCAGCTCGGCGCGGTCGCGCGGCGGCGCGACGACGAGGCTGCCCGCGATTTTCGCGACGGGAATGTCCTTGGTCCAGAAGGCGAGCGCCTCCTCGCCGAGCGTCGCGACGATGGGCTCGGCGCTCTCCAATTCGCACCAGGGCGCGATCATGCCACCGGCGAAATGCGAGCAGCCGCGGCCCGGCCCCGCCGCTCTCTCCACCAGCTCGACCTCGGCGCCGAAGGACGCGCCGGCGCGAGCGATCTCGAAAGCCGCGGTCAGGCCGGCGACGCCGGCGCCGATCACGCCGATCAGCATCGATGCGGCCCGATAGGGCCGAGGAATATCAGGAACATGCGGCCTCCCTACGCCAGCGCGAACTGGATCAGGTTCGAAGGGTCGCCGAGCCGCTGTCTCCAGCCATCCGGCCTCTCAGCCTCTTGCCGCGCGCCGCAGCGCGCAGGCGGCGAGGCTCCCCTGGGCGAAACCGAGATTCGCGCAGGAGGGGCCGCGCGTCAAGCGGAGCCGAGAGACCTAACGCCGCGGCGCATGATAGGTCATCTCATTGGTCAGCCGCCAGGATGCGCCGTCGAAAATGAGCTTCGCCACGTCGCGGCCAGAGGCGCGGCCGCCGCTCTCATAGGAGATCAGCAGGCTGCAGCCATGCTGCTCGGCGCGAAGAAAGCGATAGAGCGGCAGCGGGGGAACGCTGGCGATATCCACCGACGGGCTCCCCCTTTTCCGCCATGGCGGCGCCGAGGGCCGCCAACGCTCCCCTCGGCAGATCAGCCTTGCGCTCGAACCGCCGGTCTCCCACATTTCCGCATGCGTCGGACGCTGCGGCGCCGGCCATCGTCGCGAATGCGACAGCGCAGCCGGACACGGCCACGGCGAACCCCATCGCGAGGCGAGGCGCGCCCAACGCCCCTTACTCCTGCGGCGCGCGCGCCGTGATCGCCAGCGCGTGGACGCGGGTCGCCAGCTCCTCGGCGAGCAGCGTGTTCACGATGCGATGGCGCTCCACCAGCTTCTTGCCGGCGAAAGCCTCGCTCACCACCTCTATGCGAAAATGGCTCTCGCCGTCCTGATGATGGCCGCCGTGCCCGGCGTGCTTGTCGGACTCGTCGATCACCTTCAAGGTGACGGGCGCGAGCCCTTCGGTCAGCTTCGAACGGATGCGGGCCTGGACGGCGCCGATATTGCCTTGCTCGGCCATAGTGGAATCCTCCTCGTCGCCCCACTCCAAGCAAAATTCCCGCCGATCGAAATTGGCGACGGGTTCCGCTTGCAGCCTGCGGCCAGTCTACCATAATGCAGCGCCATGGATTTGAATTCGCCCCTCTTCGATCGTATCCGCGTGAAGCCCGAGCAGAGGCAGGAGCGCCGCGAGACTCGTTTTCGCTGCGACGCGCCCGGCTGCGAGGCCGAGGGGGCCCATCGCGCGCCCATGGGACGGCTGCGCGAGGGGCAATATTTCTGCTTCTGCTTGGAGCACGTGCGAGAATATAATAATTCATACAATTACTTCAACGGAATGAGCGACGAGGACGTCGCCCGCTATCTGAAGGACGACGCCACCACCGGCCATCGCCCCACCTGGTCCATGGGCGTGAAGCGCGGCCAGGCCTCCTTTCGCGAGGACCCGCTGCGGCCCGAGAATTTCGCCGATCCCATGGGCCTCTACCGGCAGCGGGCGCATCGCGCCCGGCCGCAGGCGGAGGCGAGCCCGCGCTATTCGGCGGTGACGATCAAGGCGCTGAATGCGCTCGGATTGGATGAGACCGCCGGTGCGGAGGCGATAAAGACGCGCTATAAGGAGCTCGTCAAACGTCACCATCCCGACGCCAATGGCGGAGATCGCTCCTGCGAGGAAAGACTGCGGGAGATCATTCACGCATATAAGACGTTGCGGGCCGCCAAGCTCGTTTGAACAAGCGTTTGACCAGGCCTTGCCGGCGCGAATGTCGCGAGCGCGCGTCGGCGAAACGGAGGATCAATGTCAACCCCAAGCGACAAAGCGGCCGGGTCCGCGCCCCTGCCGGACCTCAAAGTCTCCGTGCGCCAGCTGTTCGGCATCGACTCCGATCTCGAGGTTCCCGCCTATTCCGAGCGGACCGAGCATGTCCCGGACAAGGATCCCGACTATCTCTTCGACCGCGAGACGACGCTCGCCATTCTCGCCGGTTTCGCCCGCAACCGCCGCGTCATGGTCACGGGCTATCACGGCACCGGCAAATCGACGCATATCGAGCAGGTGGCCGCGCGGCTCAACTGGCCTTGCGTGCGCGTCAATCTCGACAGCCATGTCTCGCGCATCGATCTCGTCGGCAAGGACGCGATCGTGCTGAAGGACGGCAAGCAGGTGACGGAGTTCCGCGACGGCATTCTGCCCTGGGCGCTCCAGCACAATATCGCGCTGTGCTTCGACGAATATGACGCCGGCCGCCCGGATGTGATGTTCGTCATTCAGCGCGTGCTGGAAGTCTCCGGCCGGCTGACGCTGCTCGATCAGAACCGCGTCATTCGTCCGCACCCCGCCTTCCGCCTCTTCGCCACCGCCAACACGGTCGGCCTCGGCGACACATCCGGCCTCTATCACGGCACGCAGCAGATCAATCAGGGCCAGATGGACCGCTGGTCCATCGTTTCGACGCTCAATTATCTGCCGCATGACGCCGAGACCAATATCGTGCTCGCCAAGGTGAAGAGCTTCAACGCGACCAAGGAAGGCCGCGACGCCATCAACAAGATGGTGCGCGTCGCCGACCTCTCGCGCAACGCCTTCATGTCCGGCGATCTCTCCACGGTGATGAGCCCGCGCACGGTCATCACCTGGGCGGAGAATTCCGAGATATTCGGCGATGTCGGCTTCGCCTTCCGGCTCACCTTCCTGAACAAATGCGACGAGCTCGAGCGTCCGCTCGTCGCCGAGTTCTACCAGCGCTGCTTCGGCAAGGAATTGCCCGAGAGCGCGGTGAATGTGGTGATGTCGTAAGCCTTTGAGCGCAGCCTCACCCTCCCCTTCAGGGGGAGGGTCGGCCGGCGATAGCCGGACGGAGTGGGGTGCAACCGCCGAGACTCGGGGAATCACCCCCACCCGAGCGCTTTCAGCGCTCGACCTCCCCCCTCGAGGGGGAGGTGGACGCGCCCTTTTCGGCGCGCGTCTCTCTCTCCCGATCGTTCAACAAATCCGGCCGCCGCGCGCGCGTCAGCTCGAGCGCGCGCTCATGGCGCCATTTCGCGATCTTGGCGTGATCGCCGCAGAGCAGAATGTCGGGAATGGCGCGGCCCTCGAAATCGCGCGGCCGCGTATATTGCGGATATTCGAGCAGACCGGACTCGAAGCTCTCCTCCTCGCCCGAGGCCGATTCGCCCATTATGCCCGGCAATAGCCGCACGCAGGCGTCGACGAGCGCCATGGCCGCGATCTCGCCGCCCGAGAGCACATAATCGCCGATCGAGACCTCCTCCAGCGCGCGCGCTTCGATGATGCGCTCGTCCACGCCCTCGAAGCGTCCGCAGAGGATGACGGCGCCCTCGCCTTCGACCAGCGCGCGCACGCGGCTCTGCGTGAGCGGCGCGCCGCGCGGACTCATCACGAGGCGCGGTCGCGCATCGCCCTGGGGCGCGGCGGCGTCGATCGCCGCGGCGAGAACATCGGCGCGCATCACCATGCCGGGACCGCCGCCGGCGGGCGTGTCATCGACGGCGCGATGACGGCCGAGCCCATGCTCGCGAATATTGCGCGCCTCGAGCGACCAGAGCCCGCGCGCAAGCCCGTCGCCCGCGAGCGACAGGCCGAGCGGGCCGGGGAACATTTCCGGGAAGAGTGTAAGGATCGTCGCGCGCCACATGGGGCGGGTTATGGCATGGAGGCGCGGGGCGGGAAAGGCGGCGCGCTTTCGCCTCCGATAGTTACGAGCTAGAGTTTCGTTCGCGTGCGCACCGCCGCGAGAGGCCGATATGTCGCCGACGCTGTTTCGCCAAAGAGGATACCGCTTCTATTTCTTCTCACGTGAAGAGCCGAGAGCGCATGTTCATGTCTACCATCCAGACGGCGAAGCCAAGTTTTGGATGGAGCCGGAAATCGAGGTCGCGCGCAATCAAGGGCTGTCGGCTCAGGCCTTGCTGGAGATCGAGATCATGATCCGAGACCATGAAAAGGAGATCAGAGATGCCTGGCGTCGACACTTCCCCGGTTGAAGTCTCGGGTGTGACGAAGCTCGGCGTCTGGCTGCGGCTGGACGATGAGCAGCTCTTCATGCCTTTCGACCAGTTTCCGTGGTTCCGCACAGCCGCGGTCTCGCAGATATTCGAGGTGGAACGGCTAAATCCGCATCATCTCTATTGGCCGGAGCTGGATGTCGATCTGCATGTCGACTCCATTCGCCACCCCGAAAATTTTCCGCTCGTGGCGCAGCCGCCGCGATAAGGGCGGCTATCCCTCTTCCCTTGAGGGCCCATCGCCTTCTATCTCGAGCGGCGGCTCCACCACCACGCGGCCGCCGGCCACATCGACGATGGGGACCACGGCCTTGGTGAAGGGGAAGAGCAGCGTCTCGCCGCCGGCGGGCGGGCGCACTTCCAACAGATCGCTCGCGCCGAAATTGCGCACGGCGATCACCACGCCGAGCGTCTCGCCGGCGCGCGTCTCGGCGCGCAGACCTTCGAGATCGGCGAGATAGAATTCGTCTTCCTCCGGCTCCGGCAGCGCCGCGCGCGGAAGATAGAGCTCGACGCCGGTGAGTGCCGCCGCCGCCTCGCGGTCGCGCACGCCCTCGAGACGCGCGACGAACATGTCCTTGCCCAGAGGCCGCAGCGAAGCGATGACGAAACGGCGCGCGCCGCCGGCGTCGAACAAGGGACCGTAGGTCGAGATCGCCGAAGGATCGGCGGTGAAGCTCTGCAGGCGGATTTCGCCGCGCACGCCATGGGCGGCGCCGAGCCGGCCGAGCAGGACGGCGTTCTTCATGCGCGGACGAGAGCGAGCCTGAAGGCTCGCGGTCCAAGACACGCAGAGGACCGCGAGCCTTCAGGCTCGCATCGCCGCACGAGCGAAGCGCTCCAGAGGCCGCCGCGCGGCCCCAGGTCGCTTCGTTTCGCTCGCAAGGACGGCGTCATCAGGCCGAGGCGGCCTCGGCGGCGGCGGCCGCAGCGGCGGCGCGCTCCTGCGCCTTCTTCTTCGGCTGAGCCTTCTGCGGATTGCTGCGCGCCTCGCGCTTGCCGACGCCGACGCTCTCGAGCAGGCGGGCGACGCGATCGGTCGCCTGCGCGCCCTTGGCGATCCACTCCTTCGCCTTCTCGGCGTCGAGCACGAGACGATCGGCGGCGTCCTTCGGCTTCAGCGGATCGAAAGTGCCGAGACGCTCGATGAAGCGGCCATCGCGGGGCGAGCGCGAATCGGCGACGACGACGCGATAGAAGGGACGCTTCTTGGCGCCGCCGCGGGAGAGTCTGATCTTCAGGGACATTTGGTTCTTCCTTTGTGTGAGCGAGTAGCGAGTAGAGAGAGCGAACTATTCGCTATTCGCTACTCGCTGTTTCATTTCTTCTTCCCGAACGGATTCAACCCGCTCAGGAAACCTCCGCCGCCGCCGAGGCCCGGAAGCGTCGGCTTGGCGGAGAATGCGGAAGCCGGCGGCGCAGCGGGAATGCTGGGGCCGGCGCCGGGCGGCAGGGTGCCGCCCATTTTCTTCTGCAATTGCGCGAGCTGCTCGGGCGAAGGCGCCTGCATCCCGCCCATGCCCATCATCTGCGCGGCCTTGGCCATCATGCCGCCGCCCTTGCCGCCGCCCATGGCTTTCATCATATCGGCCATCTGGCGATGCTGTTTCAGCAGCTTGTTGACCTCCTCCACCTTCGCGCCGGAGCCCGCCGCGATGCGGCGCTTGCGCGAGGCTTTGAGAATGTCGGGATTGCGCCGCTCCTTGGGCGTCATCGACAGAATGATGGCGCGCTGGCGCTTGAACATTTTGTCGTCGATGTTGGCGGAGGCGATCTGCTCCTTCATCTTGGCGACGCCGGGCAGCAGCCCCATTATGCCGCCGAAGCCGCCGACCTTTTCCATCATCGACAGCTGATCGGCCAAATCCTGCAGATCGAACTTGCCCTTCGCCATGCGCTCGGCGGCGCGGGCGGCCTGTTCCTGATCGACGGCGGCGGCGGCTTTCTCCACCAGCGCGACAATGTCGCCCATGCCGAGAATACGATTGGCGATGCGCTGCGGCGAGAATTCGTCGAGCGCATCCATCTTCTCGCCGGTGGCGATCAGCTTGATCGGCTTGCCGGTGACGGCGCGCATGGAGAGCGCCGCGCCGCCGCGGCCATCGCCGTCGACGCGCGTCAGCACAATGCCGGTCAGCCCGACGCGATCGTCGAAATTCTTGGCGAGATTGACCGCGTCCTGACCGGTCAGCGCATCGACGACGAGCAATATCTCATGCGGCTTGGAGACGGCCTTGATCTGCGCCATCTCCTCCATCAGCGGCTCGTCGATATGCGTGCGGCCCGCCGTGTCGAGCATCACCACATCATAGCCTTCGCGCCGCGCGGTCTCCTCGGCGCGCTTGGCGATCTTCACCGGGTCCTGGCCGGGGACGATCGCCAGAGTGTCGACATTCACCTGCCGGCCGAGAATGGCGAGCTGCTCCTGCGCGGCGGGACGCTTCACGTCCAGCGAGGCCATCAGCACGCGCTTGCCATGACGCTCGGTCAGGCGCTTGGCGATTTTGGCGGTGGTCGTCGTCTTGCCGGCGCCCTGCAGGCCGACCAGCATGATGGCGACCGGCGGCGCGGCGTCGAGGTCGATCGGCTGCGCGGTGGAGCCCAGCGTCTCGACCAGCACGTCATTGACGATCTTGACGACCATCTGGCCGGGCGAGACCGACTTCACCACATTGGCGCCGACGGCCTTGGCCTGCACGCTGTCAGTGAATGTGCGCACGACGTCGAGCGCGACATCCGCCTCGAGCAGAGCGCGGCGCACCTCGCGCAGAGCCTCGGCGACATCGGCCTCCGAAAGGGCGCCGCGCCGCGTGAGCTTGTCGAATATGCCGGAGAGCTTGTCGGAAAGGCCCTCGAACATGCGGTTCTCCCAGGGAGCGAGTAGCGAATAGGAAGTAGCGAGTAGAGCCGAAGCTCGATCTCTTCGCTACTGCCTATTCGCCACGCGCCCGTCCAAAGCAAAGCGCGCCCGGGGGCGCTCAGCGCTGCCGGACGTTGGCCCTACGCCTCTTGGGCGAATGGGCGGGTCATAGGTCATCTCTGACGAGATTGGCGCGTTTTTAGGCGCTGGCGGCCAGGAAGTCAACGCGCGGCGCGGCGGCGCAGCTTCACCCTCCCCTTCAGGGGGAGGGTCGGACCGCGAAGCGGTCCGGGGTGGAGTTCACCGGCAAAGACTCGGGGCGTCACCCCCTCCCGATCGCCTTCGGCGCTCGACCTCCCCCTGTACCGTTTCCAAGGTTCATGACGAATAGCGCGCGGTCGGGAGCGCGACGCGGAGCGTAGCGCAGCAAAGCGCTTCCGACCGCGCGCGCCCGAAAGACCGAGTTCGAGCTACTCTCCTGGATCGAGCCGACCCGCCGGGAGCGACCAATCGCCCCCTGTGTCCTGAACACCTGGGGGGGACCTGTGCCCCGGCGGGCGGCCGCGATGGATGCCCCGTGGGGAGTCCGCGCCTTCGAGCGCCAGTACAGGGAACGGCTGACATCGCGGCGGCTCCGTGGCAACGGGGGGCTTCGACATGGAGGATGAGAATAACTGGTTCGTCGGCGTGGACTGGGCTTCGCAAACGCACCACGTGCGCCTGTCGGACGCCAGAGGCGCCAAAATCGGCGAGCGCGCCTTCGAGCATGGCGGCGAAGGGTTGAAGGAGATGGCCGACTGGATTCTCGAGTCCACCGGCGCGCCGCCCGAGGCCGTGATGATCGCCATCGAGGTTCCGCATGGCCCCGTCGTGGAAAGCTTGATGGAGCGAGGCTTCCGCGTTCACGCCATCAATCCCAAGCAGCTCGATCGCTTCCGCGACCGCTTCTCGCCCGCCGGCGCCAAGGACGACAGCCGTGACGCCGAGGCGCTCGCCGATGCGTTGCGCACCGATCGGCGCTGCTTCCGGTTGTTGGCGCCGCTCGATCCAACGGTCGTCGAGCTGCGGGAATGGTCGCGCATCGCCGACGAGCTGCGTGTCGAACGCACCCGTCTGTCCAATCAAGTCCGCGAGCTGCTCTGGCGTTATTATCCGCAGCTTCTCGAACTCTGCGACGACGTCGCCGCCGATTGGGTTCTCGAGCTGTGGCGTCTCGTTCCGACGCCCGACAAGGCCAGGCGCGTGCGCGAGGCGACGGTCGAGCGTCTGCTCAAACGTCACCGTATCCGTCGCCTTACCGCCGCCGCGGCGTTGGAGCGGCTGAGGGCGCCCGCCATCTCCGTCGCGGCCGGCACGGTCAGCGCCGTGACCGGGCATATCGAAGGAGCCGCCCAGCGCCTCGCGCTCGTCAATCGCCAGATCCGCGAGGCCGACAAGCGCCTCGATCGCCTGACCGAAAAGCTCGCCGGCGGCGAGGACACAGCCGAGGGGCAGACACAAGAGCCGCGCGACGTGACGATCCTGCGATCCTTGCCCGGCGTCGGAAGGATCGTCCTCGCCACGCTGCTCACAGAAGCTCAGCACGCTCTGCAACGCCGAGACTACCATGCGCTGCGCTGCCTGTCGGGCGTCGCGCCGATCACGAAACGATCGGGGAAGAGCAAGATCGTGCTGATGCGCCAAGCCGCGCACGTTCGACTGCGCAACGCCGTCTATCACTGGGCGCGCACAGCCGTGCAACACGACCCACGAAGCCGGGCCAAATACGCCGCCCTGCGCGCCAGAGGCCATGGTCACGGACGAGCCCTTCGCTCGGTCGCCGACCGCCTGCTCGCCGTCGCCTGCGCCATGCTCCAGACCCGGACTCTCTTCAATCCAAGTCTCCCCGCGAAAATCGCCAATCCCCGCCCATGATCGGGCTTTACAAACGGTGGGGAGTCCCCCCCTCGAGGGGGAGGTGGAAACGCCCTTCCCTTTTATCTCATGCGCGACGGCTTCGAAATAGGATTATCATCCGCCCACGCCGATGCGCCCGGCGCCTCGCAGCGGCGGGAAAGGAGGGGGCGGCTCGGGACGCTCCTCCCCCTTTCGGCCGCAGCGCGAAGAGATATTCGTGGTTTCGGAGCGTCCCGAAACGCGGCTTCGCCTTCTCGTCGACGTCCCGAGGCGCTTTCGGACCCGCGAATCCAGGGTTTTCACGTGCAAGACCCGATCGCTTCCGAATGCCTGGGATCACGGAACGGCTCTCGCCCTCCCTATGGACGGGAGAGAAACGCCGGCCCGGCGACGCGCCGCCTGTCCAAGGACGGGGGTCGCCGTCCCGGACGGAGCCGGCCCCGCCCGCGTTCCACGACCCGAGGAACGCGCCCTTGCGTCAGCGGGAGCGAGGGGGTTATAGGAATATTTTCAGGATGCGTCCAGGAGCCGGCTGTGGGGAGATTTGGCGTCTGAGCCATTGCGCAAGTTCAGATCGCTTTGATTAAAGCACCGAATGGACTTGTCCTTGTTAATGGCATTAGATGGACCGACTACCGCTTACGAACCGGCCGTCTCGTGAATCCTGGCTGTGGGACAAAGGATTTGGTGGGCTAACGCGCCGGAAGTAGACGTCTTGCAAAGTAGGAATACTACCTCAATGTTCGACAAAGAGAAAAAGGACGATTCTGCCTCTGTTACAAAAGCGGTCAGGGAGGAGCTTGACCGAGAGAATAAATATTTTGATTTTGCCAAGAAGCAAATTGAGGATGACAGGAAATTTTATAACCATCTTTACAAATATGCCTCTCTATTTATCACACTTATGGTTGCGATAGTTAGTTATTCGCAGTTTTCATCCATCAGCCAGATGAGGAGCGACATAAAATCGTCCGTAGAGTCAGCACGAACTGACATGAAAATATCTTTTGATACTGCACGAAATGAAATGAAAGGCTCTGTCGAACTCGCCCTGACGGAGGTAAGGTCGGAAATAAAACAACGGCTAAATAAAGAATTCGAGAGCGAAAAAATTGCTGCTCTTATTTATAATACTGTGAAAGAGCGGACAGAGAAGGAGCTTTCTTCTATAATTATAGAGGAGACACGCGCTCAAGTTACTGCCGCCATTAAATTAGAAGATGACAATGTCAAAAACCTTATCGAAGAACGGACAAATAAGCTAATTGACGATATACAGCCAATCATAAAAGATGAGATTTTTAAAAGAGCTGATGAAACTGTAAAGGCAGCAACTAATGAAATAACTACAAAAATAGATGATATAAATCAAATAACTAAACTATCTAACAAAGTATTGCTGGCCCGCGCTGATGATAGAGATGCGTTTAATTACCTTGTTAATATCGCAGAAGGGCGAGTTCAAGAGGCCAGCAACCGCGAACTTCAAAAAATTGCTGACGCCAATGCCATGATGGTCGTTTCGCAAACTGAGGGCGGGCTGCACCTTACAAGAACATTTAAAGAGAAACAAACGCCTGAATCTATAAAAAAATTCATGAATAGTGATTTAACCTGGGATAGAGAGGCCGCTATAGATAATTATCCACAAGACGATAAAACAATAGTCCCGGACCTGGTTCGAATATCCTTAAACGATCCAAGTATAAATGTCGCATATAAGGCGACATCGAAGATCAACGCGCTGACTGGCAATTCTTTTCATTTTTGGAGAACTGAGGAAATTTCGGATTGGTGGGGAAAAAATAAAGAAACCTACGAAGCCAAGATCCCAAAAACCCCGTGACCCCTAGCCGTTACGTGCGCACCAGGATACCCAACAGCTTCAGAGGTCGAAATTCGAGCGGGCGCGCTCCCGCCATCCAATTCACTCAGTTCCCCGGCAATCGCCGCCTCCCGGCAAATACAATCCCCTCATCCTGAGGCGCTTTTTGCGGAACGCAAAAAGCCTCGAAGGATGATCCAGGGCGCGCTCCGACGCTTCGAGACGCCCGCTTCGCGGGCTCCTCAGCGTGAGTGGGCTGTTGTGGCATGCGTGCGAGGCGATCGACGGGAAGCCGCGGCACAGATCGCGAGCTCCTGCCGCCGTCATGGCCGGGCTCGTCCCGGCCATCCACGCCGAGCCGCTGCGAAAACGAAGGAATGCGCCCGCTATCGACGGACTCCTCCCACGGCGGGCGCCGCAGGAGCTTCGAGGTCACGCCAAACGTCTATGACGCTTCGGCGTCCTGGCGTGGATGGCCGGGACGAGCCCGGCCATGACGGCGCGAGGGCGTGGGGAAGGATAAGGAGGCTCGCGCATCTCCTTCTCCCGCTTGCGGGAGAAGGTGACCCGGCCAAAGGGCATCCGAGAGGACGCCCGTCGCAAGCGACGGGCTTTTGGCCGGGTCGGATGAGGGTCCGTGCGGATGAGCCGTTTCGAATTCGATTAGCGGCCTGCGGCAGGGGCCCTCATCCGACCCTCGCTGACGCGAGGGCCACCTTCTCCCACGCGTGGGAGAAGGGAGCGCTCCGAGATTCAGCCCGGGCGACTCCCGCAGCGAAAAACTTGCCCCGAATCCATGGCCCAGGGGTTTCCTCTTTCGAAAAAACGTGAAATCGCTCTCATTCCAAATTCGCCGACGCGAGGGCCTTCCCCTCGCGCCTCGAACTGCGCCCGAAAGGGATCGCGCCCGGAAATGGGAAAGACGATGGCTGAGACAGAAGAATTGCCCCCGCGCGAAGCTATGGATTACGACGTCGTGATCGTCGGAGCCGGCCCGGCCGGCCTCTCCGCCGCGATCCGCCTCAAGCAGATTTCGCCCGATCTCTCGGTCGTCGTCATCGAGAAGGGCTCGGAGCCCGGCGCGCATATTCTCTCCGGCGCGGTCATCGATCCCATCGGCCTCGACCGCCTGCTGCCGGACTGGCGCGGCCGCGACGACGCGCCGCTGAAGACCAAAGTGACCAGCGACGACATGTTCTGGCTGACGCCGACGGGCGCTGTCACCATCCCGCATGTCATCAATCCCAAGCTCTTGAGCAATGAGGGCAAGTTCATCGGCTCGCTCGCCAGCGTCGTGCGCTTTCTGGCGCAGGAGGCGGAAGGGCTGGGCGTCGAGATCTATCCGGGCTTCGCCGGCGCCGAGCTGCTCTATGGCGAAAAGGGCGAGGTGCTGGGCGTCGCCACGGGCGATATGGGCGTCGGCCGCGACGGCGCGCCCAAGGACAGCTTTACGCGCGGCATGGAGCTGCGCGGCAAATATACGCTGATCGCGGAAGGCGCGCGCGGCTCGCTGGCCAAGCAGCTGCTGAAGAAATACGCGCTCGACGCCAATAGCGAGCCGCAGAAGTTCAGCATCGGCCTCAAGGAGCTGTGGCGCATCCCCAAGGAGAAGCACCGCCCCGGCCATATGCAGCATTCGGTCGGCTGGCCGCTCACCGACGACACCGGCGGCGGCTCCTTCCTCTATCATTTCGACGAGGACCTCGTTTCGGTCGGCTTCGTCGTCTATCTCAACTATTCCAATCCGACGCTCTCGCCCTTCGACGAGTTCCAGCGCTTCAAGGCGCATCCCGCCATCGCGCCGGTGCTGGAAGGCGGACAGCGCCTCGCCTATGGCGCGCGCGCGCTGACCTCGGGCGGCTGGCAGAGCGTGCCGAAGCTGACCTTCCCCGGCGGCGCGCTGATCGGCTGCTCGGCCGGCTTCATGAATGTCCCGCGCATAAAGGGCTCGCATAACGCCGTGCTGTCCGGCATTCTCGCCGCCGATCATGTGGCGGCGGCGCTGGCGGAAGGCCGCGCGCATGACGAGGTGACGGCCTATGACGCCGCCTGGCGCACGAGCGACATCGGCAAGGATTTGAAGCCGGTCCGCAATGTGAAGCCGCTGCTCTCCAAATTCGGCACCAAGCTCGGCATTGCGCTCGGCGGCTTCGACATGTGGACGAATGAGCTGTTCGGCTTCTCGATCTTCGGCACGCTGAAGCATGGCAAGCCCGATTACGCCTGCCTGAAGCCGCTCTCGCAGGTGACGCCGATCGTCTATCCCAAGCTCACCAGCAAAGTGGTGTTCGACAAGCTCTCCTCCGTGTTCGTCTCCAACACGAACCATGAGGAAGACCAGCCCTGCCATCTGACGCTGCGCGATCCGTCGATCCCGATCGAGAAGAATCTGCCGCTCTATGGCGAGCCGGCGCGGCTCTATTGTCCGGCGGGCGTCTATGAGGTGGTCTATGCGGAGGAGGCGACGAAGAGCGATCCGCGCTTCGTCATCAACGCGCAGAATTGCGTGCACTGCAAGACTTGCGACATCAAGGACCCGGCGCAGAACATAAATTGGGTTCCGCCGGAGGGCGGCGGCGGGCCGAATTACCCGAATATGTGAGGCGCGGAGCCATCGCGACCCGGCGCGCGCGACGAGGCGCGCGCCGTTTCCTCCAGACTATTCGAGCGACAATGTTTTTCATCCTGTCCAAGATCGGCGAATTCTTCGTCGAGCCGTTGCATATCGCCCTTTCCATCGTCGCCCTCGGCGTGGCGCTCTGCTTCACCCGCTTCGCCGCCAAGGGGCGCATTGTCGCGGCGCTCGGCGTGGCGACGCTGCTGCTGCTGTGCTTCACCTCGCTCGGCGATCTGATGCTCTATCCGCTGGAGAACCGTTTTCCGCAGGTCGCCGAGGACGCGCCGGCGCCGGATGGTATCGTCGTGCTCGGCGGCGCGATCGACGAGAAGCTGAGCCAGGCGCGCGGCGGCGCGGCGCTGACCGAGGCCGGCGAGCGCGTGACCGCCATGGTCGAGCTGGCGCGCCGCTATCCTGCGGCCAAGCTGCTCTTCGCCGGCGGCTCCGGCCGGCTGTTCGAGGCCGCCGGCTCCGAGGCGGAGATCGTCGGGCGGCTGCTTCCGAAGCTCGGCGTCGAGCCGGGGCGCCTCATCCTCGAGGACCGCTCGCGCAATACATGGGAAAACGCCGTCAATGCGCTGGCGCTGGCGCGGCCGGCGCCCGGCGAGCGCTGGCTGCTCGTGACCTCGGCGAGCCATATGCCGCGCTCGATGGGGATTTTCCGCCGCGTCGGCTTCCCCGTCGTCGCCTATCCGGTCAATTATCACACGGGCCTGCGCCTGCCGATCGGCCTGCGCTCGCACGCGCCCGACCAGCTGAAGCTCATCGACACGGCGACGCATGAATGGGTCGGCCTCGTCGCCTATCGGCTGACCGGCAAGACCGACGCGCTGTTTCCCGCGCCCTGAGAGGCGGGGAGGCGGGCCTAATCGCGCGAGGCTTTCTTGCCGCGGGCGCCCGCCGACTCGGCGCGGCCGCCCGGCGTCGCCGCGGTCCAGGAGCCGTGCTTCATCTCCAGGAACAGCGCGATGGCCTGGGCGCGATTGCGCACCTCGAGCTTCTCGAACAAATTGCGCAAGTGGAATTTGATCGTGTTGATCGAGACGCCGAAATCCTTGGCGAGCTGATTGTTGGTGTGGCCGGAACCGAGCGCCGACAGCAGGCTACGCTCGCGCAGAGTGAGATTCTCCAGCGGATCGGCGCGCATCTTGCGGATGTCGACGAAGGGAAACACCATGTCGCCGGCCGCCACGGAGGCGAGCACGTCGAGCAGACGCTCCGGCGGGGCGCGCTTGCTGACGAAGCCGGCGCCGCCCAATTGCAGCGTCTCCGCCGGCGCGGCGGGATCATTGGTGCCGCTATAGACGACGATCTTCGGCGCGGAGGGCTGGCGCGACAAGGCGCGCAACACTTCCCGCGCATGCAGCGTCGGCAATTGCCAGCCGATGATGGCGATCTGAAAGCGCTGCAGCTTGGCGGCGTCGAGAAACTCCTCGCCGTCCGTGACCTTCAGCACGAGATTGAAGCGGCGGTCGTCGGCGAGCAGCGCCTCGAGCCCGGCCAGGATCAGCGGACTCTTGTCGGCGATGGCGACGTCGATCGGAAAGGTCGCGCCGCCCTCGTCGCGGTCCTCGCCGGAGCGATCGGCCTTATGGCGCGGAGCCGAAGGCCCGCCCTCGGCCGCGGCCTGCATGGCGGAGGCGCGGAGCGGAACGGGACGCCCGACGGCGCGCGGTCGCTCATCTCCGAGCTTCGTCGAAGACGTCGAGGCCATGGACCACTCCAAGGAACCACTCCAGGTTGAAATATGCCGCCGACGCAGCCGGTCTGCGCTCGGGCGGCGAAGCCCCCCGAGTGGGTAGGCCGGACTATATAACCAGCGGCTTCCATTGGAAAGCCTCGGCGCGCGTTTCACGCTGCGTCAAAGCCGCCGAATTTGGAAGATATGCGCAAAAAGAAGCGGCGCATCGGACAGGCCGATGCGCCGCATCATATCCGTAGCCGGTTCTGAAGCGTCAGTCGCTCAGGACCCAGCGCGCAGCGAAATAAGCGGCGGCGCCGACCGCGATGATCGCGATCATGCCCACCGGGGTCGCCGCATAGCTCGTCAGCTCGAGAATTGCTCCCATAACGCTTCCTCCTCCTTTAACGCCCGACTTCGTTCAGGCTGCCAGCAAAGCCACGATATCACCCATGGTAGGCGAAGTCTCGCCTCTACGTGCGATACGTTTTGGTGGATATCGTCGCCGGCTCGAATTCCGAGAACGTCGCGAATGCTGGCTGCAACTCGTGACGCGCCGACGTTATTCGCGCCCGGCGCTGTTCTCCTCGAACGGCCGAACGAAGCCGCGATCCACGCTCGCAGCATGACGGTCGCAATTATTGTAGCCTTAAAGGCTTGTCAAGATGCGGCGCCCGCCCCACGCCGCCGGATGGGGCTTGCGGAGACCCGCGCGGCGCGGCTAATGAAGCTGCGGCTCGACGAAGAAAAAGAAAGAAAGCCGACGCGCATGGCACGCCCCTCCTTCGCCTTCATCGCCGTCGCCGGCATAGCGACGCTCGCCGGCTCCGTCTGGTTCTTCGGCTACCGGCGCACGCCCGCCTGCACGGGCGACGGCCGCTATATGTCCACCGTCCAGCAATGCCGCGCCTATGGGCTGGACGCCGCGCTCTGCGCCAATGCGGTGGAGAAAGCCCGTGAGCTGGCGGCGAAGGCCGCGCCCCGTGCGGATACGTCCTTCGATTGCGAGGTGCGCTTCTCGGAATGTTTCGCGGGCGCGGATGGGCGCTTCACGCCCGCTCCCTCCTTCTGCCTCGCGCCGGGATCGGCGGAGCCCAAGGAGGTGCGCTATCTCGAATATGAATCCGACCGCCTGAACCGCAAGAAGACGCGCGAGATCCGCATCGACTGAGCGCGCCTATTGTTCGGCCGTCGATCGCTCCGGGGCCGCTCTCTCCGCCGCCTGGCGACGGCCGCCGCCGAGGTGGAATTCCGCCGGCTCGACGGTCAGCATGCCGACATTGGTGCGCAGCGCCATGCGATAGGGCACCACCGCATGCGCCGTCGGCAGAGGCGCGAGCCAGACGGTGATGTCGCTGTTCTCCGCCATGAAGCGCGTGGAGGCGCTGTCCGGCCTGTGGCCGGCGATCGGACGATAGCGCGCCGCGCAGACCGACACCGGGCCGGAATAGCCCTGCGTCTCCACATTGCGCATCTCGACGAAGGAGAGCGTCACATCGAAGCGGGTGACGCCGTCGAAGACCGGAATGGTGCGATTGCAGGCGGAGGGGCCGACCAGCGGCTCGCTGGCCGGGACGCTCATGATGAGGGCGCTCACCGGATCGGTGATATGGGACTTGTTGCTCTCCGTCACCGGAATGCGGACCGGCAGGTCCCAGGGCGTCGGATCGACATGCACGGCGCGCACGGAATTGCCGGCGAGCGACATGCGGACAGTGCGCGTCTCATAGGTGTTGGAGGTGGTGTTGGCGTAGCTCGTCGGCGCCAGCCCCTCGCTCGACAGCGCGCCGGAGGCGGTGGCCGCGCCGCGCGTGTCGTTGACGAGAGAGGCGAGGCCGGTGGTGCGCATCGAAATATCGATGCGGTAGCTGCGTCCCTCGATGACGCCATTGGCCGAGGCGTGGCCGATGGAGAGGCCGAGCAGGCTCAGCGCGAAATTCGCCTTGAGCGTCTCCGCCCCACAGGGCGTGGCGACGGCGAGCGCGGCGAGCGCCACGAGCCCCGGAAAGGCGAGCGCCTCGGCCCTGCCGCGTCCGGCCCCGCCCTTGACGGATGAGAGAAACGCCATTCGAAGACCTGCGATCGATCGAATCAGTCCTGGCCACGATGGGCCAGCCGCGGGCGCTTGTCGATGCTCGGGGAGCGCCGGAGGACGCCGGGCTCGTCTCAAGCCCATTCCTGCCAGCTGCCGTCGGCGAATATGCGCCATGCGCGCAGACCTGCCTTGGCGACCACGATGCGACCGGCCTTCGCCTCGCTCACGAGATGCTTGAATACGAGAGGATTGCGCCAGGAAAACGGCTTTTCGGGGTCGCAGACCGCATGATATTCGTCGCTGTCCGGGTCGTCCATCAGCAGCGTGCCGACCTTGTCCGGCCGCAGCTGCGCGCCCAGCGAGCGCTCCTCCTTCCAAAGGCAATGATAATCGCGGCACACGTCCGGGCGCGTGGCGTAGACGGCGCAGCCATTGGTCTGCGTGCAGTGCGGGCACCAGACGCCGGCCTTCTTGGGGAACTCCTCGATCTCCAGCACCTTGCAGCAGAAGGCGCAGGGACCGCAGGCCTTGCCTGGAATCTCGAGCATGGTCTCGATTTCGGCCTTTTCGGCGATTTTGGAAGCGAATCGATTCTGATACATTGCTACAACGATCGCCGCGCCGACGCCATCACGCGCGCGAGCCGCGGATCGACGGGAGAATCGCATGACGACGGCCGCTCCGAACATCGATCCCGAGACGCTGCTGGTCTCCACGCAATGGCTCGCCGACCATCTCCATGCGCCGGACGTCATCGTCTTCGACGCCTCCTGGCACATGCCGGCCGCCGGCCGCGACCCGCGCGCCGAATTTGTCGACGCGCATATTCCCGGCGCCGTCTTCTTCGACATAGACGCCATAGCGGATCATTCGACCGATCTGCCGCATATGCTGCCGGACCCGGTCGCCTTCTCCTCGGCGGCGCGCAAGCTCGGCCTCGGCGACGGCATGCGCGCTGTAGTCTATGACAGCCTCGGCCTGTTCTCGGCGCCGCGCCTTTGGTGGACCTTGCGCGTCTTCGGCCTCACCGACGTCTCCATCCTCGACGGCGGCCTGCCGGCCTGGAAGGCGGAAGGGCGTCCGCTGGAGCAGGGCGAGAGCCAGCGGCCCTCGCGGCATTTCACCGCGCGCATGGACCATGCGCTGGTCGCCGACGCCGCCGATGTGTCGCGCGCCCTGGCCGACGGCTCGGCGCAGGTCGTCGACGTGCGCTCGGCCGAGCGTTTCGCGGGCGCCGTTCCCGAGCCGCGCCCCGGCCTGCGCTCCGGCCACATGCCCGGCGCGCTCAACCTGCCCTTCGGCAATCTCATCGCCGATGGCCGGCTGAAAGCCCCCGCCGCTCTGGACGAAATATTCGCGGCGGCGAAGATCGACCCCGCGCGGCCGGTGATCGCCAGCTGCGGCTCCGGCCTCACCGCCTCGATTCTGAGCTTCGCGCTGGCCGCGGCGGGACGCCGGCCCGCCACCGTCTATGACGGCTCCTGGTCCGAATGGGGCGCGCGGGCGGAGCTGCCGGTCGTCGGCGCCGCCGGCTGAAGCGGCGCCTGCTAAAAAACAAGGCGGCAAAATGCTTTAGATAGCGGCGCCTCGGCCATGGCCGGGCGCTGCGCCCTGCCTTCCCGGATCATGCGGGATCACGCAAGCCGACGGCGATTTGTCACAAAAACAATAAAATATCGAAAAAGGCGCGCATGGCCGCGCCTTCCTCCTCCTAGAGGCGCCTGCGATCCAGGCTCCGCCGGGCTTTGGCATGAGCCGTGCTGAGCAGGCCGGGCCGTCGACGGTTTCGGCTCATCCGCCGACGAGTCGAACGGCGCCGCGTCGAGCGTCGATCAAGGGTAAGGAGGCGAATAAAAATGCCCAAGTACAAGCTCGAATATCTCTGGCTCGACGGCTACACGCCCGTGCCGAATCTCCGGGGCAAAACCCAGATCAAAGAATTCGACAGCTTCCCGACATTGGAGCAGCTCCCGCTGTGGGGCTTCGACGGCAGCTCGACCAAGCAGGCGGAAGGAAGAAGCTCGGACTGCGTTCTGAAGCCGGTCTCCGTCTTCCCCGACATCACCCGCACCAATGGCGCGCTGGTGATGTGCGAGGTGATGATGCCCGACGGCGTGACGCCGCATGCGTCCAACGCCCGCGCCACCATCCTCGACGATCCGGGCGCCTGGTTCGGCTTCGAGCAGGAGTATTTCTTCTATAAGAACGGCCGTCCGCTCGGCTTCCCCGAGGCGGGCTTCCCGGCTCCGCAGGGTCCCTATTACACCGGCGTCGGCTTCAAGAATGTCGGCGAGATCGCGCGCCAGATCGTCGAGGAGCATCTCGACATCTGTCTCGCCGCCGGCATCAACCACGAAGGCATCAACGCCGAGGTGGCCAAGGGCCAGTGGGAATTCCAGATCTTCGGCAAGGGCTCCCGCAAGGCGGCCGACGAGATGTGGGTGGCGCGCTACATTCTGCTGCGCCTCGCCGAGAAATACGGCATCGACATCGAGTTCCACTGCAAGCCGCTGGGCGCCACCGATTGGAACGGCTCGGGCATGCACGCCAATTTCTCGACGACCTATCTGCGCGAGGTGGGCGGCAAGGCCTATTTCGAGCAGCTGATGGGCGCGTTCGAGAAAGCCAAGGACGATCACATCGCCGTCTATGGCCCGGACAATCATATGCGTCTGACCGGCCTGCACGAGACGGCGTCGATCCACACCTTCAGCTGGGGCGTGGCGGATCGCGGCGCGTCGATCCGCGTGCCGCACAGCTTCATCAAGAACGACTATAAGGGCTATCTGGAAGATCGCCGCCCGAACTCGCAAGGCGACCCCTACCAGATCGCCTCGCAGATACTGAAGACCATCTCCACCGTCCCCACACGCTGAGGATGCGGCGCTCGGCTTCGCAAAAGCGGCGAAGCCGGCGCCGAGACGATGGAGACCCTCGCCACGAAGCGCGAGCTTCGTCCGAGGCTTCCCTCGCCGGAGCAGATAACGCGAATGCGCCGATCGCAGGCCCCGCCCACAAAATGGGCGCGGCTCGCGGTTGGCTGCATGAATTTTATTCGTAGAACATTTTTGCAGCAAATGCTATGAGCCCCGTCGGTTCCTCGGCCGGATCGGACTCGAGTTTCGGCGCGAGGGACATGAGCGATGCGGGGAAAGGTGAATGAAAAAAATCGAGGCGATCATCAAACCCTTCAAGCTCGATGAAGTAAAAGAAGCGCTGCAAGGCGCCGGCCTGCAAGGCATTACTGTCACCGAGGCGAAAGGTTTCGGTCGCCAGAAGGGGCATACGGAGCTCTACCGCGGCGCGGAATATGTGGTCGATTTTCTTCCCAAGGTGAAAATCGAGATCGTGCTCGCCGACGATGCGGTGGACCGCGCCGTCGAAGCCATTCGCAAAGCCGCGCAAACCGGACGCATCGGCGACGGAAAAATCTTCGTTTCGAATGTCGAAGGCGCCGTCCGCATCCGCACGGGAGAGACCGGCGCGGACGCGATCTGATCCGCGCGGCTCCCGACGCACGCCCCTCCGCCCTGCGGTTTTGCATTCTCGTCTCCCGCGCTGGACTCGATCGTCCACTTCGAACAGAGGCTCCACGAAATGACCACGGCCAAGGACGTTCTCAAGCAGATCGCCGACAACGACGTAAAATATGTGGATTTCCGTTTCACGGATCCGCGCGGCAAGTGGCAGCACGTCACCTTCGACGTGTCGATCGTCGATGAGGACGCGCTGAACGAAGGCATCATGTTCGACGGCTCCTCGATCGCCGGCTGGAAGGCGATCAACGAGTCGGATATGACTCTCCTGCCCGATCTCGGCACGGTCACGCACGACCCCTTCTTCGCCGCCTCCACGCTGTCCATCGTCTGCGACGTCGTCGAGCCCACCACCGGCCAGCCCTACAACCGCGACCCGCGCGGCATCGCCAAAAAGGCGCAGGCCTATCTGCAGTCGACCGGAATCGGCGACACCTCCTTCTTCGGTCCCGAGGCCGAATTCTTCGTCTTCGACGACGTGCGCTTCTCGACCGACCCCTACAACACCGGCTTCACCGTCGACTCCGTCGAGCTGCCCACCAATTCCGACACCGCTTATGAGGGCGGCAATCTCGGCCATCGCGTGCGCACCAAGGGCGGCTATTTCCCGGTTCCGCCGATCGACTCCGCCCAGGACATGCGCGGCGAGATGCTGGCGGCCATGGCGTCCATGGGCGTCGCCGTCGAGAAGCACCATCACGAGGTCGCTTCCGCGCAGCATGAGCTCGGCCTGAAGTTCGCGACGCTGGTCCAGGTCGCCGACCATCTGCAGATCTACAAATACGCCATTCATCAGGTGGCGCATTCCTACGGCAAGACGGCGACCTTCATGCCGAAGCCGGTCTATGGCGACAATGGCTCGGGCATGCACGTCCACCAGTCGATCTGGAAGGAAGGCAAGCCGGTGTTCGCGGGCGACAAATACGCCGGCCTCTCCCAGGAGTGCCTGTGGTATATCGGCGGCATCATCAAGCACGCCAAGGCGCTGAACGCCTTCACCAACCCGTCGACGAACTCCTATAAGCGCCTGGTTCCGGGCTTCGAGGCTCCGGTGCTGCTCGCCTATTCGTCGCGCAACCGCTCGGCCTCCTGCCGCATCCCCTTCGCGACCAGCCCGAAGGCGAAGCGCGTCGAGGTTCGCTTCCCCGATCCGACGGCCAATCCCTATCTCGCCTTCTCGGCCATGCTGATGGCCGGCCTCGACGGCATCGCCAACAAGATCGATCCGGGCGCGCCGTCCGACAAGGACCTCTACGACCTGCCGCCGGAGGAGCTGAAGGCGATCCCGACGGTCTGCGGCTCGCTGCGCGAGGCCCTCGACAGCCTGAAGGCCGACCACGCCTTCCTGACGGCCGGCGGCGTCTTCAACGAGGACTTCATCCACGCCTACATCGACCTGAAGTATCAGGACGTCTATCGCTTCGAGATGACGCCTCACCCGGTCGAGTACGACATGTATTATTCCTACTGATCGCTCCGCGATCGCGTAGAAACGAAAGGGCGGCCGAGAGGCCGCCCTTTTTGTTTGTCCTCAGCGATTGGGCGAGGACGAAACCTCGCCCAATCGCCGAAAGATTACTCGACGTCGTCAACCTTCTCCGGCCCGCCGCCGAGCACGCGCTGGGCGAGCGAGGCCTGCATGAAATCGTCGAGCTCGCCGTCCAGCACCTCGTCCGGCGTGCCGGAGGTGTGGCCGGTGCGCAAATCCTTCACCAGCTGATAGGGCTGCAGCACATAGCTGCGAATCTGATGGCCCCAGCCGATATCGGATTTCGACGCCTCGACGGCGTTGGCCTCCGCCTCGCGCTTTTCCAGCTCCACCTCATAGAGTCGGGCGCGCAGCATGTTCCACGCGGTGGCGCGGTTCTTGTGCTGCGAGCGCTCCGCCTGACAGGCGACGACGATGCCGGACGGAATATGGGTGATGCGAATGGCCGAGTCCGTCGTGTTGACGTGCTGGCCGCCCGCGCCGGACGATCGATAGGTGTCGATGCGACAGTCCGATTCGTTGACCTGAATGTCGATCTTGTCATCGATGACCGGATAGACCCAGACCGAGGCGAAGCTCGTGTGCCGCCGCGCATTGGAGTCGAAAGGCGAGATGCGCACGAGGCGATGCACGCCCGATTCGGTCTTGGCCCAGCCATGGGCGTTCATGCCCTTGACCAGCAGAGTGGCCGATTTGATGCCGGCCTCGTCGCCGGCGGTCTCCTCGATCACCTCGACCTTGAACTTCTTGCGCTCCGCCCAGCGCGCGTACATGCGGAACAGCATGCGCGCCCAGTCGCAGCTCTCGGTGCCGCCGGCGCCCGAATGCACCTCGATGAAAGTGTCATTGCCGTCGGCCTCGCCCGAGAACAGCGCCTCGATCTGGCGCTCGCGCGATTCCTTCAGCAGCGCCACGAGCTGCGCTATGCCTTCCTTCTCGGTGTCGGCGTCATTCTCGGCCTCGCCGAGCTCGACGAGGGTGATGGCGTCGTCGAGGTCGCGCTCGAGACGCGCGATGGAGGAGAGCTGATCCTCGAGCTGGGTGCGCTCGCGCATGATCTTCTGCGCGGATTCGGCGTCGTTCCAGAGATCGGGGTCCTCGACCCTGGCGTTCAGCTCGGCGAGACGTCGCGTTGAAGTCTCGACGTCAAAGATGCCTCCTCAGCAGTCCCATGGACTGCTCGATCTGTTCTTTCAGCGCAAGCGGCTCGGCGCGCATGTGTCTCTTCCCTTTGGGCTCAGGGCCGGCGGCCCGAGGCCGGAGGTATTAGAGCAAGACGCGCAAAAGATGAAGCCCCGCCGCCGCGCGCTCCGAAGCTCTAGCGTTGGGCGAGAGCGAGCCTGAAGGCTCGCGGTCCAGATTCGCGCTTGGACCGCGAGCCTTCAGGCTCGCTCTCGATAATGACGCAGATCGCTAGTATTTCGCGACCACGGGCGGCGGGTCGACCCAGCCGAAATGATAATCGACGCCGAATCGCGCTATGGCGCCGTCATATTTCACGCGCGTCGTCGCTATGTTGAGAATGGCGATCGAGCCCGGCGCCTCCGGGTTGATGACAGCGCTCGGCGAGGTCGAGAGCGTCGCCGCGCCGAGATCGTAATAGAGCCCTTCGACCTTCAGGCTCCAGCGCGGCGCGAACATCCATTCGAAGCCGCCGCCCGCGATCCAGCCCGTGCGCGTGTCGCTGTAATTGCCCCAATTGGGCGTCACCGGATTGTCGGGATGGCCGATCGGGTCCAGCGGATGCCAATGGGCGCCATAGGTGAAGACATTGGCGAAGCCGCCGCCATAGGCGAGGCCGCCCGTCCCATAGACCAGCAGGCTGGGCGCGACGACATAGCCCAGCCTGCCGCGCAAGGAGCCGAGCCAGGAGAGCCCGGCGCGCGTGCTCGCCACGCCCGTCTGCAGATGCAGCAGATCATGCTCGTCCACCGCGCCGGCGAAGCCCTGCGAGGAGCCGGAGCCGCGGATGATGGCGCCGTCTATGTCGGTCTCGACGCCGAGCAGAATATTGGGCGACCAGAGATGATTGTAGCCGAGCTGCGCGCCGCCGAGAAAGCCGCTCTGCTCGAGGCGCGCCAGGCCGGTGACATAGGGCGAGGAGAAGCCGAAGGGCATGCCGAGCGCGCCAGCGGCCCAATCATAGATCGAGGTTCCGAATGTCGGAACGTCATTGGAGCCGCCGAAACCCCAGCCCGCGTTGAGCCCCACATAGGCGCCGCCCCATAGCGGCGGCGGAAGCGGAACGACGACGGCGGGCGCGACGATTTTCGCGAGAGCCGCCTCTTCCGCATACGCCGCGACAACGCCGGAC
Source organism: Methylosinus sp. LW4 (assembly GCF_000379125.1). NCBI lineage: Bacteria > Pseudomonadati > Pseudomonadota > Alphaproteobacteria > Hyphomicrobiales > Methylocystaceae > Methylosinus > Methylosinus sp. LW4. The sequence continues at coordinate 3,749,871 of NZ_KB900626.1, read as the reverse complement.
AAAATGCAGGCGAAAGTCGCCGCGAGCCTCTTCATCGACAGCCCCCATGATCGCGCGAGCCGATTCGCGCTTATCGAGGAACTGTGCTGAGCCGACGAGACTCGAACAATTTGCGGCGATCACGGAGCGCGCGCTCCGGCTGAATGGTTCGGCGCGGTATTTGCCGCCTTCCTTCTCCCCGCTCGCGGGGAGAAGGTGAGGATGAGGGGCTCGGGGCGTTTTCCGTTTGTGGCTCACGCCCCGAGCCCCTCACCCCGGCCCTCTCCCCGCTCGCGGGGAGAGGGAGAACAGCGCCGAACCAATACGCCGGAAGCCGAATGCCGCGCTCCTCGCGCTCATGTCACACGCCCGCCTTGCCCGCGCAGGCGAGCGCGAAGGCCCATTCCAGCGCGACTTCCTCGAGCCGCTCGAAACGGCCCGAAGCGCCCGCATGGCCGGCTTCCATATTGGTGCGCAGCAGAACGGGACCGCCGTCGGCCATGCGCTCGCGCAGGCGCGCCACCCATTTCAGCGGCTCCCAATAGGTCACGCGCGGATCGGTGAGGCCAGCGAGCGCGAGAATCGCCGGATAGGTCTTCGCGCCGACATTGTCATAGGGCGAATAGGAGGCGAGCCGATCATAGGCGACGACGTCGGCGATCGGATTGCCCCATTCCTCCCATTCGGGCGGCGTCAGCGGCAGATCGTCGCGCAGCATGGTGGTCAGCACGTCGACGAAAGGAACGCCGGCGATGATTCCCGAAAACAGCTCCGGCGCCTGATTGGCGATCGCGCCCATCAGCATGCCGCCGGCGCTGGCGCCTTGCGCGACGATTCCGCCCTCGCGCGCATAGCCCGTCGCGACGAGATGGCGCGCCACAGTGATGAAATCGGAGAATGTGTTGGGCTTGTGCTCGAGCTTGCCCTTCTCGTACCAGCTCCAGCCCTTGTCCGTGCCGCCGCGCGTATGGGCGAGCGCATAGACGAAGCCGCGATCGACCAGCGACAACGCGTGAGGATCGAAGCTCGCGGACAGAGGATGCCCATAGGCGCCATAGCCATAGAGCAGAGTGGGCGCGCCGGCGCCGGGCGTAAAATCGGCGCGATGCAGCAGAGTGACAGGAACCTCCGCGCCATCGTCGGCGCGCGCGAAGAAGCGGCGCGTCACATAGTTCTTCGGATCATGACCGGAAGGGATTTCCTCTCGCTTCAGCAGCGTGCGGGCGCGCGTGCGCATGTCGTAATCATAGGTCTCCTCCGGCGTCGTCATGGAGGAATAGGTGAAGCGCAGCGTGTCCGTATCGAATTCGAGGCCGGGCAGAAGATAAAGGGCGTAAGCCTCCTCGTCGAAGGCGATGGCGTGCTCCTCGCCGCTCTCGATCGCGCGAATGAAAATGCGCGGCAGGCCATTGGCGCGCTCCACCCAGACGAGATGACGCGCATAGACCGTGCCGATGACGATGAGCCGTCCCGCCACATGCGGAACCACAGGGCGCCAATCGGCGCGCGTCGTGGTGGTCAATGGCGCGCGAAAAATCGCGAAATCCTCGGCGCCGTCGGCGTTGGAGCGGATGTAGAGATCGTCGCCATGGGGCTCGACGTCATAGCGCAATTTGGGCTCGCGCTTGGCGACGAGGCGCGGCTTTGCGTTTTTGTCGCGCAGATCGACGAGATGGCATTCGCTAGCGTCATGGCCGCGAATGGCGACGATGGCGAAGCGCCCGCAACGGCTGCGATCGAGCGAGACGAACCAGGCGGGATCGCGCTCCTCGACGATCAGCGCGTCGCTCGCGGGATCGGCGCCGATATCATGGCGGAAGACCTGCGCCGTGCGGTGATTCTCGTCGACGCGCACATAATAGAAGCTCTCGGAATCGGCGCTCCAGACGAGCGAGCCGTCTGTATGCGGGACGACATCCGCGCGGTCCTTGCCGTCGGAGAGCGCGCGCGTGCGGATCGAATAATATTCCGAGCCCTTGTCGTCCACGCTCCAGGCGAGCTGCGCATGATCGGGTGAATGATCGATCTCGCCTATGTCGAAGAAATGTTCCTCGCCCGCCTCCTCGTCGCCGTCGAAGAGGATCGTCTCCGCGCCGCCGTCGCGCTTCGTGCGGCAATAGAGCGCATGCTCGCCGCCCTCGCGATAGCGCTCGAAATAGGCGAAAGCGCCGTCCGGCCACGGCGGCTCGCTGTCGTCCTCCTTTATGCGGCCGCGCAGCTCCGCCTGCAGCGTCTCGCGCAGCTTCGAAAGCGGGGCGAGGACTTGCCCGCAATAGGCGTTCTCGGCTCGCACCAGCGCGGCTATGTCCTCCGGCAGCGTGGCGGGGTCGCTCAGCACATCGCGCCAATTGTCGGCTGCGAGCCAAGCGTAAGGGTCGTCGAGAACGCGGCCATGGGTCACGCGCCGGCTCTCCCGCTTCTCGGCGGTCGGCGGGGTCGCGCCGGCAAGGGCGAAGGCTTTTGATGTGTCGGCGGATGCCGCCATTGGCTGACTCCTCGCTCGGGGGCGTCATTGCGAGCGGAGCGAAGCAATCCAGAGTCCGGCCTGCGACTCTGGATTGCTTCGCCTGCGGCTCGCAATGACGCCGGCCGGTTTGTCGGGCCTCGACCCAGTGAATAGAATTGGGGCGCTACGATGTCTCGACTTCCTGCGCCGTGGCTGATAGGCATAGCGCGCGACGCAGGCTCCGGCGAGGGGCCGCGCCGCTCTTGCCTTCGCTTTCGGCCGTCGCGCCGGGAGCGGACAAAAAATGCCTGGGCGCAAACCCGGGCGTGGTGGAAACATCGGTTGGGGCAATGAGCAACGCGACGCTCGACGGCAAATCCATTTCTTCCGAAGACGCCTACGAAAAAGCGGCCAAAATCCTGCAAGCCGCGAATTTCCCCCTTGTCGCCGGTCTCGGCGCCGATGTGGCGGGAGCAAAGGCCGCGATCCTGCTGGCCGAGCGGCTGAGAGGCGCTTTCGATCATCTCGCCTCGCGCGATTCGCTGGCCGACCTCGAGGTCGTCCGCTCCGCGGGGATATTCGTGACGACGCCCAATGAGGCGCGCGTGCGCGCCGACCTCGTGCTGCTGGTCGGTCCGGGGCTCGCGGGCTATTGGCCGGCGATCTTCGATCGCCTCGCGCTCGACAAGGAGACAGTCCACGGCGGCAAGACCAAGCGCCGCGTGCTCTGGGTCGGCCCCAAGCGGGGCGAGGCCAAGATCGAGGGCGTCGAGGTCGAGACCATTCCGGCGACGGAGGCCGAGCTTCCCGGCGTGCTGGCGGCGCTGCGCGCGCGCGTCGGCGGACGGCCCGTGGCGCTTTCGGCGGCCGCGGCCAAAAAGCTCGACGCGGCTGCAGATGCGCTGAAATCGGCGCGTTTCGGCGTCGCCGTCTGGGCGGCGGCCGGGCTCGACACGCTGATGGTGGAAATGCTGCAGGGCATGATCACCGAGCTCAACGCCACGACGCGCTTCACCGGCGTGCCGATCGGCGGCCGCGCCGACGCGACCGGCGTGCTGCAGACCTCCGCCTGGATGACCGGCTTTCCGCCGCGCACGGGCTTTGGCCGCGGCTATCCCGAGCACGACACCTGGCGCTTCGAGGCGAGCCGGCTCGTCGAGAGCGGCGAGGCCGACGCGGCTCTGTGGATTTCCGCCTATGACGGCGAGCCGCCGCCCTGGGAGGCGGCGGATATTCCGCTCATCACGCTCGGACCGCCGGGCTCCGCGCCCAAGCGCGGGCTGTTCATCGCCGTCGGCAAGCCGGGCGAGAATTACGACGCGGTGGAATTCGCGCAGGAGACCAGCTCCATGGTGCTGCGGCGGGCGAGCGCGCCGGCCGAGCTGCCGAGCGTGGCGCAAGCCATCGCCGCCATCAGCGCCAAATTTTCGGAGGACTTGCCGTGCTGATCTGCCTTCGCGGCGGCCATATCGTCGATCCCGTCAATGGCGTGGACGGCGTGGGCGATCTCTATATCGAGGACGGCCGCATCGTCGCGCCGCCCGCCGGCCGGACGCCGGACGTCGAGCATGACGTCAGCGGCCATATCGTCATGGCCGGCGCCATCGACATTCACTCCCATATCGCCGGCGGCGGCGTTAACACCGCCCGCCTGCTGCTGCCGGAGGCGCATCGCGCGCATCGGCCGCGGCCGGCCAACACGCCGCTGTCGACGGCCGGCTGGTCCACCTTCGAGACCGGCCGCCTCTATGCGCAAATGGGCTACACCACGGTTATAGAGCCGGCGGTTTCGCCCCATCACGCGCTGCACGCCCATCTCGAGCTCGCCGATATTCCGATCATCGACAAGGGCTTCCTGACGGTGCTCGGAAACGAGGATTTCCTCCTCTCCGGCTTCCGCGACGGCGCGAGCCAGGATTCGGTGGTCGATTACATCGGCGCCACGCTGGAGGCGACGCGGGCGATCGGCGTCAAATGCGTCAACGCCGGCGGCGTCGACGCCTTCAAGCAGAATGTCCGGCACTTCTCGCTCGACGATGTGGTGCCGGAATATGGGCTCTCGTCTCGCGAGATATTCCAGACCCTGCAGCGGGCGGTGAACGCCACCAAGATCCGCCATCCGCTGCATCTGCACATGAACAATCTCGGCCTCGCCGGCAACATAGAGACGGCGGTGGCGACGATCGAGGCCTCGCAGGGCCTGCCGCTGCATCTCGCCCATATTCAATTCTACGCCTATGGGCTCGAGGGCAAGAACGGCTTCTCCTCGGCGGCCGCGCGGCTGGCTGAGACGGTCAACGCCCATAAGAACGTCACGGTGGACGTCGGACAGGTGATGTTCGCCGACATTGTGACGATCTCCTCCGATGTGATGAAGCAGTTCAACAGCCTGCCCGGCGCGCGGCCGAAGAAGGGCGTCATCTTCGACGGCGACTCCAACGGCCTCGGCGTCTCGCCTTATTCCTACCGCGTGTCGGATTTCTACAATGCGGTGCAATGGGCGGCGGGCCTCGAGCTGTTCCTGCTGATCGACGATCCGATGCGGGTGTTCTTCACCACCGACCATCCGAACGGCGCGCCCTTCACCACCTACCCGGAGGTCTTCGCGCTGCTGATGAGCGCCGACAAGCGCGCGCAATATTGCTCGCGCCTGCCGGCCGATGTGCTGGAGCTGACCAATCTCCCGGCGCTGAAGCGCGAATATTCCTTCTATGAGATCGCGACCATGACGCGCGCCGCGCCGCGCAAGCTCTATGGCTTCGAGGATCGCGGCCAATTGGGCGTCGGCTCGGTCGGCGACGTCGCGGTCTACAAGCCGCAGAAGGACAAGGCGGCGATGTTCCGCAGCGCCGCTTATGTCTTCAAGGACGGCAATCTCGTCGTGCGCGACGGCAAGGTCTCGCATTACACCAAGGGAAGGACGCTGCGCGTGCGGCCGGACTACGACCGGGCGATCAACAGCCGCCTCGACAAATATTACGACGGGCTCTACGGCCTGCCGCGCTCCTTGTTCGAGGTGCAGGACGCCGCCCTCCCCAACGCCGACGCCTTTGCGGAGGTCCCATGCCGCAGCTGATCCGCAAGGGAATCCGCATCGACGAGAGCTTCGCCGAGGCCTTTCCGATGACCGGCTCCGGCGTGGTCGTCACCGCGCCGACCCGCAAATGGGCCTTGCAGGCCGCGACCACCATGACCGGCTACGCCACATCGGTCATCGGCTGCGATTGCGAGGCCGGCATCGACCGCGAGCTGTCGACGCGCGAGACGCCGGACGGGCGTCCAGGCGTGCGCGTGCTGCTCTTCGGCTTCTCGCCCAAGAGCGTCGAGAAGGCGCTGGTCAATCGCATCGGCCAATGCGTGCTGACCTGCCCCGGCTCGGCCGTCTTCTCCGCCTTCGACGGCGAGGCGAAGATCAAGGTCGGCGACTCCATGCGCCAATTCGGCGACAAATGGCAGATTTCCAAGGCGATCGACGGCCGCCGCTACTGGCGCGTGCCGGTGATGGACGGCGAGTTCCTGGTGGAATCTTCCGTCGGCCTCACCAAGAAATCGGTCGGCGGCGGCAATCTGCTCATCATGGGCGAGGATTGGGCCAGCACCATGCGTGCGACCGAGGCCGCGGTGGAGGCCGTCCACAAGACGCCCGACGCCATCGCGCCCTTCCCCGGCGGCGTGGTGCGCTCCGGCTCCAAGGTCGGCTCCAAGTATAAGGGCATGGGCGCCTCCACCAATGACGCCTATTGCCCGACGCTGCGCGGCGCCACCAATAGCGCGCTCGACGCCGATATCGGCTGCGTGCTGGAGATCGTCATCGACGGCCTCACCAGCGAGGCGGTCGCGGCGGGGATGCGCGCCGGGCTGAAGGCGATCATCGCGCTCGGCCCCAAGAACGGCGCGAAACGCGTCGGCGCCGGCAATTACGGCGGCAAGCTCGGCCCCTTCCACTATCATCTGAAGGATCTCGTGTAAGTGAAGCCGCTTCTCTTCACGCTGAAAGCCGAGCCCGACCAGCGGCTCGACCTCTCGCCCCTGACGCCCGATCGGCTCGTCGGCCGCTCGGCGAAGGAAATCGAGTCCCTCTCCATCGGCACGACGCGCGAGAGCGTGACGGTCGGCGACATCTTCAAGGTGAAGCTCGGCGACGTCAGCTCGGTGCGCTTCGACGGCGGCTCCGACCGCTTCGATCTGCTCGGCGCCAAGCTGCTGCCGGGCTTCGCCATTCATGTCGAGGGCGATGTCGGCGCGCAGCTCGGCCGCGCCGCCAAGGGCGGGACGATCACGGTCGCCGGCGACGCCGGCCCCTACGCCGCCTCGCAATCGGCCGGCACCAATATCGATATTTACGGCGACGCCGGGGATTTCCTGGGCGCGCCGCTCGCGGGCGAGATTCCCGGCATGTCCGGCGGGCGCGTCGTGGTGCGCGGCAGCGTCGGCGCGCGCGCCGGCGATCGGCTGCGCCGCGGCATTATCATCGTCGAGGGCGACGCGGGCGAGGATCTGGGCTCCCGCGCCATCGCCGGCACGATCATCGTGCTGGGGACGGCCGAGGGCGAGCGCATCGGCTATCTCAACAAGCGCGCGACAATCGTGCTCTCCGAGCAGCGCGAGCTCGGACCGACTTACGTGGATTGCGGCGTGCATAATCTCGGCTTCGCCAAGCTCTTCGCCAAATCGCTGGCGGGAGAGAGCCGCGGCGCCTCGCGCCTGCTCTCCGGCCGTCTGCAGCGCTTCGCTGGCGACACGGCGGTGTTCGGCAAGGGCGAGGTGCTGCTGCCGGCGTGAGCCACGCGCAGCAGCGCCGATACGCCGACGTCGAACCCTCAGCCGCTCGACGAGCGCTCGCGCCCCTGCGCTGTGTCTCGCGTTCGGCCGTCTTCCAGCCCGGACGCGAGCGTCGCGAGCAGCGCCCGCGCCGCGGCGATGTCCTCGATCTGCATTTCAGCGGATAGAGCGTCCATCCACTCGGCTTGCAGCTTCATCACCTCTCGATACGCCGCTGCGCCCTGCGGCGTCGGGCCGAGCAGCTTTGCGCGCGCGTGCTTTGGATTGGGGCTGTAGCGCGCGAATCCGTCCCGCGCCAGCTCATCGCCCAAACGTTGGACGCCCTGCCGGCTCTGCGACAGGCGACGGCCGATGTCCGCTATGGTCGCCGCTCGGTGGACGATGACGCCCATGACCTGCCAACGGGCGGCGGTCAGTCCGAAGGGCGCGGTGAGTCTGTTGCCGAGCTCCGTCAGGCGGCCCGCGGTCAGCAATATCTCCCATACGAGCCCGCTCAGGGCGTCGCCGCGCGACTGAGGCATGATCGATCTCCCTGAACAGCCGAGATATTGACAATATATTGTCAAACTGACAAAAGACAATATATTGTCAATGGAGGGAGCGTCATGACGCCGGCGGAGCTCGTCGAAGGCCTCTATGAGGATTGTCTCAACAAACGTCGGCTGGACCGGCTGGGCGACTATCTGGCGCCGGATTTCATCGGCGCGAATGGCGAAAGCGGCCCGGAGGGTTTCCGGCGGACGATCGAACGCATGGTCACCGCCTTTCCCGACCTTCGATTCGAGATCGAGGATTTGTTCGCGGTCGACGGCAAAGTGTGCCTGCGCTGGCGATTCCGCGCCGCGCAGCTCGGGCCGCTGGCCGGCGTCGCCCCGACGGGCAAAATGGTCGTTCAAGAGCGGATCGCCATCTATCACGCCGGCGACGGCAAGCTCGCCCGGGCATGGCTGCAAGTCGATCGATTGGGTGTTTTGCAGCAGATCGGAGCGGCGACGCTATGACCGCGCCCGCGCGGCGGGAGACCCGATCCGCCTCCCATGGGAGGATTGCCCGACCACAAGCGCGCCGGGCCGCCGCGCCGAATGTCGTTCCTCTCGCAACTTCCATGGGTTGCGACGAAGTCGGGAAGATTTGAAAACACGCTGTCTCAATTTGCCGAATTGCGCGTGGCATAGCTTCATGCTACTCAATCGCCCAGCTCAAACCTGCCAAGCTCATGCGGCCAAGCGCGATTGCAGCGAGAAGCGGGATGAGACATTCGCCTCGAAAGGGCGATTTCTTCGAACGGAGGAGATGAACATGGCATGGACCGCCCCGGTGATCGTCGAAGTCTGCGTCGGCATGGAAATCACCAGCTACGAATCCGCTGAAATCTGAACGGATTTCGCGCTCGCCGTTTCTGTCATGAAGCGGCCGAATTCAGCGAGCCGGTAAGAAGCCCGCTCTCCTCACGGAGGCGACCTTCTTACCGGCTCGTCATTTTTTGCGCGCCAGCGCCTGTCGCGGTCGGGCGCTGCTCGTCCCTGCCGACGCCATAATGCGCGAACGCTCGCGTCGGCCCCTCTCGCGCGACGTCCCCATCGACGTCTTCCAATGCGACGTCCCCTTGCGATCTCGACAATCGCACAGCCTCGGCGTTACGCTCCCAATGAGACGGCCGAGCTTTTCATCGGCGAGCCATCACATCGAAGTTGAGAAAAGACACGACCGGCCCGCGGCGGGCGCCGGCGTCGTCGAGGAGGCCAAATATGAATATGATCGTCCGCAATCTCGTCGGATCGCAGGATGCGTCCGTCCGTTCCGCGGCCTATCGCACCATCTGGCGTTGGCATTTCTATGCGGGGCTGTTCTGCCTGCCCTTCGTCGTCGTGCTGTCGCTCAGCGGCGCGGTCTATCTCTTCAAGCCGCAGATCGACGCCTGGCTCGACCGGCCCTACGATCATATGGCGCTGAATGGCGCGCCGCAATCGCTCGACGCGCAAGTGGCGGCGGCGCAGGCGGCTCTGCCCGACGCGCGGCTGACCGCGCTCGAGCTGCGCGCCGATCCGGCCGACGCCGCCCGTGTGACCTTCATGACCGGGCGCCGCGGCTCCGAGGATTTCGCGATCCAGCGCGCGCTGGTGCGTCCCGACACGCTGGAAATTCTCGCGGTTCAGGACGACAAATACCGCCCGTCGCAGCTCGCCTCCGCCATTCATGGCGATCTGCTGCTGGGGACGCCCGGCCATGTGCTGCTGGAGCTCGCCGGCGCCTGGGCCATCGTCATGATCGTCAGCGGCCTCTATCTCTGGTGGCCGCGCGACGCGAAAGGCTTGGCCGGCGTCGCCTATCCGCGTCTCACCGAGGGCGGCCGAATTTTCTGGCGCGACCTCCACGCCGTCACCGGTCTGTGGGTGTCGTTTTTCGCTCTGTTCCTGCTCGTCACGGCGCTGCCCTGGACATTGGTCTGGGGCGAGAGCTTCCGCTATATGCGCAATATCGGCGAGACGATGCTCGTTCATCCCGATTGGACGACGGGCCCCGCCGACGCGCGGGAGCAGCGCAAGGAGCAGTTCCAGCAAGCCGCGCCCGCGCCGAGCGAACATGCGGAGCACCATGCGCATCACGCCGCCGCCGGCGCAATGACGGCGACGCGCGTCGGTTTCGATCGAATCGCGCCGATCGCGGCCGGGCTCGGACTTGCCGAGCCGGTGACGATCTCGCCCCCCGGCCCGGAAGGCGCCGCTTGGAAGGTCCAATCGCGAACGCAGAACCGCCCGCTGCGCAGGACGATCGAATTCGACCCGGCGAGCTTCGAGCAATTGCGCGAGACGGGCTTCGCCACGTCTCCGCTCATCGACCGCATCTTCGGAATCGGCGTCGCCGCGCATGAGGGACAGCTGTTCGGCTGGCTCAATCAGCTGCTCGGCCTGCTGACTGTCGTCGCCTATCTGCTGCTCGTGGTCTCTTCCGTCGTCTTGTGGTGGCGGCGACGCCCGCGCGGCGCCCTGGGCGCGCCGCCGGCCTTCTCGCCCGAGCCGCGCCTCGCGCCATTCATGCTGAGCCTCATCCTCGCCCTCGGCCTCTTCCTGCCGACGCTCGGCCTGTCTCTCCTCGCCGTGATCGCGGCGGAAACAGTTATCCGCCGCGCTTTTCCGAGCGCGAGCCGCTGGCTCGGATTGCGCCCGATCGGCGCCGCGCGTCAACCCTAGCTGTGAAGTATGATTTTATGAGAGCCGGCCTTGCCGGCTCTCATAAATCGATACAGGATGCGCCCGCCGGAGCCCCAGCTCCCGCTACGAGAAACGGCGGACCATCATGACTTCCACCATAAAAATTTCCGCGCTGGTCGGATTTGCGGCTGCGGGATTGTGCCTCGCCGCGACCGCTGTCGCGGCCGGCGCCGACGTCGCGCTCCTTTCCGACGCCAAGCGCGTTTTCGCGCCTCTGCCGGCCTCGCCGAGCGCCACATCCGCCCAGGCCGAGCTCGGTCGGCGGCTGTTCTTCGAAAATCGCGTTTCCGCCGACGGCAATGTCAGCTGCTCGCATTGCCATTTGCCCGAGAAGCAGGGCGCCGACGGGCTGCCGAAATCTTTCGGCGTGCTCGGCAAGCTCAATCCGCGCAATGCGCCGACGATCTTCAACGCCGCTTTGCAGTTCAAGGCGCATTGGCGCGGCGATCGCGAATCGATCGAGGATCAGGCCGAGAAATCGCCGACCGGCGCGGTGAGCTTCGGCAATCCCGATTTCGCGACAGTGATCGCCAAGCTGAAATCCATCCCCGGCTATACGGAGGCCTTCGCCAAGGCCTTCCCCGGCGAGGCGGACCCGGTGACGCAGAAGAACTGGGGCAAGGCGCTGGGCGCCTATGAGCGCACGCTGCCGCAGCCGACGCGCTTCGACGCGTTTCTGAATGGCGACGCCAAGGCGCTGACGCCGGCCGAGCAGGAAGGCCTGCGCAAATTCGTCGATGTCGGCTGCGCCGGCTGTCACGACGGCGTCGGGCTCGGCGGAACCGCATTCTCCAAATTCGGCGTCGTCGAGGACTATTGGAAGCAGACGGGCTCCAAGGACCCGGACAAGGGCCGCGCCGATGTGACCAAGAATGACGCGGACCTCTATGTCTTCAAGGTCCCGAGCCTGCGCAATGTCGCCAAGACCGGCCCCTATTTCCACGACGGCTCGGTGGCCGAGCTGCCGCAGGCCGTGCGCGTGATGGCCAAGGTGCAATTGGGCGCGAACCTCTCCGACAAGGATGTGGCTGCGATCACCGCTTTCCTCGGCGCGCTGACGCAGCCCGTGCCGGCCAATTATTCCGCGCTCACGCCCTTCCCGGACGAGCCGGCGAAAAAATAAATCGCAACAACAGCGCAAAAAAAAGCGGCGGCCCCGAAGCTCGGGACCGCCGTTTTCGTCTCAGCCTTCTTCATCCGTGTCGATGTCGCCATCGATGAGGCCGGCGACGTCGTCGTCCTCCTCTTCCTCATTCTCGAGGAAGGTGTCGTCCTCCTCCGCGGCGTCGTCGATCTCGACGTCCTCGTCCGCCTCGATCGATTCGGCCTTGTTCTCGGCGGCCTCCACCTCGTCGAGCGAGACGATCTCCGCATCCTTCTCGCCCTCGGCGCCCTCATCGGGATCGACATTGCGGGAGGCGATTCGCGACGTCACGATATGGAAAATCGCTCCGCACTTCGGGCAGACGACCGGATCCTTGTTCAGATCGAAAAATTTGACGCCACAAGACTGACATTGGCGCTTGGCGCCGAGTTCGGGTTTGGCCACGGTCCTTGCATCCTCGAGATAGAGCGGTGTGGGACCGCCCGTGGAGACGTTGGTCGGGCGCTCGGTTAGTTTGCCCTTGCCCGGCTGTCAAATGAGAAATCGAACGCGAGCCTGTCAAGCCGCACGCGCCGAAAAGCCCCGGATTGCGCGCGAATCGCCGAAAATCGCGCCTTTGGAGCGGCGCCGGCCGCGCGAGAGCATTGCCAAGCGCGGCGCGACTTGGCATATCTGCTCCGCCGCGGGTGTAGCTCAATGGTAGAGCAGCAGCCTTCCAAGCTGAATACGAGGGTTCGATTCCCTTCACCCGCTCCAGCGCCCACATTCCAACATAGGGGAGGCGGTCATGAGACATGACAGCGATTTCGACGCCCCGGCGTGCTTTCGAGCCCACATCCAAGCGTCGCAAGGGCTTTAATTCGGAAACCAACGTCAAGCGCGGCCTGCGCTTTGTCCATGGCGACAAGGAGCTCGTCGAAAAGCTCGGCCGCGCGGATCCCTGCCCCTGCGGCTCCGGCCGTAGCTTTCAAGCGCTGCTGCATGAAGACGGGCCGGTATGACGGCGCGACGAGACATCACTACTTTCCGTGACTAGGCTAGAGCTTTTCCGGTTCGGATCGAACCGGAAAAGCTTCGGGATTGCTTTTATTGCAGCCGTGTTTTTCGAACGAAGCGGCGCCCGCTTCGCTCGAAACTCCAGCTAGCGGCCCTTCTGCGGCGTGCGCATCGCCGCCAGCAGCGCCTCGCCCAGCGCGCCTGCGCCCTTTTGCGGCTCCGGCTGGCGCATCTGGCGCGGGCTCGCGCCGCCGCCGTCACGGCGCTGGCCGCCCGACGGGGCCTGGCGCTGATCCGGCGTGTCGTCGAGCCGCATGGTGAGCGAGATGCGCTTACGCGGCGCGTCGATCTCCAACACCTTCACCTTGACGATATCGCCGGGCTTGGCCGCCTGCCGCGGATCCTTGATGAAGGTCTTGGACATTGCGGAAATATGGACGAGCCCGTCCTGATGCACGCCGATGTCCACAAAGGCGCCGAAGGCCGCGACATTGGTGACGACGCCCTCGAGAATCATGCCGGGCTTCAAATCGGAAATCTTCTCCACGCCCTCCTGGAAGGTCGCGGTCTTGAAGGCGGGGCGCGGATCGCGGCCGGGCTTCTCCAGCTCGGCGAAAATATCGGTGACGGTCGGCAGGCCGAAATTCTCGTCGACGAATTGCGCCGGCCGCAGCTTGCGCAGCTCGGACGCATTGCCGATGAGCTGCTTTATGTCGGTCTTGGCGGCGGCGAGAATGCGCCGCACCACAGGATAGGCCTCTGGATGCACGCCGGAGCGATCGAGCGGATCGTCGCCGTCGACGATGCGCAAGAAGCCCGCGCTCTGCTCGAAAGCTTTCGGCCCGAGACGCGGCACTTTCTTCAACGCTTCGCGCGTGCGGAAGGGGCCATTGGCGTCGCGATGCGCGACGATGTTGGAAGCGAGCAATTCGCCGACGCCGGACACGCGCGCCAGCAGCGGCGCAGAGGCGGTGTTGACGTCGACGCCGACGGCGTTCACGCAATCCTCGACGACGGCGTCGAGCGAATGGGAGAGCTTCACCTCGGAAACGTCGTGCTGATATTGGCCGACGCCGATCGCCTTGGGCTCGATCTTCACCAGCTCGGCGAGCGGGTCCTGCAGACGGCGCGCGATGGAGGCGGCGCCGCGCAGCGACACATCGAGATCGGGCAATTCGCGCGAGGCGTATTCCGATGCGGAATAGACGGACGCGCCCGCCTCCGAAACGACGATCTTGGTGAGCTTCAGCTCCGGGAATTTCGACATGAGATCGCCGGCGAGCTTGTCGGTCTCGCGCGAGGCCGTGCCATTGCCGATGGCGATCAGCTCTATGGCGTGCTCGCGCACCAGCTTGGCGAGAATGGAGAGCGATTCGTCCCATCGCCGTTGCGGCTCATGCGGATAGATCGCCGTGGTCGCGACGATCTTGCCGGTCTTGTCGATGACCGCGACCTTGACGCCGGTGCGGAATCCCGGATCGAGGCCGAGCGTCGCGCGCGCGCCGGCCGGCGCCGCGAGCAGAAGATCGCGCAAGTTCGCGGCGAAGACGCGAATCGCCTCGTCTTCCGCGAGACGCCACAGACGCGTGCGCAGATCGACGGAAAGATGCAGCTCGATCTTGGTGCGCCACGCCCAGCGCACAGTGTCGAGCAGCCAGCGATCGCCCGGGCGGCCGCGATCGGCGATGACGAAACGCTGCGCGATCTGGCCTTCATAGCCGACGGCGCCTTCGCTCGGCTCGGGGAGCATCTCGAGATCGAGAATCTCCTCCTTCTCGCCGCGGAACATCGCCAGAATGCGATGCGACGGAAGCTTGGTGAGCGGCTCGGAAAAATCGAAATAATCGGAGAATTTCGCGCCCGCCGTCTCCTTGCCGGCGCGCACTTTCGATTTCATCAGGCCTCGCGTCCAGAAGGTCTCGCGCAAGCGGCCGATGAGATCGGCGTCTTCCGCGAATCTCTCGACGAGAATGGCGCGCGCGCCCTCGAGCGCGGCGGTCGCGTCGGCGACATTCTTCTCGGCGTTCACGAAAGGCTCGGCCTGCGCTTTCGGCTCGCGCTCGGGATGGCCGAGCAGCGCTTCGGCGAGCGGCGCGAGACCGGCCTCGATCGCGATCTGCGCCTTGGTGCGGCGCTTGGGCTTATAGGGAAGATAAATATCCTCGAGCCGCGCTTTATTGTCGGCGTCCATGATGGTCGCGCGCAGCGCGTCGTCGAGCTTGCCCTGCGCTTCGATGGAATCGAGAATCGCTTTGCGGCGGTCTTCCAATTCGCGCAAATAGCGCAGGCGCTCTTCCAGATGACGCAGCTGGATATCGTCGAGCTGGCCCGTCGCCTCCTTGCGGTAACGGGCGATGAAGGGCACGGTCGAACCTTGATCGAGCAGAGCGACGGCCGCCTCTACCTGCCAAGGTTTCGCGGAGAGCTCCGTGCTGATTCGTTCGACGATCGACGCCATGCGCTATCCTTGTCGGCTGTTTCTCAAAGAGGCGCGGTTTTAGCGTTCGACGCCGCGCCAAGTCAAAAGCCAAATGTCATGAGCGAAATTCTGTGGACATCCCCCGCGCGTCGCGCCGCGGCCTCATTTGCGCGAATCGGGCAGATGCGGATGCGCCGGCCAGCAGCTTCGCTGCTCGTTCTCGAGCCGCGCTTCGCTCGCCGCGCCGAGCCAGGCCGGAAGCGTCTCGATGCGCGCGAGATAATTGGTCGGAAAGATGGACGGATCGGTCTTGCGCCAACTGGTCAGAAGATCGCAATCCGATATTGCGAAAGCGGGAGAGACCAGCGCGCGCTTGATCTCCATCGCCGGCGTCGCGGCGGAGACGATGACGATCGCCGATATTAGGGACGCGAGACGGCCGCCGTCGCGCGGCGTCGACACGGCGACTCCCGCAAAGGCGAAAGCGAGCAGGAAGAGCGCCGGCATGGAGGCGCGCATCGCCAGATCATTATTGGGACCGAAATAATAGAAGGGCAGCGCCAGCAGCACGATCACGCAAGCGACGACGAGCGCATGATCGCTCTTTGCGATTTTGTCGCGCGCCGCGACGAGAATCGCCGCATGTGGAATCTCGACGAGAATGAAGGCGAGATAGAGCAGCGCGAATCCCGGCGTCGCAGCGAGCCAGCCATGCTTGACCGATTCCGCGTCGATCGTCAGATAGAGCGCGATCGGCAGAAAGCAGAGGCCGGCCGCGGCCGCGGCGATATTGCGCGATGAGAAGAGCGCGCCGCGCAGACGCAGCGCGCAAAAGCCGATGAGCGGCGCGGCGCCGACGGCGGCGAGCGGCGACCACAGCAGCGAAGCGGCGAAGAGAATGGCGACGAGCGCGAGATCGATCTCCTCGCGCACGAGCAGCAGCAGCAGCAGAGCCGCCCACCAGCCCGGCAGCGCGTGATTGGGAACCCAGAACAATTGCGTGACATGCGAGGAATATTGGATCGACGAATTCCACCATTCGAGATGGTCCGGCAATTCGAGCCCTTCGTGCAAGAGCTGCGGAAGAATGTCGAGCCCGCTGAACAGAATGAAGAGCGCGAGAAAAGGCGTCGCACGCGCGCCGGCGAGCTTTGCGATGAAATAGAAGCAAAGACCGAGCAGCAGCGCATTTTGCGCCAGCATTGCGATATGCGCGCCGACGAGCCCCGCAAAATGGCCGATCGCCGCAGGGATGAGATACATGCCGAGCGGCGCGCGCAGCAGATAATCCTGCCCCTCATAGCGATAGAAGAGCGGAAAGCCCTGCCGCGTCAGATCGGAGAGAACGGCGTCGCGCACCAGCCAATCGAGATTGGCGTAGAAGAGATGCGTTTCGCCGCCGAGCAGCAGCAGAGCAAAGGTGAGCGCGAGACAGGCGATGAGACTTTTCGTATCGATCGCCGCGGCGAGCAGGCCGTTCTGCTTCGGCCGAAAGGAGAAGAGGAGAAAGGCGGCGAGCGCGCAGCCCGCGAGAATGGGCGCGGCGGCGATGGCGCGAAAGCCGAAGGCGAGCGCCGCGTTGGAGAGGAGAAAGACGAGAACGCCGAGCTGCAGCAGCAGCAGATTGCGCAGAGGCACGCGCGTCTGCGCGAAGGCTTCGGCTTTCGTTTGCAATGTCGTCGCGGTCATGTCGGCTCAGAAGTTGATGCGCTCGCGCTCGAACACCACGGGCTTGCGCCTCACCTGCGAATGTATGGCGAGAATATATTCGGCGAGCACGCCGATCGAAAAGAGCTGCACGCCGCCGAAGAAGAAGACGGCGACGATGATCGTCATCACGCCGGGCGGCGCGAGCTGGCGGAAGAAGATCAGCCCGAGCGCCAGGCTGACGAAAGCGTAAGCGAGCGCCAGCGCCGCAATGCCGAAGCCGAGAAACAGCAGCAGACGCAGCGGCGCCGGCGTGAAGGTGACGAGACCGTTGAGGCCCTGATCGATGAGCCGCGGCAGATTATTGGAGGTGACGCCGCGGCGACGCTCGACCCAGCGATAGGGAACGCCGACGGCGGTGAAGCCGCATTCGAATGTCATCATGCGCATGAAGGGATAGGAATCGTCTATGCTGCGCATCGCCTCGACGACCTTGCGATCGACGAGCTGAAAATCGCCGACGCCGGGCGGCAGCGTGAATTCCGAGAGACCGGTGAGCATGCGATAATAGAGGCCGCGCGCCATGCGCATGACGGCGCCCTCCTCGCGAATCTTGCGAATGCCATAGACGATCTCGTTTCCTGCCTCCCACAGCTTCACGAATTGCGGCAGCAGCTCCGGCGGGTCTTGCAGATCGGCGGGCAGGAACAAGAGAACCACATCGCCGCTCGCGGCCATCACGCCATTGAAGTTGGAGCGCATCGGCCCGAAATTGCGCGCGTTGAGAATGACCTTCACGCAAGGATCGCTCGCGGCCAGATCACGCAATATTTCGGCGCTGCGATCCTTGGAGGCGTTGTCGCAGAACACATGCTCGCGGCGATAATCCTTCAGCTCGCCGTCGAAGAGCGCGGCGACCCGCGCATGGCATTCGCGAATGTTGAGCTCTTCATTATAGCAGGGCGTGACGATGGAGATGGTCTTCATGCGCCGCCGGCTCCGCTGCGGAAGACGAAGTCGCGATTGAGGAGATAGGAGAGCGTCGCGAGAACGGGCGTCAGCGCCGCCTGCGCGAACGCCGCCTCGACGCCCAAATGCTCGAGCGCGCGCAGGGCGAGCGCATCGACGATGAAGAGCGCCGCATAGACGGCGATGAAGCGGCCGAGAAAGCGCGGATCGGCGGAGCCGAAGACGAGGCGGCCGATGGAGAGAAAGTTGAACAGAGCGCCGATCGCCGTGGAGACGCCGGCCGCGACGGTCGAATCCTGCGTCGCGCGCCAGACGAAATAGAAGATCGCATAGCCGAAAGCCGTGTTGAGCAGGCCGACGGCGAAGAATCGCAGCGCCCGCGGGCTCGGCGCGAGAGCGAGCGCCGCGACGCTCGATCGGAAGTCACGCTTGTTTTCTGCCAATGCTCTGTCCATCCGCTGGGCGTCGCTGTCGCGGCGGATCATGGCTTACGAAAGGTTAACGCTCGGCTTACGCCACAGCGCGTCACGCGCTCGCGCGACGCAGCGCGTTAACCCGCCGACGCCACGCGAATCGCATTGGGACGCCGCGCCAGCCGCGCGAGAGGGGCCGCCGGCGCGCGCCGAGACGGCCGATTTCGAGACAGAGAGGTAAATGCGGCTCCGTCTTCCGCGCGCCGACGCGGCGCGAAATAGCGCGTCCGCCGGGCGAAAGCCTCGAGACCTCGTGGGAACGGCGCGGCAACGCGGCGAGATCGCCGATTCGTGCCCGCTCCGTTCCGGCAAGATTCCAAAGCTTAACGCCGTCGTCGTCGGGACGTCGCAATTGGCGTGTTGACAAGAAGGCGCGGCGGAGTCCGCGCGCTTCCCTGCGCGACGCGCCGCACACAGCTGCAGCAAAAGGCGAGATTTGGAAGCCATAGCGTCCGCAGGCGCGAGGAGCAACCATATCTCGAGCGAACAGAGCGTGACTCGAAAAGCGTCGTCGATTCGGCCGCGATTCGTTCGACGCCTGTTCGAAGCGTAAAATAGCGCGATCTTCGCCGTTCCATTCCGGGACGATCGCCGCTATCGATTCGGGGAGCCGGGCTCGCGTCAGGGCTCGAGGTGAAATATAAAGAAAAATCATGAGCCCCATGCTCACCGCCAAAAAACCGGCCGCGCCGGGCGTGCGACCGTCGACCGCCGGCGTCGCCGCCGTTCTGGGGCCGACCAACACCGGCAAGACCCACCACGCCATAGAGCGAATGCTCTCTTATCCGACGGGCATGATCGGCCTGCCGCTGCGTCTTCTCGCGCGCGAGGTCTACACGCGCGTCGCCGAGCGCGTGGGGACGGAGAATGTCGCGCTCGTCACCGGCGAGGAGAAGATCAAGCCGCGCGCGCCCAGCTATTGGATCTCGACCGTCGAGGCCATGCCGCGCGATCTCGATGTGGATTTCGTGGCCGTCGACGAGATTCAGCTCGCCGCCGACCTCGACCGCGGCCATGTCTTCACCGACCGCCTGCTGTTTTGGCGCGGACGCGTGGAAACGCTGCTGATCGGCGCGGAAACCATGCGCTCCTTGATCGAGCGGCTGCTGCCGGGCGTTCCCATCTTCACGCGGCCGCGGCTGTCGCATCTCGCCTTCGCCGGCGAGCGCAAGCTGGCGCGCCTGCCGCCGCGCAGCGCCATCGTCGCCTTCTCGGCCGAGGACGTCTACGCCATCGCCGAATGGATCAAGCGTCAGCGCGGCGGCGCGGCCGTGGTGCTGGGCGCGCTCTCGCCGCGCACGCGCAACGCCCAGGTCGATCTCTTTCAAAATGGCGACGTCGATTACATCGTGGCCACAGACGCCATAGGCATGGGCCTCAATCTCGACGTCGACCACATCGCCTTCGCCGCCGACCGCAAGTTCGACGGCTGGCGCCATCGCCGATTGACGGCGGCGGAAATGGGGCAGATCGCCGGCCGCGCCGGCCGCAACATGAATGACGGCACTTTCGGCAGCACCGGCCGCTGCCCGCCCTTCGACGAGCAGACGGTGGAGGCGCTCGAGAATCATTGGTTCGATCCGCTGGTCGCGCTGCAATGGCGCAATGGCGATCTCGATTTCGATTCGATCGAGGCGCTGACCGAATCGCTGGAGCGCGCCTCCCCCGACGAATGCCTGCTGCGGGCGCGCACCGCCGAGGATCAGATGGTGCTCGAGGTCGCCGCGCGCGACGAGACTGTGCAGCGCAACACGAAAACAATTGCAGATATTATGAGACTCTGGGATGTGTGCCAGATTCCAGATTATCGCAAGACCTCGCCGGCCGCTCATGCGGAGCTGGCGCTCGCCGTCTATGGCTATGTGGTGCGCCGCGGATTGATCCCAGGCGATTGGTTCGCAAAGCAAATCGCCGCCGTGGACCGCATCGACGGCGACATTCACACACTGTCCGCGCGGCTCGCCCAGGTGCGCACCTGGACCTTTATCGCCAATCGTTCCGGCTGGCTCGAGAATCCAGAGCATTGGCAGAGCGTCGCGCGTCAGGTAGAGGACAGTCTGTCCGACGCGCTGCACGAACGCCTCACGCAGCGTTTCGTCGATCGCCGCACCAGCGTGCTGATGCGCCGCCTGAGAGAGAACGCGATGCTCGAAGCCGAAATCACTACTGCCGGCGACGTTATGGTCGAAGGTCAGCATGTCGGACAGTTGCAGGGATTTCGTTTCACGGCCGATCCGCAGGCCACGGGCGAAGCGGCGAAGGCGTTGAACGCCGCCGCGCAGCGAGCGCTCGCCGGCGAGATAGAGGCGCGCGCCGCCCGCGTGTTCGACGCAGTGGACGACGCTTTTCTGCTCGGCAATGACGGGACCATTCGCTGGCTCGGCGAGCCTGTCGGCAAGATCGCGCCCGGCGCCGCCGTGCTGACCCCGGTGGTCCGCCTGCTGGCCGACGAGCAATTGACCGGCGCGGCGCTGGAGAAAGTGCAGCAGCGGCTCGATCTGTGGCTGGCCCAGCATATAAAGAAGCTGCTCGGCGCGCTGGAGGAGCTGGAGAAGGGCGAGGGGCTCGAGGGCGTTTCCCGCGGCATCGCCTTTCAGCTGGCCGAGGAGCTCGGCGTGTTGGAGCGCAGCCGCGTGGCGCGCGACATCAAGACGCTCTCCCAGGAGGACCGCGCCGCCCTGCGCAAGAAGGGCGTGCGCTTCGGCGCCTATCACCTCTATCTGCCGCAGCTCTTGAAGCCGGCGCCGCGCTCGCTCGCCGCCCTGCTCTGGGGCTTGAAGCATGGCGGGCTCGACAATCTCAAGGGCCTCGAGGAGGTGCCGCATCTCGCCGCCTCCGGCCGCACCTCCTTCGCCGCCGATCCGGCGATCTCCAAGGGCTTCTATCGCGCCGCCGGCTTCCGCGTCTGCGGCGAGCGCGTGGTGCGCGTCGATATTCTGGAGCGGCTCGCCGATCTCATCCGCCCGGCGAGCGCCTATCGCCCCGGCGTGACCGCCGGCGATCCGCCGCCCGGCGCCGCCGATGGCGAGGGTTTCGTCGTCACCGTGGCGATGACCTCGCTCACCGGCTGCGCGGGCGAGGCCTTCGCCTCCATTCTGCGCTCGCTCGGCTATCAATCGGCCGAGCGTCAGGGGCCGGCGATCACCGTGCCGCTGCTGGCCAAGGCGGCGACCGAGCCGCTCGCGCCGGTTTTGGCCGCGGCCGAGGAGAGCGCCGAATCGGAAAGCGGCGAATCGGCCGCCGAGCCGGCGGAGGCGCTCGAGCCTGTCGCCGAGGCCGTGGCGGCGACGGAGGAGGCTCCCGCCCCGGCCGTGGAAGAGATAGCCGTGGAGGAGGCGCCGGCGGAAGAGGCGCCTGCGCCGCAGGAGCCGGCAGCCATCGCCGCCGAGACGGAAGCGAGCGAGACGGAAGCGAGCCCGGCCGAGGCGAGCGCCGAGCCGACCGCGGCCGAGCCCGCGCCGATCGAGATTTGGACCTTGCAGCGTCATGTCCCGCAAGCGCCGCGCCGGCGTCAGGGCGGCGCTCCGGGCCAGGAGGAAGGCCGCGCGCGGCCGGCCGGCGAGCGTCCCCGCGGCCCGCGCCAGGGACATGGGCAAGGCCAGGGCGGCGGCCGGCGGCCCGAGCAAAGCGAGGGCGAGCATTCCGAGCATCGGCCGCGCCAGGACGCCCGCAAGGAGAGCGGCTTCCGCTCCGGCGGCAAGCCCCGCAGCGACGGGCCGCGCGGCGACAATCGTCCGCCGCGGGACGACCGCCGCCGCGGCAACGGCTTTTCCCCGCCGCCCGAAAGACGGGAGAAAGAACGCCTGCCCGATCCCGATTCGCCCTTCGCCAAGCTGCTGGCGCTGAAGGCCGAGCTCGAAAAAAAGGGCAAGAGCTGAAATTTCGCCTCAAATGACTGGTGATGTCGGCCCCGTTCCGAGCGCGCAGATTCGCTCGAAGCGATTGCGCCGACTTGCCAAATCCTGGTCGTTCGGCCTATTGCTGACGTAATCTTTGGCGCATTGGCGCAGCCTATGCTAGCGGGCCTCGTCGACCCCGACTTGCGGGCCGTGGGCGAGATCCGGTCCGTCGCCGTCGTCTCATAAGGAGCGCGGCGCTGGACAACGGCCTTCCACCGAAAGGCGATACATGACGAAGATACTACCTGTCATAATGTGCGGCGGGGCGGGCACGCGCGTATGGCCCGAATCGCGGGAAACTCTCCCGAAACAATTCATTCCGCTCATCGGCGAGCTGTCGACCTTCCAGACCACCATTCAGACGCTGGCGGACGAGGCCTTCGACAAGCCGGTCATCATCTCCAACGCCGATTATCGCTTCCTCGTCACCGATCAGCTGCGCGCCATCGGCGCTGCGGCCGATATCGTCCTCGAGCCCACGCGGCGCGATTCGGCCGCCGCGGTCGCCGTCGCCGCGGGCGTCGCCGCGCGCCGCTCGCCGCAGACCATCGTCGTCGTGCTCGCCGCCGATCATGTCGTGCGCGACCCCAAAGGCCTCGTCGAGCTCTGCAAGAAAGCGGCTTCCGCCGCCGCGGACGGCTATATCGTCACGCTCGGCGTCAAGCCCGACCATGCGGCCACCGGCTATGGCTATATTCGCCCCGGCGAGCGCATCGCCGGCGACGTCTCCAAGCTCGAGGCCCTTCGTCGAAAAGCCCGATCGCGAGACCCGCGCACGGCGCTATATCGACGCCGGCTATTTGTGGAACAGCGGCAATTTCATCTTCCGCGCCGATGTGATGCAGGCCGAGATCGCCCATTTCGAGCCGGCGATTTTCGACGCCGCCGAAAAGGCGATCGACGCCGGCCGCAGCGATCTCGATTTTCTCGTGCTGGACGCCGAATCTTTCGCGCGCGCGCCCAAAACCTCCATCGACTATGCGGTGATGGAGAAGACGCGCAAGGCCGCGGTGATCGAGGCCGACATCGGCTGGTCGGACGTCGGCAATTGGCGCGCCGTGTGGGAGCTGACCGAGCGCGACGAACAGGGCAATTCCGTGCGCGGCAATGGCGTCGTGCGCGAGTCGCGCAATGTGCATGTGCGCTCGGACGAGACGCTGACCACCGTCGTCGGCGTCGACGACGTCATTGTGGTGACGACGCCGGACGCCGTGCTGGTGCTGGGCCATGAGCATGGCGACAATGTCAAGCAGCTCGTCGATCAATTAAAGCGCGAGAACCGCCGCGAGGCGGGCGAGCACAAGCGCATCTTCCGTCCCTGGGGCTTTTATCAGTCGGTCGACTCCGGCGATCGGCATCAGGTGAAGCGCATTGTGGTGAAGCCGGGCGCGCGCCTGTCGCTGCAGAAGCATTTTCATCGCGCCGAGCATTGGATCGTCGTCAAGGGCACGGCAGAGGTCGGCCGCGACGAGGAGACGCTGCTGGTTCACGAGAATGAATCGGTCTATCTGCCGATCGGCTGCATTCATCGCCTGAGCAATCCGGGCAAGATCGACCTCGAGATCATCGAGGTGCAGACCGGCTCCTATCTCGGCGAGGACGATATCGTCCGCCTGCAGGACGTCTACAACCGCGGCTGACGCGGTTCGCCAATAGGCGAGCCCGAAGGCTCGCGGTCCAAACGCATCCTGGACCGCGAGCCTTCGGGCTCGCAATTTTTTTGCTCCCCTTTCGCCTATTGCCCGCGCTTCTGCACGCTATAGCGCTCCAATAAGTCGGCGAGCGCCGCGTCTCGCGTCGCGCCCTGCTTGCGCAGGTTGAAATAATGCTGGCAGAGATCGCCGAAGGTCTGCTTGCTTCCCGTCGCCGCCGCGACGCCCGCGAGACTCTCGATCGATTCCGCCTCGTCTTCCGCCGCGCCGATCTCCGAAAGCATATCGCCGAGCTGCGCAGCGCGATTGGCGAGCATTCGCGGCGCCTCCAGAAAATGCGCGCCGCCGATATCCAGCGCCGCTTGCAGTCGCGCCACCCTGCTCTCCACCACCGGCGCGCCGCCGCTCTTGCGCGCGGCCAGCCAATAGGCGGGATCGACGCGATCGATCGGCGTCAGCCATTTCGGCAGCTCGTCCTTGCGCTTCACCTCCACGGCCTCGCGCTGCGGCGCCGCGTCCTCGCAGGCGCAGAGCAGCGCCGCAAGCGTCGCGCAAAGGGCGGCGAGACGCGGCGCTCTCATGACGTCACTTGCCTTGCAGCTTTTTGGCGAGGCCCTGCAGCCCATCCTTCAGGAAGGTGGTCATCGCCTCGCGCGCGGCGTCGTCATTGAGATTGTCCGGCGGCTCATTGCTGGTGTCGCCGCGATAGAGGCGGCCGTACCATTGCACCTCGCTGCCGCCGCCCGCCGCCGGCTTCACCGCCAGCGTCGCCGAATAGGAGCTGATCGGAAGAGCGTCAAGATTGGCGTCCGACATGCGATAGCTCAGCTTCATCTGCTGCGGATCATATTCGTCGAGGCTCTCGGTGACGACGCCGCCCTTGCGCAGCGTGATCTCGCGCACCGCGCCATTGGCGTCGCCGCCGGTCGCCTTCACGCTGGCGACATCGGGATGCCAGTCGAGCGCGCCGAAATGGCCGACGAGCGCCCACACCGCCTTGGGATCGGCGGCGACGGTGATCTTCTCGTCGACCTTGATCGGCGTCGGGCCATGCGCCAGCGCCGGCGCGATAGACAAGAGCAGGGCCAGGAGGGCGATTTTCGGTTTCACTCTATTCTCCTCGGGAGCGTGGTTGCGAGACGGGAATGGCGTCGCCGCGCGAAAATCTCCGCGAGCGGGACGATGAGATAGAGGGTGGCGAGGCCGACGAGCGCCGCCGCAGCGAAGGCTGGGCGCAGATCGATCGGCGCGAGGCTCGGCCGCGGCCGCGCGACCGCGAGAATCGCGCTCGCGAGCCCGTCCGGCCTCTCCAAATGCGCATAGCCGAGGCCGGTGGTCTCGGCGAGCTGCCGCAGATAAGGCTCGCGCACGCTGGAGAGATGCTCCGTGCCGGCGCGCATCTCTCCGCCGAATGGCGCATTGCGCGGATTATAGCCCTCGCGCTGCTCCGCGCCCGCCGGCGGCAGGCCGAAGCGGCTCTCATGCGGCACCTCGTCCACGCCAAAAAAGCCGGTCTCGCGGCCGCGATCGTCGAATTTCGGAATGGGCGCGGGCTCATAGCCGCCGGCGCCGAGAATGAGCCCCGAAATCGCGCCGCGCGTGCCCTCGAAGACCGGCGCGCCATAGGCCGGCAACGGCGGCGCCTCCTGCCCATCGGTAATGAAGAGGAGATCGGCGCCGACGCGCCGCGCCATCTCGACCGCGCGAAACAGGCCAGCGGAGATGCGGCTGTCGCCCTCCCAGGCCATGCGCCAGTCGAGCGCGCCGATCGCCGCGTCGAGAGCGGCGAAATTCTCGCAGACGTCTATCGGCTCAAACAGCAGAAAGGGCTCGCGCTCGGTGAAGATGGCGAGGCCGACGCGCGAAGGGCAGGGAAGATCGGCGGCGAGCCGCCGCAACGCCCGCTTGGCGAATTCGATGCGGTTCGTCGGCGCGCCATCCAGCGAATAATCGCGTGTGTTCATGCTGCCGGTGATGTCCAGCGTCGCCAGCAGATCGACGCCATTGCGAACCGCGTCAGTGCGCGGAAACGCAAAAGCGGCGGCGAGCGCCGCCAGAGCGAAGGCGAGCGAGAGAAACCGCGCATCGCGCAAGCGGGCGATCATCATCGTGGGCCTGTCATGGCAGCCCCTTGGGCGCGCCGGGAATGTCGGTCCAGATTTTCTTGGGGTCCGCCGGCAGCTCGTCGCCGCCCGAATGCTCGAGCTGCGGATTGTCGCGCACGAGACGCGCGGCGACGTCGAGATTATATTTCGCGTCCCAGAACGCCGGCTGAAATTGCAATGCGCGACGATATTCGCGACGCGCCAGCTCGACGAAAGGACCGGCCGGCTCGAGCTGGCCCCGCTCCAGCAGATCGAAGGCGCGGCGCAGCAAGGCGTTGCCGAGATCATAATGGGCGATGGCGGAGAGCTCGTCGCGGCCGGCGACGTCGAGCGGCTCCAGCAGCGCGCGCGCCTTGTCGAATTCCTCGCGCGCGGCGAGAAATTCGACGCGCGCGGCGATGAGCTCGGGCGCGGAAGCAGAATCGGTCTCGACATCTCGCCCGGCGGCGAGCGCGCCGATCGCGGCATTGTCGATGCGCGCCCGCCATGCGGCGACGGCGTTTTGCAACGCCCCGGCCAGCGCCGCAGCGAGCAGCGCGAGGAGAAGCGTCGAGCGCCAGCGCGCGAAGAAGCGCGCGAGCGTCTGCCTATATTGCGCGCGCGTGGATTCGCTCATGCGGCGCTCCTCGCCGCTCGCCCCGGCGCGGGCGCGCGCGTCGATTGCTTCAGCCGCGTCTCGGCGAATTTCGCGACCATCAGCGCAGATGTCGCGAGCGCCGCGACGACGAGGCTCTGGTCCGTCAGATCCTTGCGCGGAATGCGCTCCGCATAGCGGAACGGGCGACGTTCGAGCCGATCGATCTCCGCTATGGCGTCGGCCACAGCGGCGGGGCCTTCCGCCTCGAAAGCGCGATAGCCGACGCCGAGCGATTTGAAGAAGAGATCGAGATGGCGCTCCGGCAAGGCCTGCGGCGTGTCCAGCTCGCCGGCGTCCGGCTGGTCGCTTATGCCTTTGGAGCCGCGCGTGCGCAGAAACAGCCAATAGAGATTGGGCCGGATCTTGCGGAAATCGGCGCGCAGCTGATCTTGAATGCGCGGATCGATGACGGCGGCTCCGTCGGAGACGAGCAATATCACGCGCGATTCGATCTCGCCGCCCGCGGGAAATTGCGACAGCGCCATTGCGAGGCCGCGACCGATATTGGTGTAGCCGAGTCCGGGCCGGTCGATCGCCTGAATCGCGGCGCGCACCGCCGCGCGATGATCGGTCATCGGCATGACCATGATCGGCGAGGTCGAAAAGGCGGTGACGCCGAAGAGATCATGCGCGCGCCGGTCGACGAAATCCGTCATGATTCGCTTGGCGGCGGCGGCTTTCGACTCTTCGCCGCCCGCCGGCGTGCGCCCGGCGAATGTCTCGTTCATGCTCGCGCTGCGATCGACGAGGATCGAGATTTCCGCGCCTTCGCCATAGCGCTGAATGGCGCGGCCTTCGCGAAAAGGCCCGGCGATAGCGAGCGCGCTCGCGCCTATGGCGAGGCTTGCGAAAAACCGCAACGCCCATGCGATGAATGTCGAGAGCGCATCCTGCGGCGCCGCGGCGACGGAAGATATGGGCGATGGCCGCAAAGGCGAGAAGAGCAGCGGCGCGAGCGCCAGCGGCAGCAGGAAAAGCGCGAGCGGAGAGGCGAGGCCGAAGCTCATCCCGCGCTCCTCTCCAACGCCGCCAATGTCTTCGCCAATGCGAGCAGCTCTGTCGCCGCGAGCTCGACGCCCGCATCGCCGACGCCGAAGAAGAGCGCGCGTGAAGCATTGAAGAAGCGGCCGAGCGGCTCTTTCGCCGATGCGAATTCCGCATGACTGGAAAGAAAGGCGTCGAGGTCCTCTGCGAAGATGCGATGGCCGGCGGATTCGTCGATCGCGCGATGCAACGCGAGCAATGCGGCGCGGCGCGAGGATTCGTCATTACGTTTCGTCAGCGCGGCGATGCGACGCGCAGCGGCGGCGAAGACGCGCGCGCGGCGACGATGAAACGGCGGCCAGCCGCGATCATGCGCGACCAGCGCCAAAGCGCCGAAGGCGAGCGCCGCGAATATGCCCGCGCGCGCCGCCGGAGTCGTTGCGTCGCCTCGCGCGACGCCGCGATCCGCGCGCATGTAATCGGTAGGATTGTCGCGGCGCGGCGGCAGCACCTCGCGCAAGGGCGAGACGCCGATCGTCCAGGCCGGCGCGCGCGCGATCTCGCTGTCGCCCTCACGCAGAAAGCGCAGCGGAAAAGGCGGTATTTGCAGATCGCGCACATCGAGCGCGACATAGAAGAGCTGATAGACGAGCTCTATGTCCCAGCGCGTCAGGCCATCGCCAATGGGCTGCTCGCTCACATGGACGTCGCGCAGATCGAGCCAATAATCGAGCGCGCCGGGGCGCGGCAGCGAGGCCGTCTGCAAGCGGGAGACGGAATCGGCGATGATCTCGAGCCGCGCATTCACCAGATCGCCGACGAAGAAGCCGAAGCTGCGATCCGCGTAGAGGCGCACGGATTTCACTTCCGCCGCGGCGGGCGCGGCCAGCGCGAAAAGAAACGAAAGAGCGAGCAGGGCTGCGCGCATGTCACAGCCCGAGCAGATGACGCGACAGCGCGTCGGCGTCGAAAAAGTCGCTCATGACGAAAGGCGGGCGTCCATGCGCGAGCGCGAGACGACGCAGCGCGTCGCGCCGCTCCGCCTCGCGCGCGAGCCAGCGGCGACGCAGGCTCGGGCGCATGAAGACGAGCCGCCGCGCGCCGCTTTCGAGGTCGTCGAGCTCGACGAGGCCGAAGTGTGGAAGCTCGAGGTCTTCCATGGAATCCGCGACGAGAATGGGCGCGAGATCATGCTGCGCCAGCAGGCCGAAAAGACGCGTCGCAAAGTCGCGCGGCCAGAGAAAATCGGAGATCAGCAGGACGAGCTTGCGTCGCCCGGCGATGAGGCCGGCGGCTTGCGTCAGCGCCTTCGCCGAGGCGCCGCGCGGCGCGGCGATGCGCAAGCGCTCGGCCGCCGCGACAGCCGCGCCCCGTGCGCGCGTCGCCGGCAGCAGAAGATCGTTGCGCAATGTCTCGTCGCAGGCGATGACGCCGAAACGATCGCCGATGCGCGTCGCCGAAAAGGCGAGCGCCGCGCAGAGATCGGCGACGAGATCGAGACGGCGCGCGGCGCCGTGAAAGCCCATGGAGGCGGAGAGATCGACGAGCGCATAGACGTCGATTGAATTGCGCTGCTCGAAGCGGCGCACATGGGTTTCGCCGGTCGGATCGCGCATGGTCGCGCGAATGTCGATGCGTCGGGCGTCGGGAAATTGAATGAAGCGCGCGTGATCGCGAAACACGCCTATGCCGCCGACATCGACGCCGCCATGCGCGCCGATCGAGCCGTTGGAGACGCGGCCGCGCGGTCGATAGGCGATGTCGAAGCGCTGCATCGTCACGCCTCGCGTCTCACGGCGCCGGGACCGTCGCGAAGGCGGCGCGGCACAGATCGCGAACGATATCGTCGCCGCGCATCGCATAGATCGGATCGACGAAGATGCGGTGCGCCATCGTCTCGAGGAAAATTTCGCGAATATCCTCCGGCGTCAACGCGTCGCGACCTTCGAGCCAGGCGCGCACGCGCGCCGCGCGCACGAGAAAGGCGAGGCCGCGCGGGCTCGCGCCGCCGCGCACCAGACCGCGCATTTCGACATCCGGCAGAGCGACGCCCGCGGCGTGCGGATCGAGCAGCGCATCCCAGAGCGCGGCCACATAGGCCTCGAGCGTCTCGCTGGCGTGGACGCGGTTCTGGATCAGCTCGGCGACGGAAGCGAGCGCGCGATAGTCGAAGACGGGCTCGCCGATTTGATCGAGCAGGCGATCGACGTCGTGAAAGCGCGGATCGAAGATCAGCGCGCGGCGGGCGCCGGCGTCGGCGGGCGTCTTCATGGATATCTCCATGAGAAAGCGGTCGCGCGCGGCGGCGGGCAGCTCGAATGTCTCCTCCCGCTCGACGAGATTGCGATCAGCAAAGACTTGCAGCGCCGGAAAGGAATATTCGCGATCGAAAGCGGTGACGCTGCGCTCCGCCATCAGCCGCAGCAGCAACGAATGCACCTGCGGGCGCGCGCGATTGATCTCGTTGAAGAAGAAGATGGAGAGATCTTCCGCATGGCGCAGCACCGGTCCGGGCTCGACGCGCGGGCGGCCGTCGTCGGCGAGATAGGTGTGATAGAGGAGGTCGCTCGGCATGAGATCGACCGTGCCCTCTATGCGCGAGAAAGCGCCGCCGAGCGCGCGCGCGACGGCGCGCAGAAGCGTCGTCTTGCCGACGCCGACATCGCCTTCCAGCAGCACATGGCCGCGCGCGAAAATGGCGATCGTCACCAAGCGAATGACGCGATTCTGGCCGAGGACGACGCGCGCGACGCGCGTCTCGAATTCCTGCGCCTTGGCGCGCCAGTCGGCCAAGACGGCGTCGGTTTCGGCGGTGTCTGTCACGCTGAACGATCCAACGTCTCGTCGGAAGAAAGGACGTTGCGGCCACGATCCCGGGAAGAGGGTCCGACGCGTTGTTGTCGAATGACGCCGGACCCGGATCGTGGCCGCATGACGACCGTCCCCGGGCGCGGGGACGGCATTGTCGCGCGAACGCTTACGGAATCTTGGTGACGTCGTAGACGAACGCGCCCGTCTTCTTGAAGTGCTCGGCGCGCTTCTTGTTGCGCTCTTCCATGGCCGCGATGGCGGACTGGTTCTTGGCGAGCTCTTTGGGATCATGCTTGGGATCGTATTTCGAGCCCGCGACCTTTTCGGGGAAGCCGGGCTTGGGCTCCCAGCAATCGCCGGGCGCCTTGCACTTGGTGCCGTCATAGGCAGAGGCCGCGCCGATCGCAGCCGCGTTCACGACGAACGCGACGCCGAGGGCCGCCGCAATCTTCAAAACTCCCATCGTGCCTTCCTCCAATTTATGCACGGCTCACGCCGTGTCCGTCGCGCCGCTCAAAAGCGCGACCTTCAATTTCCCGACGTCGTTCATTTTGCCGAGGTCTTGCACTGACCGGGCGGATCGTCGGGGAATGTCTCGTGTCCGGGATAAGGCTTGAACTTCGCGCGCTGCTCCGGCGTCAGCCAGGTCGCGAACTCCATTGGGTCCTTGTAGAGATGGCGAACCCAGGCCATCACCTTCAGCATCTCGTCGAGCTGGAGATTGGCGTATTGCGGGCCCATCGACGCCTGCGCGCCGCCGAAGATGGTCGAGAAGAGGCCTTCATCGGTCGCGTTCTGCGGATAGGTCCAATAGGAATCATTGAGGCCGGGGCCGATCTTGCCTTCGCCGATATGGCCATGACAGCCGGAGCAGGCGGACAGGAAGATCTGCTCGCCCTGCTTCAGGCAGCTGACATCTTCCGTATAAGGATTGACGCCCGACTGCATGAATTTCTTCACGCCGGGCGTGTCCTTGCCTTCCGGCAGCGCATCGTCGAAGTTCAGCACCTCGCCGGTGATCGTGTTGCGAAAGGTGATGCCCGCATTCTGGGCGATCGCCGAGAGAGCGATCAGGCTGGCGAAGGCGCCGCCGACCAGGACAAAGGCCTTTTTCGTGCTCGATTTCATTTTTGTCGGTCTCTTCGATATTCGCCAGGCGTCAGTGCGCTGCGACCGGATTGACGATGGGCAGAAGCGGAACGCCTTCCGCCGTGAGGATTTGGTCGATCTTCGGCTTGGCGCGATCGAGGCCCGCATTCACTTGCGCGAGCAGTTCCTTGTCCGAAAGGCGCACGCCGACCGACTGGTCGTAGTGCTGCCCGATCTTCTGTCCGTCGCTGCGCTTGGAATCGTCGTCGACGAGCGTCATGCGCAGCGGCGTCGGCGACGATTTGACGAAGCGCGCCACATCGGGCGCAAAGGCGGAGGCGAGCTCTGCATTGCCGCTCGCCACCTCGCCGATCATGCGCGCAGGGTCGATCTGCGTGTATTGATTGCGCGGCGAGCGGAAATTCACCAGCGAATAGAGATAGGCCATGTCGTTCTCATATTCGCCGATCTCCTTCAGCATCACCTCGGCCGGCGAGCCGAAAGGCACGGCGATGTGATTGAAGGATTTGATGCGCGGATCGGACCAGGATTTGATGTCGAGATTCTTCTCGGCCTTGGTCACGAACACATAGCCGGTGCGGAAATAGGGCTTGCTGGTCGCGACGCGCGGATCGCCCGTGTCCAGACCGATGACGACGTCGCACTGATTCTTGTCGAGATAATCTCGCACCAGATAGATCGCCGGCTTCGACGACCAGACGAATTCCGCCTTGCGGCCCATCGCCTCGGCGAGCGCAACAGCGATGCGGTTCTCGAGGCCGGATTCGTCCTTGAGGGAGAGCGGCGATTGCGCTTCCGAAGCGCAGATGCGCAATGTGTCGGCCTTGCTCGCAGAAGCGGCGGCCGAAGGCTTCGTCTGTTGCGCGAGAGCGCCTGCGGCGCTGCTCAGCAACGCCAGAGCGAGTCCAGAGGCGACGAGACGCGGAGAGGTGATACGCGACATGGGAGCGATCCGATCCGTTTGCATGTGTGGCAAGGCCGCCCGGACGCGCTTCATGCATCCGGGCGGCGCGCTGCGTCGATCGCGAACAGGGGAGGACGCGACCGACGACTGCCGATGGATCAATGGGCCTTATATTCGCCGAGGTTCACGTCGTCGTACGGACCCTTGCCATTCAGCGAGAAGACCACGACGCCGCCGCCCATCTGCGTGTAATTGGCGAGCTGCTTGAACGCGCCCACCGCGCCGAGGCCGGCGGTCGGGTCCTGCAGATCGAACACGAGGCCCACTCCCGGCCAACCGCCGACGCCGTAGAGAATGGCGACATATTCGGTGCCATTGTGGCTGTAGACGATCGGATAGCCGAGCACGCCGGAGGGAAGCTTGAACTTCCACAGCAGCTCGCCATTATCGCTGTTGCGGGCCTTGATGAAGCCGTCCAGCGTTCCGTAGAACACGATATTGCCGGCCGTCGCAGTGGTGCCGCCCCAAACCGCGAAGCGCTCGAACTTCTCCCATTTGAACTGGCCGGTGATCGAGTTGTAGGCCTTGATCTGGCCGAGGCCCTCGCCCTTCTGACGATCGCCCTTCGGGCCGGGATACATGTTCAGCGTCGCGCCGACGAAGAACTGACCCGCGCGATAGGGAAGCATGAAGGGCTCCCAATCCATGCAGATGTGGTTCACGCCGAGGAAGAACAGCTGCTTGGTCGGATCGTAGGAATCATGGCCCTGATTGTGATAGCCCATGGCGGAAGGACAAATATCCTTGCCGAGATGGTCCATGCGCGTGCCATATTCGGGATCGCGAACGGGCAGGCCGCTCTTCAGATCGACCGTCTTGAACACATTGACCGTGTCGTCGATCTTATCGGCCGAGATGAGATCGCCATTGGTGCGGTCGAGCGTGTAGACGATGCCGTTGCGATCAGGATGCGTCAGCAGCTTGCGCTCCTTGCCATCCTTGTCCTTCTGCTCGGTGAGCAGCATGAAGTTCACGCCGGCGAAGTCCCACTCGTCATGCGGGGTCTTCTGATAGCCGAACTTCGCTTCGCCCGTGTCGATGTCGCGGCCGAAGATGGTCATCGTCCATTTGTTGTCGCCCGGACGCATCGTCTCGTTCCACGGCGCCGGATTGCCCGAGCCGTAGTAGAAGAGGTTCGTGCCCGGATCATAAGCGTACCAGCCCCAATTGGTGCCGCCGCCGATCTTCCACGCGTCGCCTTCCCAGGTCGAAGTGCCGAGGCCCTTCTGGCCGTAATGAGGGTTCTTGCTGTTGAAGTCCTTGCCCAGCAGCACATCCTCGTCCGGGCCGGTCGCATAAGCGCGCCAGGACTGCTCGCCGGTGTGGACGTCATAGGCAGTCACATAGCCGCGCACGCCGAGCTCGGCGCCGGAGGAGCCGACGAGAACCTTGTCCTTGATGACATAGGGCGCGATGGTGAGCGTGGAGCCGACCTTATAGTCGGAGTTCTCCATCTTCCACACCAGCTCGCCGGTCTTGGCGTTGAGCGCCTCGATATGGCCATCGAGCAGCGTCTTCAGAATGAGCGGCGGAGTCTTGGAATCGCCGGGCCAATAAGCGAGGCCGCGATTGACGAGATCGCAGCAGGCCACTGCGCGGGCGGCCGCATTCTGCTTCGGCTTGTCCTGCCAGAGGATGCGGGTCGGATCGTTCAGATCGAGCGCGAAAGTGTTGTTCGGGAAGGACGTGTGAATATACATCTTGCCGTCGACGACGAGCGGCGCGCCCTCGTGGCCGTTGAGCAGGCCGGTCGAGAAGGTCCAGGCGACCTTCAGATCCTTGACGTTGCTCGTGTTGATCTGCGTCAGCGTGCTGTAATTGTCCGAGTGATAATTCTTACCCGGCATCACCCAGTTTTCTTCGCTCTTGGAGAGCTGGTCGAGCTTGTCGTTGGCCGAAGCGACGCCGATCGGCGCCACCGTCAGCACGGCGAGCAGCGATACCGAATTCAGTAGTTTCCTCATCGACGAGTCCTCCTGCAACAGCCATCGCCCGGCGGATCGCAGAGCGGAATGGAGATGTCGCCTCGTGAAGCATCGGCTCGCGATCTCTCGAGCCATGTCTTTGTTTGTCGGCCCTCGTCCTCGACGTCGTCGCCACATGATCACCGCGAAAAAGCGGAGGGCGGGGCCGGCGAGATATAGGTTTTCGGCCGCGCCTCTGTCTGTATGATTTGTCGGTAATCTGACGCGGGAAGATTCGGCATCGATGTGGCGTCTTCCTCACGACCGGCTCGGGCGAGACGTCCTGCCGAGGCCGCAGTCGCGCCCAGATGTCGCCAAACTGGCGGCGCCTTAATCGTCGGTTCTAGAGAGCGAGCGGATTGCGGAAGGACCGATATGGAAAGGCTGATCTGGCTGACCGACGTCGACCGTGCGGAAGAGCCGCTGCAGGTCTCCATCGAGGCGCGCTCCGAGACGACGCTTCGCGTGCTCGTGCCGAACACGGTGGTCCATTTCGAATTGCGACGGTCTGGCGACGGCAGGCCATTCGAAGGCGCGCTCGGCGGGCGTTATTTCCTTTTCGAGCCGGAGCCGGCGAGCGCGGCGACGGCCAAGGTAGGGACGCGGCGCAAATAGCGGGCCCTCGCGCTTCGGCTCAGGCCGGGCGAGAGATCGCTCTGGGACTGTGAATAAAATGTGACGGGCGGAGAGCGGCGCGGCCTTTCGCTTCGGTGGGCCGCGCAAAAAATTTCCTCGCGCGAGGCGCTGCGCCGAAGCTCGCGATCTATCCCTTTCTGCGCACGCACGCTCCGTGCATGATTGACAATGATGTGACGTTCGCGGCGCGCGTTGCAATCGAAACGTCGTTCATGTGTCACGAAACGGCAGCACGCGGCGCCTAGCTTTCTCGCCATGCTGCTCGCTTCGAACCGCCGCCTCTCACTCGAACGTCTCGTTCTCGCCGAGACGCTGCTCCTCTGGCGCGAGCGCCTGCTGCGCGCCGATCTCGCGGGCGTGCATTTCGTAGCGCGCTCCACGCAATTCACGCTGGGCCGAATGCTCGCGATCACGATCAGCAAGCTCGGCAATGGATGGATCTATCCCATCCTCGCGGCGGCGATCTTCTGCCTCGCCGGGCGCGATGCCTGGCCGGTGATCGCGCTCGGCGGACTCAACGCCGCGCTGCTGCACACGCTGTTTCCGCTCATCAAGAAGCGCATCGGACGCAAGCGCCCGTTTCATGTCGATCCGCGGCTGACGTCGCTGCTGAAGATACTCGACGAGCATTCCTTTCCGAGCGGCCATATGATGACGCTCAGCGGGGTGCTGGCGCCCATCGTTCTCGCTTGGCCTTCGGCCGCCGCTTCCGCCGCTGCGCTCGCGCTCTCCATGGCGTGGTCGCGCATCGCCACCGCGCATCACTATCCCAGCGATGTGCTCGGCGGCGTGACGCTCGGCCTCGCCATGGGCTATCCGCTATCGGCCTGCATTCTCGGCCATTGGTGATCGCCGCGCGAGCGCTTCGAGCGCCCGCTCCAGTGAGCTTTTTTCCTCATGCGCGTAAATCGCCGTCTCATCGGCGACCTTCGTTCCGAGCGCATGCTCGAACGCGTCGCGATTGGCCGAGGCCGATAGCTCGCGGCGTCCACCCTCTCCAAGATTGGACTGGAAGATTCCGGCCGCGCTCACCGGCAGAAAATCTTCATAGGTGATCGGCTCCGCGACGAGCGCGCCTTCGCGCAGCAGAGTCTCGACATCGCTGGATCCGGCCGCGCGCTTATCGCCCGGCGCATAGCGGAAGAAGGCGAGGCCCTGCGCGCGCACTGTCGCGGCGTCATCGGGAAAGGCGGAGAAGCGGCGCTCCAGCTCGGCTCGATAATCGTTGATCGCGCCATCGCGCGGCGGATTGGCGGCGAGCGTCTCGGCGAGCAATCGGTCATAGAGCGCGCGGCCCTTCGCCGTGAGCGCGGCGCCGCGCTGCTCGATCTCGCCGAAGCGCGCGCGATGCTCGCCGCGCGCTTCGTCGCGTCCCGCGAAGCGCACCGGCTCGGCGATGGCCTTGAAGCTCGTCTGGCGCAGCAGAATCGGAAATTGGCGTCGCGGCGGGCCTTCGACGATGGATTTCGGATCGAGCCCGCGCTCGGCGAGCGCCTTCTGCGCAGCGTCTATGTCGAGCGTCGGCAGCGTCAGATGATTGATGTGCGGACCGTGGAAGCAGACGACGTCGGCGACGAGCGGATGCGCCTTGCGATAGGCCTCATAGACGCCGGCGGTGACGGTGGCCTCGCCGCGCCAGCGAAACGTATGCAACGCCTCATGCACGAACTCGATCGCCAGCGCTTCGCCGAGCCCGCCATTGGCCTCGAAGATCTCGATGAGATGCAGGCAACGCGGCGTGAAGATGCGCCGACGCGCGAGAATCTCCTGCGCCTCGCGGCGCAGATCCTCGCCCTCGATCAGCTCGGGACGCAAAAGCGAGGTGAAGATGCGGAAAGGACAGCGCCTGATCGACTCCGTCTCGACAGGCCGAAAGCATGTGGAATGCACCGGCACGCCGGCGGGCGTGAGATCGTAATAGCCGACCGGATACATGCCCATGACGGCGAAGAGCCGCCGCAATCCCGCGAGCTCTTCCGGCCGTCCGACGCGAATGGCGCCGTGGCGCTCGACTCCGATGAGATCGAATGCGCCGGAGCGGCGCAGCCGCGCCTCCAGCGCAGGATCGCGCGCCAGCGCCTCGCCGTCGATCTCGCCGACGACGCGCGTCATCTCCTGATAGCGCGGCACCTCGTCGCGATACATTTGCGTCATCGCCGCGGAGAAGATCGAGCGGATCGTATCGGCGGGAACATGGGTCTCGGTCATGTCGGACTCCTCGAGATCGATCGGCGGATGCGTCACACGTCGAAGACGACGCCCTGCGCGAGCGGCAGAGCGCTCGAATAATTGATCGTGTTGGTGGCGCGGCGCATATAGGCCTTCCAGGAATCGGAGCCCGCCTCGCGGCCGCCGCCGGTTTCCTTCTCGCCGCCGAAGGCGCCGCCGATCTCGGCGCCGGACGGGCCGATATTCACATTGGCGATGCCGCAATCGGACCCTTCCGCGGAGAGGAAACGCTCCGCCTCGCGCAGATCGGTGGTGAAGATGGACGAGGCCAAGCCATGGCTCACATCGTTCTGCATATGCAGCGCCTCGTCCAGCTCGCGATATTTCATCGCATAGAGGATAGGCGCGAAAGTCTCGCGGCGCGAGACCGGCGCCGGCTCGGCCAGCTCCACCAGCGCCGGCCGCGCATAGTAAGCGTCCGGCCGCTCCTGCGCGAACAGACGCTGGCCGCCATAGACTTTTCCGCCGATCGTCGCGGCTTCGTCCAGCGCGTGTCGCATGGCGCGATAGGAATCGCCGTCGATGAGCGGGCCGATGAGCGTCTTGCCCTCGCGCGGATCGCCGACCGGCGCCGAGGCATAGGCGAGCGAGAGCCTTCCGATCAGCTGATCATAGACGGATTCGTGCACGATGAGGCGGCGCAGCGTGGTGCAGCGCTGGCCGGCCGTGCCCATGGCGGCGAAAGCGATGGCGCGGACAGCGAGATCGAGCGGCGCCGACGGACAGACGATGGCGGCGTTATTGCCGCCGAGCTCGAGAATGGAGCGCGCGAAGCGCTGCGCGAGCCGCGGCCCGACAGCGCGGCCCATGGCGGTCGAGCCGGTCGCCGAGACGAGCGCGACGCGACGATCGTCGACGAGCTTCTCGCCGAGCTCGCGCCCGCCGATGACGAGCGCCGAGAGTCCTTTGGGCGCCTCGCCGAAACGCGCCAGCGCGCGCTCGAACAGCGCGTGGGTGGCGAGCGCCGTCAGCGGCGTTTTTTCGGACGGCTTCCACACCAGCGCGTCGCCGCAGACGAGCGCTATGGCGGCGTTCCAGGCCCATACGGCGACCGGGAAATTGAAGCTGGAGATGATTCCGACGACGCCGAGCGGATGCCATGTCTCCATCATGCGATGGCCGGGACGCTCGGTCGCGATCGTGAGACCGTAGAGCTGGCGCGACAGGCCGACGGCATAGTCGCAAATGTCGATCATCTCCTGCACCTCGCCGCGCGCTTCGGAGACGATCTTGCCGGCCTCTATCGTGATGAGCTCGGCGAGCTCATTCTTCGCCGAGCGCAATTCCTCGCCGAAAAGGCGCACCAATTCGCCACGCCGCGGCGCCGGAATATTGCGCCATTTGCGATAGGCGGCGTCGGCCTCGCCGATCGCCAAATCTAAAGCATCGCTGTCTTTTGTTTTTGCTCTGGCGATGACTTCGCCGGTAATCGGCGTTCGCACTAGCAAATTCCCATCACGGAATAGCGCGGACGGAACAGTAATTCGAAAGAGCAGCTCTTCAGCTCTCGCTGCGATATCGTTGGTTGTTGCACATGATTCCATAGCTGTGCTTCCCATCTCGCCGTTTTGCTGCTTTATTTGTCTCGCAAATAGCTCGTGTTCGATGTATTTGCAACGCGAACGTCGGAGCGGCGTAACGACGCGCTCCACGAGAGACTGGCTCGCCGAGGCTTCGCGTCCCGTGAGCCGCCGATCGCCCGCACTGATGCAAATCGTCGAGGCGACGCCCACATAACGAAGCAGCGAGGTCATTCGTTCATGAACGCCAACGTCAAGTCCGTCGACAATCCGCATCGCGCGCGCAATTACGCGCCGCTTCCGATCACGCTCTCGCGCGGCGAAGGCGCCTTTCTGTTCGATGTGAATGGTCGCCGCTATGTCGATATGATGAGCGCCTATTCCGCGGTGAGCCACGGCCATGCGCATCCGCGCATTCTGAAAGTCCTCACCGAGCAGGCGCAGCGTCTCGCCGTGCCGTCGCGCGCCTATTACGACGATCGTCTCGACGCTTTCCTCACCGAGCTGTGCAATCTCACCGGCCTCGATGTCGCGCTGCCGATGAACACCGGCGCCGAAGCGGTGGAGACCGCGATCAAGGCGGCGCGCCGCTACGGGCGCCGCGTTCGTGGGCTGAAAAATCCCGAGATCATCGTGGCCAAGGGCAATTTCCACGGCCGCACCACGACCATCGTGGGCTTCTCCTCGGAGCCGGCCTATCGCGACGATTTCGGTCCCTATGGCGGCGGCTTTCGCGCGGTTCCCTATGGCGATCTCGCCGCGACAGAAGCGGCGATCGGGCCGGACACGGTCGCGATAATGGTCGAGCCCGTGCAGGGCGAGGCGGGCGTCATCGTGCCGCCGGTCGGCTGGCTCTCCGGCCTGCGCGCGCTCTGCGACGCGCGCGGCCTGCTGCTGATCGTGGACGAGGTGCAGGCGGGTCTCGGGCGCACCGGCGCCTGGTTCGCGTTCCAGCACGAGAATGTGAAGCCCGATGGCGTCATGCTCGGCAAGGCGCTCGGCGGCGGCGTGCTGCCGGTGTCCGCTTTCGTCGGCACGCGCGCGCTGATGGATATGTTCACGCCCGGCTCGCATGGCTCGACCTTCGGCGGCAACACGCTCGCCGCGGCGGTGGGGCTCGAGGCGCTGCATGTGATGCGCGACGAGAAGCTCGTCGAGCGCAGCGCGAGCCTGGGCGAGCATATGCTGCGCCGTCTGCGCAACATCGACAGTCCCGCGCTGCGCGACGTGCGCGGCAAGGGCCTGTGGGCGGGCGCCGAGATCGATCCGCGCTACGCCACCGGCCGCGAGGTCTGCGAGAGCCTCTGCGACAAGGGCGTGCTCTCCACTGTGACGCATCACAGCGTCGTGCGCCTGTCGCCGCCGCTCGTCATCGCGCG
The DNA here is from genome assembly GCF_000379125.1 of Methylosinus sp. LW4. Taxonomy (NCBI): domain Bacteria; kingdom Pseudomonadati; phylum Pseudomonadota; class Alphaproteobacteria; order Hyphomicrobiales; family Methylocystaceae; genus Methylosinus; species Methylosinus sp. LW4. The sequence continues at coordinate 3,709,953 of NZ_KB900626.1, read as the reverse complement.
CGAGGATTTGGATTGGGCGCTCGATCGCTTCGAGGAGACGCTCGCCGAATTCGTCGAGCGCGCGCGTCCGGCCAAGCGCGCTCTGGCGAGCTGATCGCCGCCTGTCATCATTGCGGCGCCGGGACGGAGCAGTCTCGGCGCCGTCTTCATGCCGGGAAACGAAAGAACTCGCGATAACGAAAGGACTCGCGATGACGCAGCCGCATTCCATGTTCGAGCCTGCGCGCGCGCCGCGCGAGGAGCGGCGCCAGCGCGTGCTGATGTGCGCGCCGGATGATTTCGACGTGCGCTATGTCATCAATCCCTGGATGGAGCATCAGATCGGCCGCACCGCGCGCACGCTCGCGCGCGAGCAATGGCAGACTCTGCGCGCGCTCGTGGCCGAGAGCGCCGAGGTGGAGCTGGTCACGCCGGCGGCGGGCCTGCCAGATATGGTGTTCACCGCCAACGCCGGATTCGTGCTCGGCGAAACGGCTGTGGTGAGCCGCTTTCGCGCCGAGGAGCGGCGGCCGGAGGAGCCCTTGTTTCGCGCCTTCTTCGAGGCGCGCGGCTTTCGCGTCGCGGCCTGGCCGGAGCATGTTCCCTTCGAGGGCGCGGGCGACGCGCTCATCGATCGCGGCGCCGATGTCGTCTGGTGCGGCCATGGCATGCGCTCGGCCGAAGAGGCGCCGGCGGCGCTGGAGCGCATCGTCGGGCGGCGCGTGATCGGCTTGCGGCTGATCGATCCGCGCTTCTATCACCTCGACACTTGCTTCTGCCCGCTCGCGGGCGGCTGGCTGATGTTTTATCCGCCGGCTTTCGACGCCGCCTCGCGCGCCGCGATCGAGACGGTCGTTCCGCGCGAGAAGCGCATAGAGATCGACGAGGCGGATGCGATGCGCTTTGCCTGCAACGCCGTCGATCTCGATGGCGATCTCGCGCTGAACGACGCCTCGCCGCATCTGCAGCAGCGCTTGCGCGCGGCGGGCTTCGCGCCCGTCGTCACGCCGCTCTCGGAGTTCATGAAGGCGGGCGGCGCCGCCAAATGCCTCACGCTGAAGCTTTCAGAGGGCTAACCTTTGGAGCTTCGCCGCGCGGAATGGTCATGGTGAATGTCGCGCCGGCGCCGAGCTGCGAATCGGCCTCTATGCGCCAGCCATGGCGCTCGCATGTGGATTTGCACAGAGCGAGGCCGACGCCCGCGCCGGGATATTGCGCGAAGCTGTGGAGCCGGCGCAGCGGCTCGAATATGGCCTCGGCGTATTTCGGCTCGAAGCCTATGCCGTCATCGGCGACCGAAAGGGCGAGCTCCGGCTCGCGCCGAAGGAAGAAGCGAATATTCGGCGTGTGGCCGGGCTTGCGATATTTGATCGCATTGGAGAGCAAGCTCGAGAGGCAGCGCTCGAATTGCGGCTTGTCCGCCTCTATCAGCACGCCCGGCGGAACGGCGACGGCGATTTGCGCCTGCGTCTGGCGGATCAGCTCGGAGAAATCCGAGACGACGGCCTCGATCTCTCGGCGAATGTCCAGCGTCTCCAGCCGTGGCGGCGTCGAGACCTGCCGCGAGAAGGCGAGCAGGCCGTCGACAAGCTGGCGCGCGCGCAGCGCCGAGGCGCGCGCCACTTCGCCCGCATGCGCGGCCTCCACGAGATCGCCCTTGGCGATCGAGGCGGTGACGATATCGGCGAAGGTTGCGATCTTGCGCAGCGGCTCCTGCAGATCATGCGAGGCGATATAGGCGAAACGCGCCAGACGCTCATTGGCGAGCTGAAGCTCCTCGGCGCGCTCGACGAGCTGACGCTCGATCTCCTTGTGATGCGAGATATCGAACACCGTCACGGCGACGTAGAGACGTCCGTCCTCGAGGATCGGCGCGAGGCCGAGATGAATGGGAAATTCGACGCCCGATTTCTTGCGCGCGCGAACATCCCTGTCGACGCCGAGCAGAATGCGGCGCGGCGCCTTGTAATACTCCTCACGCAGGCCTGGGTGACGGACTCGCACCTCATCCGGCAGCAGCATATCGACAGTGTGGCCGACGAGCTCCTCGGCCGAATAGCCGAACATGTCCTCGGTCGCGCGATTGACATAGAGGATGCGATCGTCGGCGATCAGAAAGCGCGCGGCGAAGGCGGATTCGACGATCATCTTCAGCTGTGCGGGCGTCGCATGCATTGGCGCTGACCATGCGCTGTTCCTTCGGCGCCTCTATATGGGGGAGCGCCTCATGTGGCGCGAGAGGGGTGCGGCTTTTGGCCGTCGATCAGAGCCTTCAGCGCGTCGAGATCGATCGGCTTGACGAGATGGAAATCGAATCCGGCGGCCTCGCAGAGACGCCGCACATCATCGCCGCCGGAGCCGGTGGAGGCGATGAGGAGAAGATCCCGCCCTTCCGGCGCGGCGCGCAGCCGGCGCGCCGTCTCATAGCCGTCCATGATCGGAAGGCCGAGATCGAGCAGAGCGACATCGGGCTTGAAGCTCTGCGCCAGCTCGAGCGCGCGCATTCCGTCGCTGGCGACGCCGACCTCGTAATTCTCGAGACGCAGCAGCTCCGCCATGGCCTCGCACACGGCCGCGTCGTCATCGACGATCATGACCTTGCGCCGGCTCGTCTTCGTCTCCGGCGGAACGGCGCGCGCGCCGTCTAGAACGTCGCGCACCTTGCGCCCCAGCCGATCGATGGAATAGGGCTTCACGATCAGCTCGACGCCGGGGTCCAGCACGCCATTGTGGACGACGGCGTTGGGCGTGTAGCCGGTGGTGAAGAGTATCTTCAGATCGGGCCGACGCCTCCACGCCTCCTCGGCGAGCTTGCGGCCATTGGTGTCGGGCATCACCACATCGGTGAACAGCAGCGAAATATTCGGATTGACCTCGAGCTGGCGCAGCGCGGCGGCGGCGCTCTCTGCCGCCAGCACGCTATAGCCGAGCTCGGCGAGCGTGTCGGCGGTGAGATCACGCACGCGCGTATCGTCCTCGACGATGAGGATCGTCTCGCTCTTCTCGCTGCGCGGCGCGGTGCGCGCAGGCGGCGTGGATGTGGTCGTCGCGCTGGCGGGGCCGTGATGGCGCGGCAGATAGAGCTTGACCGTGGTGCCGAGCCCCTGCTCCGAATAGATGCGGACATGCCCGCCCGACTGGCGCACGAAGCCATAGACCTGGCTCAATCCGAGCCCGGTGCCGCGCCCGGCGGGCTTGGTGGTGAAGAAAGGATCGAAGGCGCGCGCGACCGTCTCGCGGCTCATGCCGGTTCCGGTGTCGGTGACGGCGATCAGCACATATTGGCCGGACGGTATGCCCACCTCGCGCGCGGCATATTCCTCGTCGAGATAGGCGTTGCTCGTCTCTATGGTGAGCGCCCCGCCTTGGGGCATGGCGTCGCGCGCATTGAGCGCGAGATTGAGGATCGTCGTCTCGAGCTGGCTTGGGTCCGCATAGGCGCGCCACAGGCCGCCGGCGAAGACCGCCTCCAGCCGCACATCCTCGCCCAGCGTGCGGCGAAGCATCTCGGCCATGGACGAGACCATCTTATTGGGGTCGATCGGCTCGGGCGCGAGGGGCTGGCGCCGCGAGAAGGCGAGCAGACGATGCGTCAGCGTCGCCGCATGCTCGGCGCCTTCCAGCGCGCTGTCGAGATAGCGCAGCGTCTCCGCCGGATCGGTGGAGAGGCGCCGCTTGGCGAGATTGACGCTGCCGATGACGACGGCGAGCATATTGTTGAAATCATGCGCGAGGCCGCCGGTGAGCTGGCCGATCGCCTCCATCTTCTGCGATTGGCGCAATTGCTCGGCGAGCTGCTCGCGCTGCGCCGCCTCGGTGGAGAGCGCGGCGTTGACGTCGCGCAGCTCCGATTGCGCCGCCGCGATCTCCTCGAGCCGTCCGCGCAGCACGGCGATGGTCGCCGCGCCGATGAGAATGGTGATGGAGATGGCGAGCGCCGCGCCGGCGCGCAGCAGCGAGCCATTCGTCTCCACGCCGCGCGATTGTGCGTCGATCAGCTGCTGCTGGCGAGACGTCTTGTCGTCGAGGCCGACGCGCAGCTGCTCCATGAAGGCCCTGCCGGAGCCGGCGCGCACGATGGCCACGGCGTCCTCATGCCGGCCGGCCGCCTGCAGCTCCACATTCTTGGTCATTTCGGCGAGCTTCTCATTGGCGATCACGCGCTGCGCCTCCAGCGCATTGCGATCCTCGCCCGGCTCGCTCGCGCGCAGCAGCGCGTCGAAATCGGCGTTCACGCGGGCCTTGGCGGCGTCGAAGGGCGCGAGATAGGCCGCGTCATTGGTCAGCAGATAGCCGCGCTCCGCGGATTCGGCCTCCTGGAGCCGATCGAGTATGTTGTGATGAATCCGCTTCTCGCCGATGAGCTGCCGCACGTCGCGATAGTCGGTCGCCTGCTTGCCGACGAAAGCGAAAGCGGCGAACAAGGACGCCGCGAGAATGGCGAAGCCGGCATAGAGGAACGACGACGTATCGATGAATTTGCTGCGCATGAACATCCTCTCGGCGCAATGGCGGGCCGTCCGCTCGCCCTGAGCGGCCGCCTCCCGTCCGGCCAGAAATGTGGCTGAAGCCGCCGCGAGCTTGTCGCGGCGCCGCGAAATTCCCAAATCTCATGGTTGGCGCGCGGTCCGATCGCCGCTAGCCTGCTCTCTCCACGGGGCTCTCTCCTCTCCTCACGGCCATGCATCTGTCGCACCTTTTTCATCCGGCGGTTACGGCATGGTTCGCCGATCATTTCCGCAATGCGACGCCGGCGCAAGCGGAAGCTTGGCCCCAAATCAAATCCGGCCGAAATATCCTGATCGCCGCGCCCACCGGCTCCGGCAAGACGCTGGCGGCTTTTCTGGCGGCGATCGACGATCTCATCCGCCAGGGCCTCGCCGGGACTCTGCCGGACGAGACGCGCGTCGTCTATGTCTCGCCGCTCAAGGCGCTGTCCAACGACGTCAGCCGCAACCTCGAGGCTCCGCTCGCCGGGGTGCGGGAGAAGCTGAGGCAGGCCGAGCTGCCGGACGTCGATATTCGCGTGGTCGTGCGCACCGGCGACACGCCCACCGCCGAGCGCGAGCGAATGCGCAAGCGCCCGCCGCATATTCTCGTGACGACGCCCGAATCGCTCTATGTGCTGCTCGGCTCCGAGTCGGGCCGCAAGGCGCTCGCGACGACGCGCGCCATCATCGTGGACGAGATTCACGCCGTCGCGCCCAATAAGCGCGGGGCGCATCTTTCGCTCTCGCTGGAGCGGCTCGCCGCGCTCTGCGGCGACGGATTGCAACGCATCGGCCTCTCCGCCACGCAGAACCCCATTTCCTCGGTGGCGCATTTTCTCGTCGGCGCGGGATCGCAGGCGGCGCCGGCGCGCGAGCCGGGAATCGTCGATTCCGGCCATCACCGCGCCCGCGATCTCGCCATAGAGGTTCCCGGCGCGCCGCTCGAGGCGGTGATGTCGGCGGAGGTCTGGGCTCAGGTCTACGACCGGCTCGCCGAGCTGATCGCCGAGCATCGCACCACTCTGGTCTTCGTGAACACGCGCCGCCTCGCCGAGCGCATCGCGCGGGAATTGTCGGATCGTCTCGGCGAGGAGGCCGTCACCTCGCATCACGGCAGCATGGCGAAGGAGCATCGCCTGCTCGCCGAGCAGCGGCTGAAGCGCGGCGAGCTCAAAGCCTTGGTGGCGACCGCCTCATTGGAGCTCGGCATCGATATCGGCGATGTAACGCTGGTCTGCCAGATCGCCTCGCCGCGCTCCATAGCGAGCTTTCTGCAGCGCGTCGGGCGCTCCGGCCATGTCGTCGGCGGCCTGCCCAAGGGGCGGCTGTTTCCCTTGTCGCGCGACGATCTCGTCGAATGCGCGGCGCTACTCGACAGCGTGCGGCGCGGCGAGCTGGACCGGCTCGCCATTCCGCATCGCCCGCTCGACGTGCTCGCCCAGCAGATCGTCGCCGAGGTGGCGGCGCAGGAATGGGGCGAGGCCGAGCTCTTCGAGCGTTTCAAGCGCGCCTGGCCCTATCGCGCATTGGAGCGCGCCGAATTCGACGATGTGGTGAAAATGCTCGCCGAGGGCTATGCGACGCGGCGCGGCAGGCGCGGCGCGCTGCTGCATCATGATGCGGTGAATCACATTCTGCGCGAGCGGCGCGGCGCACGCATGACGGCGCTCACCTCCGGCGGCGCCATCCCCGAGACCGCCGATTATCAAGTGCTGCTGGAGCCGGAGAATCACATTGTCGGCACGGTGCATGAGGATTTCGCCGTGGAGAGCATGGCCGGCGACATTTTCCAGCTCGGCAACGCCTCCTATCGCGTGCAGCGCGTCGAGCGCGGGACCTTGCGCGTCGAGGATGCGCAGGGCCAGCCGCCGACCATTCCCTTCTGGCTCGGCGAGGCGCCGGCGCGCGCGGACGAGCTGTCCCTCTCCGTCTCGCGCCTACGCGGCGAGATCGCCGAGCGTCTGCGCCGAGACCCCGGCGGCGGCGAGGCGCAACGCTGGCTGATGGAGGAGGTCGGCGTCGCGCCGCCCGCCGCGGAGCAGCTGGTCGACTATCTCGCCGGAGCGCTCGGCGCCTTCGGCGGCGTGCTGCCGACGCAGGATTGCCTCGTGCTGGAACGCTTTTTCGACGAGGCGGGCGGAATGCAGCTCGTCGTGCATTCGCCCTTCGGCGGGCGCATCAATCGCGCCTTCGGCCTCGCATTGCGCAAGCGCTTTTGCCGCAAGTTCAACTTCGAGCTTCAGGCGGCGGCGACGGAAGACAACATACTGCTCTCGCTCACCACGGCGCATAGTTTCGAGCTCGCCGAGGTGGCGAAATATCTTCATTCCAACAGCGTGCGCGGCGTGCTGGTGCAGGCGATGCTGACCGCGCCCATGTTCATGACGCGCTGGCGCTGGACGGCGGGAATCTCGCTCGCTCTGCCGCGCTTCCAGGGCGGCAAGAAGACGCCGCCGCAATTTCTACGCATGCAGGCGGAGGATTTGGTCGCCGCCGTCTTTCCCGATCAGATCGCCTGCGCCGAAAATCTCGCCGGCGAGCGCGAGGTTCCCGACCATCCGCTGACCAACCAGACCATTTGGGACTGTCTGCACGAGGCGATGGATATTGACGGGCTGGAGCGGCTGCTGCGGCGCATGGAGTCGGGCGAGGTGCGCGTCGTCGCCTGCGATCTCACCCAGCCTTCGCCGCTGGCGCTGGAGGTGCTCTCCGCGCGGCCTTACGCTTTCCTCGACGACGCCCCCCTCGAGGAGCGCCGCGCGCAGGCGGTGATGGCGCGACGCTGGCAGGACCCGCAGAGCGCCTCCGATCTCGGCCGGCTGGACGCGGAGGCGATCGAGCGCGTGAAGTCCGAGGCCTGGCCCGAGCCGATCGACCCGGAGGAACTGCATGACGCGCTGCTTTGGATCGGTTGCCTCACCGAGGCGGAGGTCGCCGCCGCGCCGGACTGGGCCGCATGGCTCGAGGCGCTGGCTCGCCAAAAGCGCGCGACGCGTTTCGAGACCGGGGCGGCGAGCTTCTGGGTCGCGGCGGAGCGGCTGACGCAATTTCACGCGCTCTGGCCCAAGGCGCGGCTGGCGCCGAAAATTTCGCCGCCCGAGAGCGAGGCGCCGGCGCTGTGGTCGGCCGAGCAGGCGCTGATCGAAATCTTGCGCGGTCGGCTCGAGGGGCTGGGTCCGGTCACGCAGACGGGGCTCGCCGCGGCGCTCGGCCTCGAGCCTACGAGTCTGACGACCGCGCTGGTCGCGCTGGAAGCGGAAGGCACGATCATGCGCGGGCGTTTCCTGCCCGGCGCCAATGACGAGCAATGGTGCGACCGCCGCCTGCTGGCGCGCATCCACCATTACACGATCAAGCGCCTGCGCGCCGAGATCGAGCCCGTTGCGGCGCGCGACTTCCTGCGCTTCCTCTTCGATTGGCAGCATGTCGCCGAGGAGGCGCGGCTGAAAGGGCCGGAGGCGCTGACCGCCGCTCTCTCGGGCCTCGAGGGATATGAAGCGCCGGCGGGCGCCTGGGAGACGGAAATCCTCCCCGCGCGCCTCTCCGATTACGAGACCGGATATCTCGATTCGCTCTGCCTCTCCGGCCGCATCGCCTGGGCGCGGTTGACGCCGCCCGCCGCCGCCAAGGGCGCCCGCATGGTCTCGCCGATCAAAAGCTCGCCGATCGCTCTCTTGGAGCGGCGAAGGCTGGCCGATTGGACCTCGATCGCGACGCCCGCCGAGCCGCCGGCGCTGAGCGGCCGCGCGCAATTGGCGCTCGAGACGCTGCGCGCCGAGGGGGCGCTGTTCTTCGAGGAGCTGGTCGACGCCTCGCGCCTGCTGCGCTCCGAGCTGGAGACGGCGCTGGGCGAGCTGGCCGCGCTCGGCCTCGTCACCTCGGACAGTTTCGGCGGGCTGCGCGCGCTGCTCGTGCCTTCCGAGAAGCGCAAGCCTTTCGACGGCGCGCGGCGGCGCGGCAAAGTGCTCTCCTTCGGCATGGAGAGCGCCGGGCGCTGGTCCCTCATTCGCCGCGCCTATGCGGCGCCGGGCTCACAGGCGCGTCACGCTTGCGTGGAGCACATCGCGCAGGCGCTGCTGCGCCGCTATGGCGTCGTCTTCTGGCGCCTTTTGGCGCGCGAAGGCGGCTGGCTGCCGCCCTGGCGCGATCTCCTGCGCGTCTATCGGCGGCTCGAGGCGCGCGGCGAAATTCGCGGCGGGCGTTTCGTCGCCGGCTTTTCCGGCGAGCAATATGCGCTGCCGGACGCCGTCGGCCTGCTGCGCGAGATTCGCCGCCGGCCCGCCGATGGGCGATATGTGTCGCTGTCGGCGGCCGATCCGCTCAATCTCATCGGCGTGCTGACTCCGGGCGGGAAGCTCGCCGCGCTCACCGGCAATCGCCTGCTCTATCGCGACGGCCTCCCCATAGCCGCGCTCGCCGGCGGCAAAATCGAATTTCTGACGAACGTCGACGAAGCGACGCGATGGGAGGCGGAGAAACGCCTCATCCGTTCGGCGGCGCGGGGACAGCTCGCCGATCTGGCGTGAGTCACATCTTCTCGCCATAGCGCATCACGCGCACTTTCTCGAGCGTGACCAGCCCGCCGCTCATCATCGCATCGAGCGTCGGCAGAAAGGCGTCGATCTTCTCCTCCTCGTCGACGATCTCTATGACGATGGGAAGGTCTTCCGAGAGGCTCAAAATCTTCGTGGTGCGCATCCGGCTGCTGTGGCCGAATCCCGCAGGACCGCGCAGCACGGTGGCGCCGGCGAGATGCAGCGCGCGCGCCGTCCGCACGATCGCCTCATGCAGCGGCCGCCCTTCGAACTTCTCGTCCTCGCCGATGAAGATGCGCAGCAGAGTCGCGTCTCGAGGCAATTGCATCGTCAGGCTCCTTTCAACGCGTTGAGATGAGCGGCGGCGACATGTCCGAGCCAGACCGCGAAAAGGCAGAGCCCGAACGACAGGCCGATATTGGCGAGCGCGGCGAAGGCCTCGCCGCCGCGCGCCAGATTGAGCGTCTGCAGGCCGAAGGAGGAGAAGGTCGTATAGCCCCCGCATAGGCCGATCATCACGAATTGGCGCGTCTGCGTGTCGACGAAGAGACGGCCGTCCCCCGGCGCCGTGAGCGTCGCGAAAAAGCCGATGGCGAAGCAGCCGGAGACATTCACGATCAGCGTGCCCCAGGGAAAGGCCTCGCCGAAGCAGCGGGAGATCGCTCCCGAGAGCCAATAACGCGCGACGCCGCCGATCGCGCTGCCGATCATGATGAGAACATAGATCATCGCGAGCCTTTGCCTGTCAGAGATTCGCGCGAGGCCGACCGCGGCCTCGCGCGGCGCGAAGCTTATTTTGCGCTCTCCTTGCTCGCCTCCTCGAGATGCGAGAGCGCTTCCTTCGCCTGCGCGGTTCCCGCTTCGGCGTGGTTGGCGCGCCCTTCCTCTATCGCCGCCTTTATATGGACGATCGCCTCCGCCAGATGCGGATTGGGCTTGAATTTCTGCAGTCCCTCGGCTTTCTCGAGCGCGAGATCGGCGTGATAGGAGAGCAGGCCGGTGTCATGCAGCTTGCCGCCCTGGGTGATCGCCTCATTGACGTGATAGATCGCCTGGTCCAGCCGGTCGTCGGCGCGCGCGAGCGTCGACCCGAGAAGCGCGGCGAGGCCGAGGCTCGCGGCGAGCCCGAATGTGCGAATATTCATCTCACTCTCCTCTTCCGACCATTGCGGTCGGGGTTTCGGATTCGATTTTTCGTCGCCGGCCGCGCCGATGCGGCGCAGCCGATGAACGCGGTCATTCGAATCTCATTCGATAGGCCGTGACCGCCCGGCCATGGGCGCGCGCCTCGGCGCGACGAAGCTCGATCGACAGCGCGGCGCTGGCTGCGCGTTCGATGGATGGAATTGGAAGAAACGGAGAAACCGCGGCGCGCTGACTCATGACGGACCCCTGCCGAGCGAATAGATCGCTCTCTCCGACGATCGGTCGACCGTCGGACGTAAGCAGGAGTCATCAGCCTTTGCGGCGGTTGAAGGGGGACCCCATCCCCCGGCCGCACGCGCGAGCGGCGGCCTTCGCGAAATTGGTATCTGAGCAATGAGACAGCGTCAAGAACGAGCTGGAGCAGAGCATTGCGCGCGAGGCCGCGCGCGCGAAGCCATGCCGAAAGCGCTTGCGCGGACGGGCTCGAATGGCTGAAAAGAATTCATGCGTCTTCGATCCGACTTTTTCGTCTCCGCCCTCATCCGCCGCGCCGAGACGGCCGGCTCCGTCGCCATGCTGCGCCGCCGCGGCTCCGAGGAAGCGGGCGCGATCTTCGTGAAGATCGACAGGCTGGATGGACGCGCGGCGCTGCTCGGGCCGGCGCCGCAGAGCGTGGATTTGCCGGAGGGCGTCGATCGCCTGTTTGCGCGTCTGCACGCCGACGAATGGGTGACGCCGCTGGAGGCGGAGGAGCGCGTCCGCAAGGAGATCGCCTTCGACCCAGATCTGTGGCTGGTCGAGATCGAGGATCGCGAGGGCAAGAGCTTCGTCGACATAGCGGCGCGAGCGGCGTGATCCGATCGATCCGCCCCGCTCGAGGCGGCGACGCGCCGGCGATCTGGCGCGTCATCGGCCCGACCATCCGCGCCGGCGAGACCTATGCGCTCGATCGCGACATGACCGAGGCCGACGCCCTCGCCTATTGGCTGGGCGCGGATCGCGAGACCTTCGTCGCGGAAGACGACGAAGGGAGGATCGTCGGCTCCTATTATTTGCGCGCCAATCAGGCCGGCGGCGGAGCCCATATCTGCAATTGCGGCTATATGACCAGCGTCGAAGCGGCCGGTCGCGGCGTCGCGCGCGCAATGTGCGCGCATTCTCTGGATCATGCGCGCGAGCGCGGCTTTCGCGGCGTGCAATTCAACTTCGTCGTCGAGACGAATCTCCGCGCCATTCGCCTATGGCGCTCTTTCGATTTCGAGATCGTCGGCCGGCTGCCGCGCGCCTTCCGGCATCCGACGCAGGGCTTCGTCGACGCCCTCGTGATGTTTCGTCAGCTCGGCGCGCCGGACGGCTGAGCCGCGCGATATTTCTCCCAGCCGGCGGCGCGCAGGCGGCAGGCCGGACATTCGCCGCAGCCATGGCCCCAGTCGAAACGCTTGCCGCGCTCGCCGAGATAGCAGGTGTGGCTCTCCTCGACGATGAGCCGCACCAGCGGCTCGCCGCCCAGCTCCTCGGCGAGCTTCCAGGTCGCGGCCTTGTCGATCCACATCAGCGGCGTGAGGATTTCGAGCTTACGATCCATGCCGAGCGTCAGCGCCGTCTCCACCGCGCGGATCGTCGCGTCGCGGCAATCGGGATAGCCGGAAAAATCCGTCTCGCACATGCCGCCGACGAGGCTGCCGATCCCGCGCCGATAGGCGAGCGCCGCCGCGAAGGCGAGGAAGAGAATATTGCGCCCCGGCACGAAAGTGTTCGGCAGGCCGGAGGCGTCGAAGGCGATCTCCGCCTCGCGCGTCAACGCCGTGTCGGAGATGGCGCCGAGCGCTTCGATCGATATGGTGTGATCCTCGCCGAGCCGCTCCGCCCACAGCGGCGAGATGCGCGCCAGTCCCTCCCGCAGCACGCCGCGCTGCTCGAGCTCGACGCGATGACGCTGGCCATAGTCGAAGCCGACCGTCTCGACGCGCGCGAAACGCGAGAGCGCAAAAGCGAGGCAGGTGGCGGAATCCTGCCCGCCGGAGAAGAGGACGAGGGCGGAGTCTGACGTCAACACGATGCCTCTCTATGGTTCGCCGCAGCGGAGCGTCAGGAACGCAGGGCCGAGAGCTTGCGAGTCAGCGCGTCGATATCGTCGACGAACCATATGGATCGCCCACGATTCGCTTCATAGACGAAATCGCGCGTCGATCGGCTTCGATCCGTATGAGCGGATATATCCCCGATGATCGCCAATCGAAGACTGTAGTTGACGAATTTCTGGATCGTTTCGCCCGCGACGCGCGTTTCGAGGCGAAAGAAATCTTCCGTTATTCGGGCGACCGGTATGGCCACCAAATTCGCCTGATGCTCCCAGGCCGCGCTCACAAAAGCATTGGCGTCGCGCTCGGTCTCGAGCTTTGCGCCCTCTGCGCAGCAGAGCAGCGTGCGAACGCCATGGATGTCACGCGCGATATCCGTCATTTCGCCTGCCTTCTCTGGCGTCGATGGGAGGCGATTGTAGCTGAAATCGCGTCCGGCGTCCTCACGCCGCCGCATTCCTCCGCCGCTCGACGCTGGCGAATTGCGGGGCGTCGTCGTCGAATTTCGGCAGCGCGTTCATCACGCGCTCCGGCGGGAAGACGACGATCGCCTCCGTGCCTTCGCGCACTCTGGACTTCAGCTTGAACAGGCCGCCGTGCAGATCGACGAGGCCCTTGACGATGGGCAGGCCGAGGCCGGTGCCCTCCTCTGCGTTCTTCTGCGCCAGCGTGCCGCGGCCGAAGGAGGACATGACGACGGCGATCTCCTCCTCTGGAATGCCCGGACCCGTGTCGCGGATCGCCACATATTGCCCGCCGGCGCTGGTCCAGCCGATCTTGAGCGTCACCTGGCCGCCCTGCGGCGTGAATTTGATGGCGTTGGTCAAGAGGTTCAGCACGATCTGCCGCACCGCGCGCTCATCGGCCCAAATGCGCGGGAGATCGGGCTCCTTGGCCTCGATCATCTCAATGCCGCGCTTTTGCGCGCGAATGGTCAGGAGATGGCGGCAATCCTCGACGACGCCGGCGAGCGAGACGCTCTCCTCCTTCAGCTCATAACGGCCCGCCTCGACGCGCGAGAGATCGAGAATCTCGTTGATGAGCATGAGGAGATGCTGGCCGCTCGAGTGAATGTCCTGCGAGTAGTCCTTATAGGCCGCCACCGCATGGACGCCGAACAGCTCGTTCTTCAGCACTTCCGAGAAGCCGAGAATGGCGTTGAGCGGCGTGCGCAGCTCATGGCTCATTGTGGCGAGGAAGCGCGATTTGGCGAGATTGGCCTCCTCCGCGCGGCGGCGCGCCTCGTCGGAATTGGCCTTGGCGTGCTCGAGCTCGCCGATGAGATCGTCCTTCTCGATACGGAAGAACAGGCTCTCGCGCGTCACATGATGAAAGCGCTTGGCCAGCACGACGAAGAAGACCTGCGCCGCGCCCACCAGCGCCAGCAGCGAGAGGCTCGTATCCTCTATCCCGTCTATGCGCAGGCAGACGACGATGGCGAGCGACATGGGCGTGATCGTCGCATAGACGGCGAAGGGTATGGTCGCCGTCACCATTGTGTTGAAGGCCGCCGCCAGCATCAGCATGGCGGTGACGAAAGCCTTGGCGTTGGGGTCGCTCGCCTGCAGCAGCAGCAGCGCCATCGCCGCCCAGACGAGCCCGTGCAGAAATTCCGCGGCGACGAATTTGCTACGCCAGCCGACGACATTGATCTCGTCGTCGGAAAGACGCTCGAGCTTCTTGGCGAGGCCGTAGCACAGCAGCAGGCTGGAGAAAGCCAGCACGGTCCAGATGATGTCGAGCTCGCCCTCCATCCAATAGCGGGTGAGCGCCGCCACCATGGCGATGAGCGCCGTGGCCGGCACGGCGGAATGGATGCGGGCGGAAGCGTAGGCGCGCAAGAGGCCGACGTCGCAGCCGCGATGGCCGGTGTCCGAGGTGGTGAGCTTCTCACGCGCCGCGCGCACCTCGGCGCTGCGGCGACGGCGCTCGGCGACGGCGCGCGGATCCTTGCCCCGGCCTCGCTCGATCATCTCGGCGGTTATGTCATTCATGATACGCTGGACCCGCAAGCAACGAAATTCTCGCCTTCGAACGGCGACCCCATAAAGGGAAACGCCGTCACGACCCTTTCCAGAAGCCGAAATAATTCTCCGCAATCTAGGCGTCAGGTCGAGCGTCGCCGATAATGGGACGGAAACGTTAACGGGGGACTCACGACATTTGTCGAATTTGATGGAATGGTCCCGCGAGGGAACGCAAAAGTGACCTTTTCCACCGAAAGCGAAACCGTTCTGGCCGCGCTCCTCGCCGATGTCGGCGCCTGCCGCATCTGCGTCGAGCGGCCGCAGGGCGCGCCTCTGCCGCATGAGCCGCGGCCGGTGCTGCGCGTCTCGCCGCGCGCGCGGCTGCTGATCGCCGGCCAGGCCCCCGGAATGCGCGTGCATCGCTCCGGCCTTCCCTTCGACGATCCGTCCGGCGACCGGCTGCGCGATTGGATGGGCGTCGACCGCGAGACCTTTTATGACGTCTCGCGCATCGGCGTGGCCGCCATGAGCTTCTGCTTTCCGGGCTATGACGCGAATGGCGGCGACCTGCCGCCGCGCCGGGAATGCGCGCCGCATTGGCATGACGCGCTGTTTTCGGCGCTGCCGCGGGTGGAGACGATACTGGCCGTGGGCAAATATGCGCAGGCCTATCATCTGCGCCGTCTCGGCGCGCCGCCGCGGCCGGGCGCGAGCGTCGCCGAGACCGTCGGACGCTGGCGGGGGCTTTCGGCGCTGCGGCCGAGGATCATCCCGCTGCCGCACCCGTCCTGGCGCAACACGGCCTGGCTGAAGCGCAATCCCTGGTTCGCGGAGGAGCTTTTGCCGGTCGTGCGGGCGGAGGTCGCCCGGCTGGCCGGGGCGGGCGGCCCCCGAAGGAGCGGAAGCGGCGCCGCTCGGCGCGGCGATATTGCTTCGCAGCGCGAAAGCTGATTAGTCCTGTCCAACGACGTAGCTCCCGAGGATGAAAGCGGGAATGAACCACTCACAACGGCCGCCGAAACCGATCGGCGCGGCCGTCCCGGCGCCCGCAGACGCCTCGCCCGCGGATCTCGATCCCACGGATTGGGAGGCGTTCCGCGCCGAGAGCCATCGCGCGCTCGACGCTATGATCGACCATCTCGCCACGCTGCGCGAGCGGCCGGTCTGGCGCGAGCCTTCAGCGGAGGCGCGCGAGCGCTTCCGGCGCCCGCTGCCGGCCGAGGGCCAGGGCCTTTCCGCCGCGCTCGAAGATTTCGAGCGCTTCATCCAGCCCTACGCCAATGGCAATATCCATCCGCTGTTCATGGGCTGGGCGCAGGGCGCCGGCACCCCCGTGGGCATGATCGCGGAAATGCTCGCGGCCGGGCTCAACTCCAATTGCGGCGGCCGCAATCACATCGCGCTCGACGTCGAGCGGCAGATCGCCGCCTGGATGGCGGAGGCTTTCGGCTTCCCTCTGGACGCCTCCGGCGTCTTCGTCACCGGCACGTCGATCGCCAATTTCCTGTCGCTGCTGGTCGCGCGCGAGCATGCGCTCGGCGAGAAGAATGTGCGCAAGAACGGGCTCAAGGCGCTCGAGGAGCAGCTCGTCGCCTACGCCTCGCGGGAGGCGCACAACTGCGTGCGGCAGGCCATGGAGCTCGCCGGCCTCGGCGCGCGCCATTTGCGGCTCATCGAGTCGGACGGCTCGCATTCGCTGCGCATCGACGAGCTGAAGCGCGCCATCGCCGAGGATCGCGCCGCCGGTCTGCATCCGTTTCTCGTCGTCGGCACGGCGGGCGCGGTCGACACGGGCGCGATCGACGATCTCGACGCGCTCGCCGAGATAGCGAAAGCGGAAGATCTCTGGTTCCACATAGACGGCGCCTTCGGCGCGCTGGCCGTTCTCTCGCCGGCGCTGAAGCCTTTGGTGAAGGGCCTCGAGCGCGCCGATTCCATCGCCTTCGATTTCCACAAATGGCTGCATGTGCCCTATGACGCGGGCTTCTTCCTCGTCCGCGACCCGGAGGCGCATCGCCGCGCCTTCGCCGCCAACGCCGCCTATCTGACGCGCGCGCCGCGTGGGCTCGCGGCCGGCGAAATATGGCCCTGCGATCTCGGCGCCGATCTCTCGCGCGGCTTTCGCGCGCTGAAGACCTGGTTCACCATAGAAGTCTTCGGCGCGCAGCGGCTCGGCGCCTGCATCGAGAAGAGCTGCGCATTGGCGCAGCGGCTGCGCGGCCATATCGAAGCCTCGCAGACTTTCGAGATGCGCGCGCCGGTGGCGCTCAATGTCGTCTGCTTCGGCGTGAAGGACGATGACGAGAGCGGCCGGCTCAATCGCGAGATCGTGATGGAGCTGCACGAGAGTGGCGAAGCGGCGCCGTCGCTCACCCTGCTCGACGGACATCCGACGATCCGCGCGGCGATCTTCAATCACCGCACGCGCGAGGCGGACATAGACGACTTCATGCAAATGCTGGAGCGCGCCGCGCAACGCGCCCGCGGCGAGCCGCCGCTCGCGCCTCTGCCGACGCCCCGCGAGGAAGGCGAGCCGCTCTCGCAGGATTGAGCGAGCGCGGCGAGCTGGCGTATCGCTTGCTTTTATCGTGCGAGGAAGGCCGCCGAGGGCGGCCGCTCACGAAAGGCGGCGTTCATGAACGTCCTCGCCATCATCTCCGCCGCGACGACGCAGGACGGCCATGCGACCGGCGTGCTGGCGCCGCTCGCCGGCGCGCCGCTGCTGGGGCGGCTGCTCGATCGTCTCGCCCATGCGGAAAAGCTCGCCGGCATCGTCGTCACCACCAGCGACGAGCCGGAGGATGCGCCGATCCGCGAATTTTGCGCCGCGCGCGGAACGCCATGCCAGACCGGTGCGCGCGACGATCTCATCGGCCGCCAGCTCGCGGCGATGGCGGCGGCCGGCGCCAAGGGCGGCGTCTCGCTCGACGCCCGCAATCCGCTCATCGATCCGGCGCTCGTCACCCAGGTCGCCGATCTGCTGCAAATGACCGATGGAATGCTGGATTGGATCGGCAACACGCTGGCGCCGGCCTATCCGCGCGGCATGGAGATCGACGGCTTCACCGCTGCCGCGCTGACCGAGGCCGAGAAACGCTGCGGCGAGCCGGAGCAGCGTCGCCGCGGCCCGGCTTTTCTGCGCGAGCACGGCCGCATCTATCGCCCGCTGAGCCTGAAAGCGCCGCCGGAGGTCGCGCGGCCGGATGTGCGGCTCGGCGTCGAGAGCCTCGCCGATCTGCCGCGCATAGAGGCGATTTTTCAGAGCTTCGAGGGCCGCACGGATTTCACGCTGGCGGAAATATTGGCCGCCGCCGATCGGCTGGCGGCGCAATAGCGCGTTTCCAAACGCCTATTCCACGCCGGCGACATGGGTTCCATGGGTGACGGCGGCGCCGGCGCGCAGCGCCGCGGCGATGAAGACCGTCTCGGCCAGCTCCGTCTCCGTCGCGCCGGCGGCGATGGCCTGCTTGCGGTGGATCTCGAGGCAATAGGCGCATTGCGTCGTCATGGCCACCGCGAGCGCGATCAGCTCCTTGTATTTCTTAGGAATAGCGCCTTCGGCCATGGCCGCGGCGTCGAATTGCTTGAAGGCCTCCCAGGCGGTGGGCGCGGAATCGCCGATCTTCTTCAGCCGCTTCACATTCTGCATATCGTACATGGGCTTGCCTCCCGGAGATCAAAGCTTACCTATCAGATGATAGGCTCGCACAATGCGCCATTGACGAAGTGCCTGTCAATGGCGCTACTCCCGGGCGGAAGGACGGAGTGGAATGGCGACGGCGCGACGCGGCGAGGTTACGGCCGCGAAGATTCTGGACAGCGCGGAGGAGCGGCTCTGCCGCTACGGCTATAATGGCGTGAGCTTTCGCGACATCGCCGCCGATGTCGGGGTGAAGAGCGCCAGCGTCCATTATTTTTTCCCCACCAAGCCGGCGCTGGTCGCCGCCGTGGCGCGGCGCTACGCCGATCTCTGCCTCGCGGAGCTGGGCGATCCGCAGGCGCGCACGCCGGCCGAGGCCGTGGCGCTGGCGGCGGAAATGTTCCGCCGCACGGTGGCGGAGAAAAAGCGCATGTGCCTCTTCGGCATGTTGGCGGCGGAAGTGGGCGGCCTGCCGTCCGAGGTCTGCGCGGAAGCGCGGCGCTTCTTCGCCGAGACGCTGGCTTGGCTGCGCCTCGCCCTGCGCGGCGAGGCGGCCGAGGCAGAGGCGATACTCGCGGCTTTCGAAGGCGGCGTGCTGCTCGCCCGCGCCATGGATGATCCAGCGATGCTGGAGAAGGTGACGGAGCGACTGGCCGCGCGTCACTTCACCGTGAGCGGATAGCCGGCGACGATGAGATAGAGCCTGCCGGCCGCTTTCGCGACGGCCTGATGCAGTTCGCCGGCGGCGTCGCGAAAGCGCCGCGCCAGCGCATTCTCCGGCACGATGGAGAGGCCGACCTCGGAGGAGACCAGGACCGTCGGCGCCCACCGCTCGGCGAGCGCCTCGAGCAGCGCGGCGCGATCGGCGCCCAAATCCGCTTCGGCGAGCAGGCGATTGGTCAGCCAGAGCGTGAGGCAATCGACCAGCAGCGGAAGCTCCGCCGGCGCTGCGACAATGGCCGCGGCCAGCGCCTGCGGCGCCTCGACCGTGCGCCAATCCCCGGCGCGCCGCTCCCTATGCGCGGCGATTCGGCTCTCCATCTCCGCGTCGAAAGCCTGCGCCGTGGCGATATAGGTCCAGGGGCCGGGCTCGGCGGTCACGAGCCGCTCCGCGAAAGCGCTCTTGCCGGAGCGAGCGCCGCCGAGGACGAAGGTCACATTTGGATTTTCGGTCATTCCCGACGGCGCCGAGCGACACGCGCGCGGCGCCGGCCCCTATTTGGACTTGCGCGTTCGATTGCGAAAATCGCTTCGCACCTTTCGGGACGATGCGCCAGAGGCGCCCCCTTCCCCGCCGAGCGGATTCACACATTGCGAAACAGTACGGCCGTCATGGCCGGGCTTGTCCCGGCCATCCACGCCAAGCAACTGAGAAGCTAAAGGAAAGCGCCCGCTATCTTCGGATTCGTCCCCCAGGCCGGCTGCCCGTGGGCTTCCGCATCACGCCAAACTTCAGAGACGCTTCGGCGTCCAGGCGTGGATGGCCGGGACAAGCCCGGCCATGACGTCGCGGGGGACCCGATAGCGCCGAGCGACGGGATGGGCGAGGCTCACGCGGCCAGAGCGGCGCGCGCCTCGTTCTTGATGCGCTCGACCATGGAGCGGACGCCATTGCTGCGCTGGGGCGTCAGATGCTGAGCGAGGCCGAGCTCGGTGAACAGCGGCATGGCGTCGAGATCGACGATCTCATCGGCCGGACGGCCGGAATAGAGCGCGAGAATCAGCGCCACGAGCCCACGCACGATATGGGCGTCGCTGTCGCCGCGCAGCGACAGCAGCGGCGCGCCGCGGCCTTCGCGAATCACCTTGCTGTCGAGCCAGACCTGGCTCGCGCAGCCGCGCACCTTGTTCTCCTCGGTGTGGGCTTCGTCCGGCAGCGGCTCCAGAGTGCGGCCGAGCTCGATGAGATATCGATACCGATCCTCCCACTCGTCGAGCATTTCGAAATTGCCGATGATCTCGTCTATCACCATTGTTCGCTCGCCCGCTCGAGACGCCTTTCCGACAGTTATATGGCCACTGTCCGTTTTGGCGCAATCGCCAGCGACGATGCAATCACGGCGCCGCGCCGAGGCCGGCGGGCCGCCGCGGCGGCTCGACCGAAGCCGTCGCGCGGCCGATTCGTTCCGCCGCCTGCAGGCACTCCATCGGATGCGCCATGCAATGGTCGCGCGCCACAGTGGCGATTTTGGCGGACGCCTCCTCGGCGAGATCGGCGAGCGCGTCACGGGCGAAGTCGACGGGCGAAGGCTCGGATTTCGAGGGCTCGGATTTGGCGGCGGCTCGCGGCCTCGCGGGAGGATCGGCGAAAGCCCCGGCGGGGATGCGCGCCGCCACGGCGGGCGGGCGCGGCGCAGGACGCCGCTCGGCGTCCCGCAGAATAACGAGACAGACGATCCCTAAGAAAATCAAGCTCTTGAAAATAAATCCCACGGCCGCCGCCTCGCTTCGCCGACGGGAAAGCCGCCGCGCGCGAAAAACGATGGCGCGCGGCCCTTACCGCTTCGTAAATGCGGAAGCCGCGCAAATCGCCGGCGCGAGCGCGGCCGCGCGGGGCTAAGAAGTCGCAAACCATATGCGCCGTTCGCAGCCCGTAAAACCCGAAATCTTCCATTTCTCTGGTCGGTTTAGCAGTCACTTAAGACCGATTTGTCACATTGCCCTCAATCCGGGAGCGTGTGATTTTGCGTAAGCCAGCTGCACCTTGGGCGACCGTGTCGAGTGAATGGATCGAACGTCTGGCGCAATCCGGACGCGCGATCGATTCGATGGAGCGCGCGCGTCGCGAAGCCTTCCTCCTGTCGCATCTCGTTCTGGCCGCCGGCGTGCTGATCGCGGCGCCGCTGTGGATCGTCGTCAATGGCGCGCCGACGCTCGGCGAGAGCGCGATCTTCGCTCTGGCGCAATTGCCGCTGCTGTCGGTGGTCGCGCTGCTGCGCCTCGACAATCTGAAGACCGCGCAATCCATCGCCGCCTTCGGCTGGCTGGCGCTGGCCGCGGCCTGCCTCTTCACCGGCGCGCATGTCGGCGCGGCGGCGCCCTTCGGCGCGCTCGCCCTCATAGAGGCGACATTCGCCTGCGATCTCGCGCTGATCTCGGCGACGGCCTCGGCCGCTCTCGTCGTGCTCACGGTCGCCGCGCTGACCGCCGCATCGGTCGGCGGATTTTTCGAGACGCTGCTGGCGGCGCCGCTGGTCCTCTATGTCGTGCTGCTGGCCCGCAGCGGGGCGAAGGTGGAGACGGTCCGCGCCGAGGCGGAAGCGCGCAACATGCGCGATCTGCGGCTCGTCTCCGAGGCGGCGGGCGATCTCGTCATCGGCTTCGACGAGGGCGGCGCGGTCGCATCCGTCGTCGGCGAGGCCGCCAAGGCCTATGGGCTGGACGCGCGCGAATTGATGGGGCGCGGCTTCTTCCAGCGCGTCCATGTCGGCGATCGGCCGGCGTTTCTGAAGCTCGTCTCCGACGCCATCGCCACCGGCGAGGCGATACGCGCGACGCTGCGGCTGCGCATCGGCCACGCCCGCAACGAGCGCGGCGAGTTCGTCGAGCCGGTGTTTCATTTCTTCGAGGCGCGCAGCAGCCTGGTGGAGGCCGCCGCCGGCGAGCGCGCGGCGGGCGTCGTCTGCATATTGCGCGATGTGACGGCCCAGCGCCACGCCGCCGAGACGATAGAGGCGGCGCGCCGCGAGAGCGAGATGGCCGCCGCCGGCAAGACGCGCTTCCTCGCCAATGTCAGCCATGAGCTGCGCACGCCGCTAAACGCCATCATCGGCTTCTCGGAAATGCTGGCGAGCGAGCAGCTCGCGCCGGCCGATCCGGCCAAGCGGCGCGAATATGCGGAGATCATCCGCAATTCGGGCCAGCATCTGCTCGCCGTCGTCAACACCATCCTCGACATGTCGAAGATCGAATCGGGCTCCATGCAGCTTTCGCCCGAGCCCTTCTCTCTGCCCGAGCTCGTCGATCAATGCGTGAGCATGATGCAGCTGAAGGCCGAGCAGGGTCAGGTGACGCTCTCGCGCGATTATACCGAGCGTCTCGAGGACATCGTCGGCGACAAGCGCGCCTGCAAGCAGATCATCATCAATCTGCTCTCCAACGCGGTGAAGTTCACGCCCGCCAACGGCCGCGTGCGCATTCGTCTCTATCCTGACGGCAATTGCCTCGCGCTCTCCGTCACGGACAGCGGCATCGGCATTTCCGCCGCCGATCTCGGCCGGCTCGGCGATCCTTTCTTCCAAGCCAGCGCCAGCCATGATCGCGCCTATGAAGGCACCGGCCTCGGCCTCTCCGTGGTGCGCGGCCTCGTCGGCCTGCATGGCGGAACCATTGCGGTGGAGAGCGCGCCGCGCAGCGGCACCAGCGTCACCGTGCGCCTGCCCCTCGATTGCCGTCCCTTTCAGAACAAGGCCCCCGCTCTCGCCAGGATCGAGACGATCGCCCGCCGCGGCGTCATCCGTCCCGCCGAGGAGCTCGAGGCCGCCGAAGACAGGGTGAAGAAAATTGCGTGAAGCTCTCGCCGGCACAAATCATGATTTTCTGCTCCGCGACGAGGATCGCGGCGAGACGCAGCGGCGCGGCCGCGGCGCCAAGGACAAGGCCAAGGCCAAGAAAAAAGGCGCGCTGACCAAGCTGTTCGGCGGACGTCGGCGCGGCATCGTCTTTCTCAGCCTCGCCGGCGCGACGGCGATCGGCGTGCCGCTGAACGCGCTCTATTTCCAGGACGGCCGCCATCCGGCGCCGCTGTTCCGCGCCTTCGCGCCCGAGCCACGCGCCCCCGAGCCGCGCGCTGCGGCCGAGGCGCCGACGCCGCCCGCGCGTCCGACCGCGGCGGCGCCCGCCCAGCCGCAATCCATCCAGCCGGCGCCCGTCGTCCATGCGGCGGCGCCCAAGCCCGTCGCGAAGCCGGAGCCGGCGCGCAGCGAGAAGCGCGACGCGATCGGCGCGCTGCTCGGCAATGCGCATAAGGACGCGCCCAAGGCGGACGAAGCCGACAAGACTGTGCAGGCGACGCAGCGCGCGCTCGCCAAGCTCGGCTATGCGCTGCATGCGGATGGCAAGATGGGCGGCGCGACCAGACAGGCGATCGAGAAATATGAGCGCGACAATCGCCTTCCCGTCACCGGCGAGGTGACGCAAAAGCTGCTGCGCAAGCTGCAAGGCCAGGCGAGCGTCGCCGCCCACTGACGCAAAGAAGCGCGGCGGACTTCAGCGTCCGCCGCTCTCGCGTCAAGGCTTCTGCATCTCGTCGAAGAGTGCGCCATCGACGAAGAATTTCTTCTGCGCCGCCGGCTCGCTCTGATGCGCTATTTTCTATCAGCTCGATATCATGCCGCCGACCATTCGCCCCGCGCAACCGCGAGCGGATCAGCGATGCGGGCGGATGCTGGAGGTGACGTCCCAATCCTTCGGCGCGCCTTCGGGCGAGAGCGCCGATGGCTTCGGCCGCACGGGCGGCATGGGCGCGGCGAGGATCAGGCTGTCATTGACGCTGCGCGAGGCCTGCGCCTGAAAGGCGGCGAGCGGCGGCTGAGCGCCGGGCGTGTCGACATCGTCGTCGTCCGGCCCATGGGCGACGAGCTGCGGGTCCTGGCCCGGCGGCGGCGCGACGTCGCGCGGGACCGGCTTGCAAATATGCCGATCGCCATTGCGGCCATGCATAGCGAGATCGACATGAATATGATTGTAGTGAAAGGCGTTGGAGCCGGGCGACAGCACAGTGGTGAAATGCCGGCAGGAGCCGCCATGCACCTCGGCGAGAAAATCCTTCACCTGCTGCTCGCCGCGCGTCCAATCGCGCACGATGGAAATCTCGCGCCCGTCGGCGAGCACGAAGCCGCCGATATCGAGCGCATTGCCGAAGGAATGTTCCGAGAGCGGCGCGCCCGCCTGAGCGTTCATGCCGCGGCAGGAATAGGAGCCCATGGAGTTGATCTGCGCCACCGGCTGGCCGAAGCGCGCCATGGCCGAAGGCTGCACCACATCGGCGAGCCATTGGTCGAGCTCGGCCACCATGGAGCAGTCGAGCGTCGCCCGCGCGTTGAACGTCACCGCGCCGCCCTGCAGCGCCGTCACCTTCAGCGGCCGCGTCATTCCGCAAATGCCCGGGCCGTCGATCTCCGGCGCGAATTGCACATAGGCGGTGGGCTGCACGCGCTTTTCGGCGAGGCAGGCGTTCTCGGCGTTAGCGCGCCAGGCCGGGCGCTGCGGCTTGGCCATGAATCCGCAGCCCGACAGCCCCGCCGCCGCGAGCGGCGCGAGGGCGAGGAGCAGCAATGGCGTTATGCGGCGAGCCATGCCGCGACAATGACGGCGGAGCGTTAACGCGGCGTCGAGAAATGTGGTTAACGTCAACGCTTCTCGGACGTTGGCGCGAAACCCTCGGCCCGCGCGAATCCGGCCGCAGCGAGCGACATTCCACCGTCATGCGCGCGTCGTAATCGGGCCGGCTGAAGCCAGAGCGCAACTTCGCGCTCGGCCGAGGCTGGGGGATTTTTCATGCGCGCAAGACGATTTTCGATAGCGCTTTTGGCGACTGTTCTCGCGAGCGGCGTCTCCGCGGACGCCGATGAGCGCGGCCTGGAGCGGCGGCTGGAGCCGCGCCACGAGCAAAAGACCACGATCGCCGTGTTCGGCGACTGGCCCTATAATCTCAACCTTCTGAACAACGCCAATCTGCTGCTCGACTCGGTCAATTCCGATCCCGAGGTGAGCCTGGTGATGCATGTCGGCGACATTCATTCCGGCAGCATGCCTTGCACCAGCGCCGGAACGCTGCCGCCGATCGCGGCGTCCAATCCCGGCTGGAATCAGCAGATTTTCGCGGCCTTCCAAAAGTTCAAATCGCCGGTCGTCTACACGCCGGGCGACAATGAATGGACCGACTGCCACAAGTCGAAGGAGTCGTCCTCCGGCAAGCCGCTGCAGGAGCTGGCCGCCGTGCGCAGCCTGTTCTTCGCGCGGCCGGGCTGGACGCTCGGCCTCCACGACATGGAGGTCTACAGCCAGGCGAAATATTTCTCGCCCTCCTATCCCGCCGATGCGCAATTCGTCGAGAATATGATCTGGATGGATGCGCGGACCGTCTTCGTGACGGTGAACATGCCGGGCTCGGACAATGACGGCCTGCCCTGGAGCAGCGTGGAGGACAAGACCGCGCGCGAGGCGGAGATCGCCGCCCGCACCGACGCCGATATTCGCTGGCTGCAAGCCGCCTTCAATCTCGCCGAGCGCGAGCATGCGGCCGCTGTGGTGATCGGCCTGCAGGCGGATATGTGGGACCCGGCCGCGCTGGCGGCGGGCGGCGACGGGCTCGATCGCTACACCGGCTTCGTGCGCGAGCTGGCGAACCAGGCCGTGCGCTTCCGTCGTCCGGTGCTGCTCATCAACGGCGATTCACATCTTTATGGATCGGATCGTCCGCTCGCCGATCCGTCGAGCGCGACCGGCAAGATTCACAATGCGGCGGCGGCGGCCAATCTCACGCGCATCACCGTCCAGGGCTCGACCAATGCGCCCGGCGAATGGCTGCGGCTGACGATCGACGCGCGCACGCCCAGCGTCTTCAGCTGGAAGAATGTCGCTTATTGCGTCGATCCGCTGACGAGCTGCAAGTAACAAAAAAGGGCGCGTCCCGCGGGACGCGCCCTTCTCGCATTTGGATCAGCTCTGCGGCTCGCCGCGGTCCCGGCGCGCGCGCATGAAGGATTCGAATTCCGCGCGATCGCGCGCGCGGCGCAGCTCGTCTATATGCTCGGCGAACTCGCGCTCCGCCTCGGCGAGCTTGCGGCGTTCCTCCTCGAGGCGGGCGAGCTCGCTCTCGCGCCAATCGTCGAAAGCGACATTGCCCGAGGAGCGCATGAAGCCCGGACCACGCCAGCCGCCGGTGGGGCCGGGCTGGCCGGTCGCCTCCTTCCAGCGGGCCTGGACGTCGGCCGCGCGCTCCTGCGCGAAGGCGAAGAGATCGCCCTCATAGCCCATCTTCCGCTGCCACACCTTGAAGAGAACGATGGCGAGGCCGATCGGCCAGAAGACGATGAAGCCCAGAACCATCGCCAGCAGCTCGAGCGGCTTCCAGGGCCGTCCGCCGTCTCCGAAGCGATAGTGAGATTCGTGACCAGTGCGGGAGTGACGATGACAGCCCATGTTCGGACTCTCCAGTTCCTTCGCTCATCGCGGGCGCGCGCGGTGGATCCGCGCGCCGCCGCCGCAATGTGAATGTAACATACATTAACATTGTTGTTTCGCAAGGGGCCCGCCGAAGATTCCGCCTCCCGTGCGCGTCGCCGCTGATTTCGTCTCTCGCGCCGCGGCGCGCTATCCTGCGCGCGACCTTTCTCGCGAATCGTTTCCATGACCGACTTCTCCGACGTGGACGCAAGCGCGCTCCTCGCTCTGGCGACGCTCATCGGCGCCGGGGCGCTGCCTTTTCTGTTCCGTCTCGCCTTCGGCCGCCGCAGGCGCAAGGGCCGCGCGCGCGCCGCCTCGGTCGCGCTGGCGCTCGGCCGCTCGCGCCGCCTGGCGCTGGTCGGCGTCGCTGGAGCGGAGCGCCTGCTGCTGCTCGGCGAGACCAGCGATGTCGTGATCGAATCCCATATCGCCGACGCCGCCCCCGCCGAGGAGACGCCCGAGCCGCCGTCCGAGCTGCGCGGCCTCTTTTCGCTCGGCGCCGTCTCGCTGCTGGCGGGGGTCGCCGTCGGCGCGCTCTGCGGCGTGTTCCGCCTCGTGCTCGACGCCGCCGGGCGCATGAGAATGGCCATTCCCGACCAGTTCGCGGAGCGCCCGGTTCTGGGCCTCGCCATCATGGTCGCCGGCGCGGCGCTTGCCGCGGGGCTCGCGGCCTATCTCGTGCGCCGTTTCGTCCCGGCGGCGGTGGGAAGCGGCATTCCGCATGTCGAATCGGTGATCGACGGCAGCGAGCCGCCCTCCCCGCCGCTGCTGCTGCCGGTGAAATTCATCGGCGGCGTGCTGGCGATGGGCGCCG
Organism: Methylosinus sp. LW4; assembly: GCF_000379125.1. Taxonomy (NCBI): domain Bacteria; kingdom Pseudomonadati; phylum Pseudomonadota; class Alphaproteobacteria; order Hyphomicrobiales; family Methylocystaceae; genus Methylosinus; species Methylosinus sp. LW4. Next base: position 3,683,132 of record NZ_KB900626.1, on the reverse strand, counting down.
GCCTCGCGCTCGGCCGCGAGGGGCCGTCGGTGCAGATGGGGGCGACGCTCGCGCATCAGTTCGGCCGCTATTTGCGCTATGATTGGCGCGACCAGCAATCGCTGCTCGCCGCCGGCGCCGGAGCCGGGCTCGCCGCCGCCTTCAACGCGCCGCTCGCCGGCGCGGCCTTCGTGCTCGAAGAATTGCTTCGCCGCTTCGACATGCGCCATGCGACCATAGCGCTCGGCGCTTCGGTCGGCGCCATATCGGTCGTGCGGCTGCTGCTCGGGCCGGAGCCGGAATTACGCGTCGCGACGCATTATCCTGTCGGGCCGCTCGACGTTCCGCTCGGCCTCGCGCTCGGCGCCGCCATGGGGCTCGCCAGCCTCGCCTATAATCGCGCCATTCTCCGCGCGCTGGACTTCGCCGATCGCTCGCCCTTGCCGGCGGAGGCGAAGGCCGCCCTGGTCGGCGCCGGCGTCGGCGCCATCGGCTTTCTCGCGCCCGATCTCGTCGGCGGCGGCGATAATCTCACGCAAAAGACGCTCGACGGCGCCTATGCGCTCGACGTGCTGCCGCTGGTCTTCGCGCTGCGTTTCGCGCTCGGCGTCGTCTCCTATGCGGCGGGGACGCCGGGCGGCCTGTTCGCGCCGCTGCTGGCGCTCGGGGCCGAGATCGGGCTCTTCTTCGGCCTCATGATTCCGGGCGAGGACGGGCTGACCATGGGAATGAAATTCGCGCTCATCGGCATGGCCTCGTTTTTCGCCGCCGTGGTCCGCGCGCCGCTCACCGGCATGATCCTCATCACCGAGATGACCGATAATTCCGAGCTTTTGCTGCCCATGCTGGCGGCCTGCTTCGCGGCCATGGCCATCGCCGCCGTCTGCCGCAACGAGCCGATCTATGACGCGCTGAAGGAGCGCTCCGCCCGTCTCGCGCGGCGGGCGGAGACTTAAACGGAGGAGGTCTCCGCGCGGCGGACGGCGGACTCCATGAGATTGCGCGCGGCGGAGTCGAGCACGGGGACGGGATCAAGCCCCTTGGCGGCGTCGAGATGGCCGGAGATGGTCAGCATGGCGACGCCATGGGAGAGCGCCCAGAGCTGCAGCGCCAGCTTGCGCGCGCCCTGCGCCGGAACGCCCCGCTGCTGCAGAAAAGCCACCACAGAGCGCCACAAAATATCCAGCGCATGATCGGCGGCGTCGGCGGAGGGCTCGCTCGCCAGCGTCGCCGCCGAGCCGAACATTGCGGCGTAGAGGCCCGGCTCCTCACGCGCAAAGGCGAGATAGGCGGCGCACATGCGCCACATGGCGGCCGCCGCCTCCGGCCGTCCTTCGTCCCAGGCTTTTTCCAACGCCGAGCCGAAGGAGAGGAAGCCGCGCCGGGCGACCTCGTTCAGCAAATCCTCCCGGCTGGCGAAATGGCGATAGGGCGCCGCCGCCGTGACGCCGACGCGCTTGGCCGCCTCGCCGAGGCTGAGATTGGCCGGCCCGCCTTCCGCCAGCAGCTCGAGCGCAGCCTCGACCAGCGCCTCCTTGAGGGCGCCATGGTGGTATTTGCGCTTGATGGTCATTCTTGCGGCATGCGTGAGGCGAAGCGTTCGCGCAGCCGTCGCACAGTCTCGCCGGAAATGGAAGCCGGGAGACGGGATGAGGTCCGCCACATTTCTTTCGGGGCGTCATCGCGAGGAGCGCAGCGACGAAGCGATCCAGGGGCCGCAGGGCGGCTCTGCATTGCTTCGCTTCGCTCGCAATGACGGCCGCAGAGGCGAGACGCCGCGTTACCCCGCCTCCGGCCGCACCATATGCTCTTTCAGCACCTGCTCCGTGCCGGCGTCGATCTCCTGCAGCAGCACCTCATAGCCCCAGAGATTGGCGAGATGGCCGAGCACCATTGCGGCGTTGGTCAGCTCCAGCATCTTGCCGTCGCGCACGCGATGATGCAGCACGAGCTTGCGATTGCCGGCGAGATCGACATCGACGATCTGAATGTCCGGCGCATAGCCGCCGACGTCATATTGCGCCGCGAGGCTGCGGCGCAGATCACGATAGCCGCGCTCATTGTGGATCGACGACACTTCGAGATGCGGCTGCTCGCGATCGTCGACGACATGGAACAGCCGCCAATTGCGAATGAGCCGCGGGCTCAGGAATTGCGCGATGAAGCTGTCGTCGCGGTAATTCGCCCAGACATGGCGCAGCACCTCCATCGCATCGCCGGTTCCGGCGATCTCGGGGAACCAATAGCGGTCCTCCTCGGTCGGCTCGCGCACGATGCGTTCTATGTCGCGCATCATATCGAAGCCGAGCGCATAAGGGTTGACGCCATTATAGGACGGGCTGTCGTAGAAGGGCTGCCGCGTGGCGTTGGTGTGCGAGGTGAGGAACTCGAGGAAGCTGCCGTCGTCGATCCGCCCGGTCTCGTGCAGACGACCCAGCAGCCGATAATGGCAATAGGTGGCGCAGCCCTCGTTCATCACCTTGGTCTGCTGCTGCGGATAGAAATATTGCGCGATGAGCCGCACGATGCGCAGCACCTCGCGCTGCCAGGGTCTCAGACGCGGCGCGGCCTTCTCCAAAAAGTAGAGGATGTTCTCTTGCGGCAGGCCGAGCAGGGCGCGGCGCTTGTCGCCGGCCAATTGCTTCGCGCCATGCGCGCGGCCGGGGACGGTGCGCCACAGATCGTCATAGACGCGCTCGCGCTCCTCCTTGCGATCCTGCTCGCGCTTCTCCTCCATATGGAGATTGAGCGGACGCTTGCGCGGATAGCGGTCTATGCCTTGCGGCATCAGCGCATGAGCGGCGTCGAGCAGGCGCTCCACCTCGGCATGGCCGTAGCGCTCCTCGCAATTGGCGATATAGGCCTTGGCGAAGGAGAGATAATCCAGAATCCCTTCTGGATCGGTCCATTGCCGGAACTGGTAATTATGCTTGAAGAAATGATTGTGGCCGAAGGCGGCGTGCGCGATCACCAGCGTCTGCATAGTGGCGGAATTCTCCTCCATTATGTAGCTGATGCAGGGATCGGCGTTGATGACGATCTCATAGGCGAGGCCTTGCAGCCCCATGCGATAAATGCCCTCGTGCTGGGCGAAGCGCTTGCCGAACGACCAATGCTTGTAGAAGAGCGGCATGCCGGTCGAGGCGTAGGCGTCGAGCATCTGCTCGGCGGTGATGATCTCGATCTGATTGGCGAATGTATCGAGCCCGAGCTCCTTGTGCGCAATGCCCGCGACCGCATCGTGGATGCGCTGGATCGTGCCGAAATCCCAATCCTTGCCTTCATAGAGCAGCTCGCCGCGCATCAGCCGACCTCCGCCGTCTTGGCCGCGCGCCGTTGGAACAATTGCCGGAACACGGAATAGATATGCTCGCGCCGGGAGACGCGACGCATCTGGAATTTCTCATTTTCCTTTTGCAGCGCGGCATAGGTGAGCCATAGCGAGCTCTGGCCGTGATGCGGCACATAGCCATGCGTCTCGGTATTCGGCCCGCTCACTTCCACATAGGCGAAATATTGGCACAGCGGCAGAATGTGATTCTGCAGCAGCTCGCGCGTCTGCGGATTGTCGCTGGAGAGATTGTCGCCGTCCGAGGCCTGCGCGGCGTAGATGTTCCACACGCCCGGATCGTAGCGTTCGCGAATGACCTTCAGCATCTCCTGCAGAGCGGAGGAGACCATCGTGCCGCCGGTCTCGGCGGAGCGGAAGAATGTGTCCTCGTCCACCTCGCCGGCGCGATCCGTATGGCGGATGAAGACGATTTCCACGCGCTTGTAGCGCCGCGTCAAAAACACATGCAGCAGCATGAAGAAGCGCTTGGCGAGATCCTTCATATGCTCGGTCATGGAGCCGGAGACGTCCATGAGGCAGAACATCACCGCCTGCGTCACCGGCTTCGGAAAACGCTCGAAGCGGCGATAGCGCAGATCGATCGGATCGAGATAGGAGATGCGCGACCTCTTGTTGCGCAGCGCCTCGAGCTCGGCGGCGAGGCGCTCGGATTCGGCGTCGTCGCGGCTCTGCGCCTCCGCGAGGCGGCGCTCGAGATCGTCGACCGTCGATTGCTTGGGCCGCTTCAACGCGATGCGCCGCGAGAGCGACGTTTGCAGCGTGCGATGCAGCGCGAGATTGGCCGGCGTGCCGGTGGTGGTGTAGCCGGCGCGGCGCAGACCTTCCTTCTCCGTCTGCGCGACGCGCCTTTTGGCGAGATCGGGCAGCTCGAGATCGTCCAGGAATATGCTCAGAAATTCGTCACGCGAGAGGATGAAGCGGAAGGCGTCCTCCTGCCCATCGCCGCGGCCGACCTGGCCGCCGCCGCCTTCGCCCTCGCCTTCGCCGCGCGGACGCTCGATGAGATCGCCCTCGACATAATCCTTATTGCCGGGCAGCACGAGATCGCGCCGCGAGCCCTGCGTGTGGCGGAATGTGGGCTCGCGCGTGCCCTCGGAGGGAATGGAAATCTCTCCGGGGCTCTCGAGATCGCCGATCGCTCGGTCCTTGCTCGCCTCGCGAACCGCCTTCTCCACCATATCCTTGGCGCGGCGCAAAAAGCGCTGACGGTTCGCGAAGCTCTTGCCTCCGGGATTCAACCGACGATCGACGATGTGCATCGTTCCATCACCCGTTCTTCGCCGGCTCGCCTTACGATCAGCCGGCCTGTTTTACGCGCATGTACCACTCGACCAGACGGCGCACCTGACGCTCCGTATAGCCGCGGGCCATCATGCGGCTTACGAATTCTGCATGTTTTTTTTCTGTCTGGGTGTCTTTTTTCGATCCGAATGAAATGACCGGCAGCAGCTCCTCCACCTGGGAGAACATGCGCCGCTCGATAACGTCGCGGATTTTCTCATAGCTCGCCCAGGAGGGATTGCGCCCCTCGTTGGCCGCGCGCCAGCGCAGCGCGAACTTCACCACCTCATTGCGGAAGTCCTTGGGATTGGCGATGCCCGCGGGCTTCTCGATCTTGGTCAGCTCCTGGTTCAAAAGGTCGCGGTCCAGCAGCTGTCCCGTGTCCGGGTCCTTGAAATCCTGATCCTCGATCCAGGCGTCGGCATAGTCGATATAACGGTCGAAGAGATTCTGTCCGTAATCCTGATAGGACTCTAGATAGGCTTTCTGAATCTCATGGCCGATGAATTCTGCGTAACGCGGCGCGAGCTCGGCCTTGATGAACTCGAGATAGCGCTTCTCGATCTCCGGCGGCATCTGCTCGCGGCGCAGCGACTGCTCCAGCACATACATGAGATGCACCGGGTCGGCCGCGACCTCGACCGTATCGTGATTGAAGGTCGCCGCCAGCACCTTGAAGGCGAAGCGCGTCGAGCAGCCGTCCATGCCCTCGTCGACGCCGGCGGCGTCCTTATACTCGAGCATGCTGCGCGCGCGCGGGTCCACCTCGCGCAGGCTCTCGCCGTCATAGACGCGCATCTTGGAGAAGAGATTGGAGTTCTCATGCGGCTTCAGGCGCGAGAGCACGATGAAGCGGGCGAGCATCTCCAGCGTGCTCGGGGCGCAGCTCGCCTCGGCCAGCTCGGAGCCGCGCAGCAGCTTCTCGTAGATATGCTGCTCTTCCGTCACCCGCAGGCAATAAGGCACCTTGATCACATAGATGCGATCGATGAAGGCCTCATTGTTGCGATTGTTCTTGAAGCTCTGCCACTCCGCCTCGTTGGAATGGGCCATGACGATGCCGGAGAAGGGAATTGCGCCGATATTCTCGGTGCCGATGTAATTTCCCTCCTGCGTCGCCGTCAGCAGAGGATGCAGCATCTTGATCGGCGCCTTGAACATCTCGACAAATTCGAGAAGGCCCTGATTGGCGCGGTTGAGGCCGCCGGAATAGCTGTAGGCGTCCGGGTCCGCCTGCGCGAGATTCTCGAGCTTGCGAATATCCACCTTGCCGACGAGCGAGGAAATGTCCTGATTATTCTCGTCGCCCGGCTCGGTCTTGGCGATGGCGATCTGGCGCAGGCGCGAGGGCGTGATCTTCACCACGCTGAATTTGGTGATGTCGCCGCCGAACTCGTCGAGACGCTTGAGGCACCAGGGGCTCATCAGCCCGTTGAGGCGCCGGCGCGGAATGCCGTAGCGCTGCTCGAGCATGTCGCCCGCCGTCGCCGGATCGAAGAGGCCGAGCGGGCTCTCGAAGACGGGCGACAGCTCCTCGCCGGCCTTGAGCACATAGATCGGATCGATCTCCATCAGCGCCTTCAGGCGCTCGGCGAGGGAGGATTTGCCGCCGCCGACCGGGCCGAGCAGATAGAGGATCTGCTTGCGCTCCTCGAGCCCCTGCGCGGCATGGCGGAAGAAGCTGACGATCCGCTCGATCGTCTCCTCCATCCCGAAGAATTCGGCGAAGGCCGGATAGACGCGGATGGTGCGGTTCATGAAGATGCGGCCGAGCCTCGGGTCGCGCGATGTGTCGATCAGCTCCGGCTCGCCGATCGCGTCGAGAATGCGCTCCGCTGCGCTCGCATAGGTCTTCGGATTCTCGCGGCATAGATCGAGGTATTCGGAGAGCGTCATCTCGACGGCTCTTCTGCCTCTGTAGGACCTCGCAAAATCCGCAAAAACGTCGGAGTTCGTCATGGGGCACCTGTCGCTGGAGCGCTATGGCTCACGATTCCCGAGACGGCTCGAAATCCATCGGCCGCCCTCTCGTCTTCGCCGTCGACCGCCCCACCCCTGTCGATGGCCAAAAGACCGAGCTCAGGGCATTCGAGGCAAGGTTTGTGCCGGTCGCGGCGGGAAGCTCGTCTCCTGTCATATGAGCATCATTGTCTGCTCAGGGTAGACGTAACGGTTGCGATTCCCTCTTCGTCGAGGGAGTCGACATCACTCTGGCGCCGATCCCCGCTCCACACGGGCCGTCGATAACAACTGGGGCGCGATCGCTGATATTGGCGAAGTTCGGCGGCCGCGTCGACACCAATCCTTTTCCCGATGGTAAAGTTCTCGAGAAGGAGCGGCTCAGCCCGCTTTCCCCTCCGCCGCGGCGCAGCGTCCGCACAGGCCCGCGATCTCGACGACGCGCGTGCGCGGCTGGAAGCCGGCCGCCGCGGTGAGGCCGGCGAGGCCGCGCGTCAGCTCCGGGCTCGTCGCCTCGCTCACCTCGCCGCATTCGTCGCAAATGAGGAAGATCACCGGCTCGCCGGCCTCATGCGCATGGCCGCAGACGACGAAAGCGTTGCGGGAGGCCAGCCGATGCGCGAGGCCCTGGTCCAGAAGATAGCCGAGCGCCCGATAGACCGAGATGGGCGCCGGGCGCTTGCCGCTCTCGTCGGCGAGAAGATCGATCATCTCATAGGCGCCGACCGGCCGGTTCGCCTTGGTGAGAATGTCCAGCGCGGCGCGGCGCGCCGGCGTGAGGCCCCGCGCCGTCGTCCCCGGCGCCGCTCGCTTGATGGTCATGGCGCATTGTAGCGCGCCGCGGCCGTCCTGACGAGAGCGCCCGCGCCGGCTTGCGCGCGCGCGGCGCGCCTCTATAGTCGCGGCGCGATGCGCGCCCGCGCGAGGCGGCGCCGAAAGAAGAATCTCGAATGACCCGCTCCAAGAAAGACATCAAACGCGTCGTTCTCGCCTATTCCGGCGGCCTCGACACCTCGATCATCCTCAAATGGCTGCAGACGACCTATGGCTGCGAGGTGGTGACCTTCACCGCCGATCTCGGCCAGGGCGAGGAATTGGAGCCCGCCCGCGCCAAGGCCGAGCTGCTGGGCGTCAAGCCCGAGCACATCTTCATCGAGGATTTGCGCGAGGAGTTCGTCCGCGATTTCGTCTTCCCCATGTTCCGCGCCAACGCCCAATATGAGGGGCTCTATCTGCTCGGAACGTCGATCGCCCGCCCGCTCATCGCCAAGAAGCAGATCGAAATCGCCCGCCGGCTCGGCGCCGACGCCGTCTGCCACGGCGCCACCGGCAAGGGCAACGACCAGGTCCGCTTCGAGCTCGGCTATTACGCGCTGGAGCCGGACATCACGGTCATCGCCCCCTGGCGCGAATGGGACCTGACCTCCCGCACCGCGCTCATCGATTTCGCCGAGAAGAACCAGATTCCGATCGCCAAGGACAAGCGCGGCGACGCGCCCTTCTCGGTCGACGCCAATCTTCTGCACACCTCTTCGGAGGGCAAGGTGCTCGAGGATCCGGCGGAGGAAGTGCCGGATTATGTCTATTCTCGCACCATCGATCCCGAGAAGGCGCCGGACGTCCCGCAATATGTCACCGTCGATTTCGAGAAGGGCGACGCCGTCGCCGTCGATGGCGCGGCGCTCACGCCGGCCGCGCTGCTGGCCAAGCTCAACGAGCTCGGCCGCGCCCATGGCATAGGCCGGCTCGATCTCGTCGAGAACCGCTTCGTCGGCATCAAGTCGCGCGGCATGTACGAGACGCCCGGCGGCGCCATTCTGCTCATCGCCCATCGCGGCATAGAGAGCGTGACGCTGGACCGCGGCGCGGCGCATCTGAAAGACGAGATCATGCCGAAATACGCCGAGCTGATCTACAACGGCTTCTGGTTCGCGCCGGAGCGCGAGATGCTGCAGGCCTTGATCGACAAGAGCCAGGAGCTCGTCACCGGCCGCGTGCGGCTGAAGCTCTACAAGGGCTCCGTCCATGTCGTCGGCCGCGAGAGCCCCTATTCGCTCTACGACAAGGAGCTCGTCACCTTCGAGGAGGGCGCGGTGGCCTATGACCATCGCGACGCCGAGGGCTTCATCAAGCTCAACGCGCTGCGCCTGCGCACGCTGGCCAAGCGCGGCGCCCGCGGCGCGAAAGCGAAGCCTTGAGGCCGAGCCGAGAAAGAAGCGTTTCCGGCCGGACACGGGCCGGAAACGCCCGGGACCAGAAACGCTCCCGCCTCCACGACTTCGCCTTCGATAAATCGAGAAACGGTCGCACTATATGAGGAAGCTCGGTTTCGAACCCGAGGCCGATCCCATGCTGCGAACCATTCTCGCGGCGCTGATCGTCTGCCTCGCCCTCGTCGGCGGGGCGGCGACTGCGCTGTATCTCTACAATCGCCCGACCGAGCTGCGCGTCGCCGTCGCCCAGGGCGCGCAGGACTACCGCCTGCTCACCGCGGCGGCGCAGGCGTTCTCGCATCAGCACGAGCCGGTGCGGCTGAAGGTCGTGCCGGTCGCAGACTCCGCCGCCGCGGCGGCCGCGCTCGAGCAGGGCTCGGTCGATCTCGCCGTGGCGCGCAGCGACGCGCTGCCGCCTTCCGCGCAGGCCATCGTCGTCCTGCATCGCAACGCCGCCGTGCTGGTCGCGCCGAGCGGCTCCAAGATCAAGCGCGTCGCCGATCTGCGCGGCAAGAAGATCGGCGTCGTCCAGGAGATCGTCAGCGGCCGCGGCAATGTCCGGCTGCTCGAGACAATCCTGGCTCAATATGACATTCCCGAACAAGGATTTGCGACAGTCACGCTGCAGCCGGCGGAGGTCGAGGCGGCGCTGAAGGCGCGCAAGGTAGACGCCGTATTTCTGGTGGCCGTCCCGCAGATCGGCTCGGCGAGCGAGATCATTCACCAGATCGTCGCCGGCGCCGGCAAGCCGCCGGTCTTCCTGCCCGTGTCGGAAGCTCAGGCCATCGCCAAGCGTTATCCGACCCTCGAATCGACCGAGATCGTCCATGGAGCCTTCGGCGGCGACCCGCCGCGCCCGGACAAGGCGCTGGAGACGACCAGCGTCGCCGTCCTCCTGGTCGCGCGCGCCTCGATCCCGGCGAGCGTCGCCGGGGAGGCGACCCGCCAGTTCCTCACCCATAGATCGACCATCGCCGCGCTCGCGCCGATCGCCAATAATATCGAGGCGCCCTCGACCGACAAGAATGCGGCGGTCCCGGCGCATCAGGGCGCGATCGACTTCATCGACGGCAACGAGCGCGGATTCTTCGACAAATACAGCGACTTCATCTATCTCGGCGCGATGCTGGCGTCGCTGCTCGGCTCGGCCGCCGCGGCGCTGGCCAGCCGCATGAGGACGAAGACGCATGAGCAATCCGAGCAGCTGATCGAGCGCCTGCTCGAGATTCTGCCCGCCGCCCGCGCCGCCCAGGACTTCGCCGAGCTCGACAGCTATGAGCGCGAGCTGGACCAGGCGCTGGTCAGCTCCGTCGCCGATCTGCGCCTGCGCAATATGGACGGAACGGCGCTGCATGTCGTCTCGCTGGCGCTGGACCAGGCGCGGCTCGCGATACAGGAGCGCCGCCGCACGCTCTGCGAGACGAAGAGCGAGGGCTCGGTGACGCCGTTCAAGAGCATTCGCATCGCGGAATAGCGCAACATCTGTGCGCCAGCGCACAGATCGGGCACGCTCTCGAAGCATAATTCGACCGTGGCGCGGCATTTTTCCCGCGCAAATCTTTTTTCACGATCGAATGGAGCGCGCGATGTTTCGACCCACGGGTCCCGGCAAGGTCGAGATCGACCCGATGTTCAGCGGCGCCGGCATGTTGAAGGCCCTGCTCTATAATTTCGACTTCGACGATTTCGACAAGCGCAAGTTTCGTCCGCTGAAGACGGAGCACCAGAAGTTTCTGGCCGAGCGCGTCGTCCCGCTTCTGGCGCAAAATCACGGATTCGTCTGGATGACCGGCTCGGCGAGCCGCGTCGGAACCAATGACTGGAACATCGAGACCTCCATGGTCCGGGTGGGGACGGTCCAGGCCTATCTCCTCGATCATGGCGTCGAGGGGAGCCAAATCGAGCCCAACGCCATCGGCGAGGAAGAGGCGCAGACCCATGCGCTCGATGACGAGCGCGACCGGGCGGTCCGGCTCTGGATCATGCCCAAGCTCCGAACCGATCCGCGGCCGCCGAAGAAGGTTCCGCCCCGGCCGAAGATCAGCCAGAAATTCCGAATCGCCATGGTGACGGCCATCTCCGCCGCTCATGCCTCGCGGCTGGCGAAATTCATGCGGCTCAAGCTCGGTGGCGGGCCATTGGTCGACTTCGCCGTTTTCACCGTCTGGGACACGACCAATAATATCGCCTGCATGTATGTCTATGTCGGCATCGGGCTCGGCGTCGGGCTCCCCTCCCTGCCCTCGGGCTCCGTCACCACCCATGGCCCCTGGAACGATTTCACCACGGAAAAGCCGATGGCCGTCTGGCAGTTCGGCCGCTGGTCCCGCTTCACCACCGCCGGAGTCGGCAGCCATTCCGTCAATTGGATCACCATCGAGACCCCGAGAGGGATCGACAATGTCTATGAGCGGATCGACACGGGCGTGACCTACGGCGTCGGAATGTCCTCCTCGGTCGGGGATTTCATCCGGGCGACGCAGCCGGAGCGCTTCTCCGGGCCGTGACGCGCCCCGCTCCCGCCCGCGGGCGGGGCCGGCGTGCGGCGAACCTTGCCGCAACGCTTCCCATTCGCGTCGGGCTCCTGTATGAGATGCCGCACTGCAAAAAGCCGCGGTCCGCCTCGCGCCCGAAAGGAGCGCCGGGCCGCGCTTCGCCCGCGAACCGATCGGCCCTAATCTCATGAAGCTCCGCAACATCGCCATCATCGCCCACGTCGACCACGGCAAGACGACGCTCGTCGACCAGCTGCTCCGGCAATCGGGCGCCTTCCGCGAGAATCAGCGGGTCGCCGAGCGGGTGATGGACAGCAACGATCTCGAGAAAGAGCGCGGCATCACCATCATGGCCAAGGCGACCTCCATCGCCTGGAAGGACACGCGCATCAATATCGTCGACACCCCCGGCCACGCCGATTTCGGCGGCGAGGTGGAGCGCATCCTCTCCATGGTGGACGGCGCCATCGTGCTGGTGGACGCGGCCGAAGGCCCGATGCCGCAGACCAAATTCGTCGTCGGCAAGGCGCTGAAGATCGGCCTGAAGCCGATCGTCGCCATCAACAAGGTGGACAAGCCCGACGCCCGCATCAGCGAGGTGGTGAATGAGGTGTTCGACCTCTTCGCCGCGCTGGACGCCACCGACGAGCAGCTCGACTTCCCGATCATCTACGGCTCCGCCAAGCAGGGCTGGATGGCCGAGGAGCCGACCGGCCCGCAGGACGGCATGGCCCCGCTATTCGATCTCGTCATCAAGCATGTGCCGGAGCCCAAGATCGAGGAAGGCGGCTTCCGCATTCTCGGCACGCTGCTCGAGGCCAACCCCTATCTCGGCCGCATCATCACCGGCCGCGTCTTCGCCGGCAGCGTGAAGCCCAATCAGGCGGTGAAGGTGCTGGACCGCTCCGGCAAGGTCGTCGAGCAGGGCCGCGTCTCCAAGATTCTCGCCTTCCGCGGCATCGAGCGCCAGCCGATCGACGAGGCCGAGGCGGGCGACATCGTCGCCATCGCCGGCCTCGAGAAGTTCAACGTCGCCGACACGCTCTGCGCGCTCGAGGTCAATGAGCCGCTGCAGGCGCAGCCGATCGACCCGCCGACCCTCTCCATGACCTTCCTCGTCAACGACTCGCCGCTCGCCGGCACCGAGGGCGACAAGGTCACGAGCCGCATGATCCGCGCCCGCCTGT